>VEPI01000063.1:23326-86826 GCA_012026935.1 Melioribacter sp. | reverse complement strand
AGAAAGTACCGGTATGAAAAAGCAATTAATCGCTGATGAAATGCTGTTCTATATAAAATAAATTTATAGGAAAATAATAATGAAAAAACTTTTTCTAGTCTTCCTGCTTTTTCTCGGCAGCTGCTACTTTCAACCAAAAGAAAATTCCAATCTAACAATCGGAATTGTTACAGACGTTCAGTATTGTGAGTGCGAACCAAATGATGTTCGTTACTATAATAATTCGACGGTAAAACTTGACAGCTGTATTAATTATTTTAATTCTCAGAAACTTGATTTTGTAGCCCATCTTGGAGATGCAATTGACCGTGACTTCAACAGCTTTGATGTGATATTACCTCATTTCAGAAAATCGAATGCACCGGTTTATTTTGTTCTAGGCAACCATGAGTTTAATGTGCAAGAGGAATTTAAAACACATGTATTATCTAAAATGAATTTAAAAGAGGGCTACTATTCCATTTCCAAAGTCGATTGGATATTTATATTTCTAAACGGAAATGATTTAAGTTTCAGAGTGCCTCAAGACTCAATACAAAAAGCAGAGCGGGATACTCTATATGCAAAACTATTAAGAACGGGCAGATGCAACACCGGCAAAGCTAACGGCGGATTAAGCTCTAAACAATTTTCATGGCTGGAAAATCAGCTTAATGTTGCTGTAAAAGAAAATAAAAAAATAATTGTGATGTGTCACTTTCCAATTTATCCCGTCGCTTGTCATAGTCTATTCAATGATGAAGAGCTTACGGCAATGTTAACAAATTATAAATGTGTTAAAGCTTATTTCTGCGGACACAATCACCCCGGCGGTTATGCATTAAAAGACGGGGTGCATTTCATAAATTTTAAGGGAATGGTTGATACTCCGGATAGTGTTTCTTTTGCAAAAGTTACATTAACTTCAGATAGTATTTTTGTTGCAGGAAAAGGAAGAGAAATTACAAGAAGATTAAAAATTTTCTAAATAAGATTAAGGATACAGCAATGAGCGAAGAATTAAACCGTAGAGATTTCATTAAAAAAAGTGCAATGGCTGGAGTGGGAATTGCCGTAAGCAGTGTTGCGCTGGCAGAAGAGCTACAGCAGAAATTAAAAAGTCCGGCAAAAGTTGCACCTACTGCAAAGCCCATGGAGAAAGTGCGTATAGGTTATGTTGGTGTTGGCGGAATGGGAACAGATCATGTTTCCAACTTAATAAAAATAAAAGGTGCCGAGATAGTTGCAGTGTGTGATATTGTCGAAGCACATGCAGCAAGAGCTCAAGATATGATTGTGAAAGCCGGTTTCAAAAAACCGGAAGCATATACAAAAAGCGAAACTGATTTTAAACGCTTGTGTCAGCGTGATGATGTTGATCTTGTTTACACCGCAACTCCATGGGAATGGCATGTACCGGTTTGCATAGAAGCATTGAAGAACGGAAAACATGCGGCAACAGAAGTGCCCGCAGCTTATACAATTGAAGATTGTTGGCAACTCGTCGAAGTTTCCGAAAAAACCGGCAAGTATTGCATTATGATGGAAAACTGTAACTATGATAAAACCGAAATGATGATTCTAAATATGGTTAAGAAAGGATTGTTCGGCGAATTGCTTCATGCTGAATGCGGTTATTTACATGATCTGCGCGGAGTAAAACATGATATGGAAGGTGAGGGTCTCTGGCGCAGGACACACTCGATGAAACGGAATGGTGACCTGTATCCTACACACGGACTTGGTCCTGTTGCACAATGTCTTGATATCAACCGCGGAAATTATTTCGACTATTTAGTTTCGTTCGGAACAAAAACCCGCGGGCTTCATTTATATGCAGAAAAAAAATTCGGTGCTGATAGTCCTCAAGCAAGAGAGAAATTTGTTTTAAGCGATGTGGTTACAACTGTTCTTAAAACTATAAACGGCGAAACAGTTGTTTTAACGCATGATACAAGTTCTCCTCGTCCTTACAGCAGAAATATTTATGTTCAGGGAACCAAAGGACTTGTAAGAAAATATCCCGAACAAAAAATTTATATTGAGCAGGAAGGTAAACCGGATGCATGGGAGAAGATTGATGAATATATGAAAAAATACGAGCACCCAATTTGGGTTGATCTTGAAGAACAGAGCAAAGGCGCTGGGCACGGCGGAATGGATTTTATTGAAGATTACAGATTGATTAACTCGCTTCTTAAAGGTGTTGAGCCGGATATGGATGTTTATGATGCCGCCGTTATAAGTGCGGTTTGCGAACTGAGTGAAAGATCAATCAAACAGAAAAGTGCGCCGCAAAAATTTCCGGATTTTACCCGCGGCATGTGGAAAAAGAAAAGAGAATTGATGGTAATGTAAAATTAAAAAACAGTTGTCGGAAGAATCTATTTTTTCAGAATTAATATTAGAGGATTAAGATGGAAGAAATAAAATCTAACCGTTTACTCTCTCTGGATGCATTAAGAGGATTTGATATGTTCTGGATTATCGGCGGCGAAGAAATATTTCATGTGCTAAAAAAATACACCGGCTTTCCTATTTTCGTTTGGATGTCGGCACAGCTTGAACATTCCGAATGGAACGGATTTAGTTTTTACGATCTCATCTTTCCTTTGTTTCTTTTTCTCTCCGGTGTTGCAATGCCGTTCTCTCTATCACGACAATTGGAAAAAGGAGTTCCAAAAAATAAAATCTATCTTAAGGTTTTACGTAGAGCCGCATTATTGGTTTTATTCGGTGTGTTTTATAATTATCAAAGCGATTGGAATCTTCAACACATTAGATACGCAAGTGTGCTTGGACAAATTGGTATTGCATATTTTCTTGCAGCAATTATTTTCCTGAACACAAATTGGAAACTACAAATTTATTGGGTTGTTGGAATTTTACTTGGTTACTGGGCAATTCAGAATTTTATTCCCGTTCCGGGTTACGGTGCCGGGGTGCTGACAAAAGAAGGAAGCATAAACGGTTTTATTGACAGAATGCTTATGCCGGGAAAACTTTATCTCGGTATTCACGACCCCGAAGGATGGCTTGTAAAAATTTCTGCAACTGCTACAGCCTTGATGGGTGCGCTTACAGGATCGTATATTAAAAATGAAAAGATAAACGGTTTTACTAAAATTGGCTATTTGCTGATTGCAGCCGGCTCGCTTCTACTTTTATCTTTATTCATAAATTTTGCTTACCCGATAAATAAAAATCTTTGGACAAGTTCATTTGCCTTATATACTGCGGGCTGGTCAATTCTTCTCTTAACAATATTCTATTTTGTGATAGATGTGCTTGATTTTAAAAAGTGGGCATTCTTTTTTGTTGTAATCGGTATGAACTCAATTACAGTTTATCTTGCATCATCATGGATCGATTACACGCGCACAGTTAAAAAACTTTTTGGATTCGCTCTCGGCTGGTTTGATAAAGGATTACAGCCTGCAATATTTGCCTGCTGTGTCATCGCAATTGAGTGGGCGCTTCTTTATTTCCTGTACAAGAAAAAAACTTTTTTGAGAGTGTAATTAACCACAAAAGACTTTATCGGAAATACTAATGACAAAAATTATTGCTTTTATTCCCTTGCTCGCTTTTGTTGCAACAATCCACTCACAGCAAACAACCGACAACAGACAAAAAAACTTTACGTTTTTAAAACCAGCGGACACATCAGAACAAATAATTATAAAAGCAGCTAATGTTGTTCCAACAAAGCAACAGTACGATTGGCAGAAGTTGGAATTTATTGCGTTCGCACATTTCGGAATGAACACATTTACCAATAACGAATGGGGTGCCGGAAAAGAAGATGAGAAACTTTTTAATCCAACAAATTTTGATGCAAGACAATGGGCACGAGTTTATAAAAATGCCGGAATGAATTTGGCAATACTAACCGTAAAACATCATGACGGATTTTGTCTTTGGCCGAGCAAATACACCGAGCACAGCGTAAAAAATTCTCCTTGGAAAAACGGCAAGGGCGATGTCGTTAAAGAATTTGTAGATGCATGCAGAGAATACGGATTGAAAGTCGGGCTCTATCTTTCCCCCTGGGATAGAAATAATCCGGATTACGGCGACTCACCGAAATACAATAAATATTTTTGCAATCAATTACGTGAGCTTTTAACAAATTACGGAGAGATAACTGAAGTCTGGTTTGACGGCGCTAACGGTGAAGGACCAAACGGAAAAAAGCAGGTTTATGATTGGCAATCTTATTATAAAGTTATACGCGAACTTCAGCCGAATGCTGTTATATTCGGCATGGCTCCGGATATACGGTGGGTTGGAACAGAATCCGGTTACTCTAGAGAAACAGAATGGAATGTAATTCCGATTGATCTTTCTAAATTAAATGGAACGGCAGCCGCTTCTTTGAAAAATCCGCTCGATGAAATTTATCAGCCAAAAGATTTAATGGGAGATGATCTTGGAAGCAGAGAAAAAATTAAATCTGCTAATGGATTGTTCTGGTATCCGGCAGAGACGGATGTTTCAATAAGGCCCGGATGGTTTTACCGTTCTTCTGAAGACACAATGGTTAAATCACCGGAGAAACTTGTTGATATATATTTTAGTTCTGTTGGACGCAATAGTGTTCTGCTTCTAAATGTTCCTCCCGATAAACACGGATTGATAACAGACTATGATATTAAAAGTTTGAACGGGATGAAAAAGATTCTGGATAAAACGTTTAAGATAAATCTTGCCAACGACGCAAAAATAAAATCATCGGGAATGAAAAAAGTTTTTCAGAAAAATTTATTGGACAAAAATACTTATTGGACAACCAATTCAACAGAGACGTCTGCCGAATTGGAATTTACTCTAACCGGTACTAAAACTTTTGATGTTGTTATGCTTCAAGAAGAAATCAGAGTTGGGCAGCGTATTGAAAAATTTCGTCTTGAATATTGGGATGGAAAGAAATGGATTAAGTTTGTTGACGGAACTACCGTAGGATATAAGCGGTTACTTCGCTTCAACACGGTAAAATCAAAACGCGTTAAGTTAGTAATCGAGCAGTCTCGGTTAAACCCAACTCTTGCGAACTTCGGATTGTTTAAAATGCAGAACTGACAATAAAGGAAATTACCATGAAAAAAATTTTCTTGCTCTTTCTCTTAATCTTACTCTTGTCTTCATCTTCTCGGGCTCAAGAGTATCTTCAAAAATATTATCCGGAAACTGATCCGCTTGTACTTAAGCAATTAGAAAAATGGCAGGACATAAAATTCGGTTTGCTTATGCATTGGGGCCCGTATTCTCAATGGGGAGTTGTTGAATCATGGTCTATCTGTTCTGAGGATGAGGGATGGGAAAGAAGAAATAACGATAACTATATTGAATACAAAAAAAAGTACGAGGATCTAAAAAAAACTTTTAATCCCACAAAATTTGATCCCGGCAAGTGGGCTAAAGCGGCTAAAGATGCCGGAATGAAATACGTTATCTTCACCACAAAACATCACGATGGTTTTTCGATGTTCGATACAAAACAAACCGATTATAAAATTACCGATCCAAACTGCGCATTCAGTACAAATCCTAAAGCAAATATTGCAAAAGAAATATTTAGCGCGTTCCGCAAAGAAGGATTTATGACAGGCGCATATTTTTCCAAACCGGATTGGCATAATGAAAATTATTGGTGGCCGAATTTTGCAACTCCCGACCGGAATGTAAATTATAATATTGCAACTTATCCGGACCGCTGGAAAAAATTTGTTGAGTTTACACATAATCAAATTATGGAATTGATGACTGATTACGGAAGAATGGATATCCTTTGGCTCGACGGCGGATGGGTTCGCATTAAAACTGATGAAGAAGTGAAAGAACAAATGCTCTCTGCAAAATATGCAACGCGTCCCCAAAGCCAGGATATTAATATGCCGGAGCTTGTAAGAAAAGCGCGCGAGAAGCAACCGGGATTAATTGTTGTTGACCGTGCTGTTGAAGGACCTTATCAGAACTATCTTACTCCCGAAAATCAAATTCCGAGAAAGCTGCTTCCCTACCCATGGGAATCTTGCATCATTATGGGTGGGGGTTGGAGTTATGCATTTAATGCAAAATACAAAAGCACGCACGAGCTGATAAATATTCTTGTTAATATTGTTTCTAAAGGCGGAAACCTTTTATTGAATATTGCACCATCTCCTGAAGGAACTTGGGATGACGAAGCCTACGCACGATTAAAAGAGCTTGGTATATGGATGAAAATCAATAACGAAGCAATTTATAATACTCGTCCGATTACACCTTACGGAGAAGGAAAAGTTTGCTTTACTCAATTAAAGGATGGAACAGTTTATGCAATTTATCTTACCGACGAGAATGAAAAAACAATTCCTGCAGAAATAAAATTACCGCCTTCTGTTGTTGGAAATAAATCAACTGTTGTTTTGCTTGGTTCAAAAGTAAAATTGAATTTGGAAAAGGTTGGATCAAATTTTATAGTTTATATTCCGCAAGCATTACAAAATAATCCGCCATGTGAAAATGCATGGGTATTTAAAATTAAATAATCCTGTTGTTCAGAGAATGTTATGAAAAAAATCGTTTTGCTTTTATTTGTTGTTGTTAGTGTTTGTTCTGCACAAAAACACTCATTCATATTTTCTGCGGATAATTTTCTACTCGATGGAAATCCGTTTCAGATAATAAGCGGAGAAATGCATCCGGCACGTATTCCAAAAGAATATTGGCGGCACCGAATCCAAATGGCGAAGGCAATGGGTTGCAATACAATTGCAGCATATATTTTCTGGAATTATCATGAATCATCGCCCGGCAAATACGATTTTAAATCAGAGAATAGAGATCTGGCACAATTCATAAAAATTGCACAAGAAGAAAATATGTGGGTGTTGTTCCGTCCCGGTCCTTATGTCTGTGCCGAGTGGGATTTCGGCGGAATTCCTCCTTATCTTTTAAAAATCCCCGATATAAAAGTTCGTTGTATGGATCCGCGCTACATGAAAGCGGTTGAAAAGTATATAACTCATTTATCAAAAATTATTAAACCGTTTCTTGTTACCAACGGCGGACCAATTTTGATGGTGCAGATTGAAAACGAATACGGAAGTTACGGCAATGACAAAAATTATCTTGAAGAACTTAGAAAGATTTGGTTGAAGAACGGTATTGATGTTCCGTTCTATACCGCAGACGGGCCAACATCATACATGCTTGAAGCCGGTAACATTGACGGTGCGGCAGTCGGTTTAGACAGCGGATCGAACGAAAAAGATTTTGAACAGGCTAAGAAAAGAAATCCGAATGTTCCGTCGTTCAGCAGTGAAACTTATCCCGGCTGGTTTACTCCGTGGGGAGGAAATTGGGGACGCGCTGATACATCAAATCTTTTCAAAGAAATAAAATTTTTATTGGAAAACAAAAAATCGTTTAATCTATATGTCATTCACGGCGGAACAAATTTCGGATTTACTGCTGGCGCTAATTCCGGAAACAAACCTTTTGAACCGGATATTACAAGCTACGATTACGATGCGCCGATTAACGAACAAGGATTGCCGACAACTAAATATTTTGCGCTGAGAAATTTAATCTCAAAATATGTTAAGAGCATTCCTGATTTACCTAAACCTGTTCCGTCAATTGAAATTCCGGAAATCAAAATGCAATTGTTCTCAAGCGTGTGGGATAATCTTCCCCAACCAAAACAATCTATACAGCCGAAACCGATGGAAATGTTCGAACAATATGAAGGATTTATTTTGTACAAAACAAAATTGATCGGACATAAGAGCGGAAAGTTAACAATTACCGATCTGCACGATTATGCTATTGTTTTTCTTAACGGTAAATATATCGGCAAGCTCGACAGACGTGAAGGAGAAAAAACAATTGAACTGCCAAAAAGTGATGTTAAAGATCCGGTTCTGGAAATTTTTGTTGAGGCAATGGGAAGAATAAATTACGGACAAAACCTGATTGACAGAAAAGGCATCACCGACCGTGTTACATTAAACGGTATGACGTTAATGAACTGGGAAATCTACAATTTGCCTTTTGATCCTAAATATATCCAATCCATTAAGCAATCAACGATTTCTCAAGACCGAAAAGGATTTTTCCTTAAAGGCACATTTGATTTAACCGAGACAGCTGATACTTACATTGACATGAGTAATTACAAAAAAGGCATTGTGTACGTTAACGGAAAAAATCTGGGCCGCTACTGGGATATCGGTCCCCAGAAAAGATTATACTGTCCTGCTCCTTGGTTAAAAAAGGGAAAGAATGAAATTGTTATTTTTGATCTGCTTGAAACCGAAGCAAAGACCGTGATAGGAGTTAAAACCCTCGAATAAAATTAATTTGTCATAATGGGCGAAGTGAAATATCTAATAACTTAAATACAGAAAAATGCTATGAAATCTTTTTCAAAACAATTATTGACGTTACTTTTTCTTTTTACCATAACGTTTGTCTCTTTTGCTCAAGAAGTAAAACCAGCCACTCCAATAAAAGTTGCTTGCATCGGAAATAGTATAACGTTTGGCGCCGGTATCGAAAATAGAGAAAAAGATTCTTATCCTTCCGTGTTAGGAAGACTATTGGGAGAAAAATACGAAGTAAAAAATTTCGGCTTTAGCGGAAGAACCATGCTGAGAAAAGGAGATAATCCTTACTGGAATGAACAAATGTTTCAAGATGCAATTGCATACAATCCTAATATAGTGATCATCAAGCTCGGCACGAACGATTCGAAACCGTATAACTGGAAATACAAGGACGAATTCGAAAAAGATTACAGAGACTTTGTTGATGTTTTTAAGAATCTGACATCTAAACCGAAAATATTTGTTTGCAAACCCGTTCCGGCATTCAGAATTAATTTTGACATCCGCGATTCTATAATTGTAAATGATATAATCCCCATAATTGAGAGGATAAGTAAAGATAAAAATGTTGAGATTATTGATCTATACAAACCATTTGAAGGAAAAGAGATTCTTCTTCCCGATGGGATCCATCCCAACGAAGCGGGTGCAGCATTAATGGCAAAAGTAATTTATAAAGCAATCATAGAAAAAGAAGCATCGGAAAAATAAAATTCTTTTCAAACCTTCGAGGTTACTGCTTTGTAACCTCGAAGGTTACCACAAAACAAACTTATCTAGGCCACAACCAGCCGAAGACTCCGGCTGTCAAAAGAGCATAGAGCAGTCCATCAATTGTTGCTTTTATTGTTATACTCCACTTGCGTCCGTACCAAATAGAAAATTGCCAAAGCGCAAAAGTGTATCCCATGAAAGCGCTGGCGCCAACAAAACGAAAAACAGATAAATATGTTGCTCCAACTTGCAGTGCGTGACTTGCAATGTATGCAGCAAAGAATCCAACAACAACCGAGTAGAGAAACCAAAGACCTAAGGTTGGTCCCATCTTCCACATTTCATTTGGTCTTACGGTTAAAATAACAACCGGACCCTTTTTAATTTTTTCAGCAAACGCAGGCGATTTCATATCTTCCATGCCAGATGCCAAAGGCGCCATATAATCGCCGGTCGGAATATTGAATGGACGTAATGCCTCTAAAACTTTACCTTCATCAGGAATTTTTCCATAATCTTTTTTGTGCCATGGTGTTGCCATGTGAATGATTGAACTAACGATAAAGACAACCACTGCCGATAAAAGGATGGGTAACCAAAGTGAGGTTAATTCTACCATGTTATTCTCCTTTTTTATTTTTATGAACAGAAAAATCATCTGTCCGTTGTTTATTATTTTTTGATGAGAAAGTGAACCCGCTTGATGAGTTGTTACAACATAGCAAATAGACATTTACGGCTCAAGAAAAATCTTTTTTACTTTTCCTTCCATTACTTATTTTACAATTAATTATTAAATAATTGTTTTTAATATGGAAAAAATTGGAATTCTGTATGGCTTCTAGAAGAGATTTTATTAAACGCGGCGGACTTGCGCTTGCCGGCATTACATTGGGCAAAGATTTAATAGCAAATGAATCGGGATATTTAAAAAGATCCGTATTCAATAAAAATAATTTTATAAGCAAGCGCCCAAAATTAGGTGAACGTAAGTTTATTAGTGATGCCGTTGAATCCAAAATAGTTGAGATGAAAAAAAATATTGCGGATGAAGAACTTGCGTGGCTTTTCGAAAATTGTTATCCAAATACACTCGACACAACCGTTACACTTAAAATCATAAATGGAAGACCTGATACATTTGTAATAACCGGTGATATAAATGCAATGTGGCTTCGCGATTCTACTGCGCAAGTTTGGCCTTATTTGCCATTAATAAATGATGATAAAAAATTGCGCGATTTAATTGCCGGCGTAATTAATCGCCAAATAAAATGTATTCTGATAGATCCTTATGCAAACGCCTTTAATAACGAACCGACGGGAAGTTATTGGGAAAAAGATGAAACTGAAATGAAACCGGAGCTTCATGAACGCAAATGGGAAATTGATTCTCTATGCTATCCTATCCGTCTTGCTCACGGATATTGGAAAACAACTAAAGATGTTTCTGTTTTCGATGAAGACTGGAAGAGTGCTGCAAAATTGATTTACAAAACATTTAGAGAACAGCAGAGAAAAGAAAATTTAGGACCGTACAAATTCGGAAGAAAAACTTCCTGGCAGCTGGATACTCTTGCCGGAGGCGGTTACGGCAATCCGGTTAAACCCGTTGGATTGATTTGTTCAATGTTCCGTCCTTCGGATGATGCAACGACTTTTCCTTTTTTAGTGCCGTCAAACTTTTTTGCGGTTACTGCACTTAATAATCTTGCAGAAATTTTTGATGTTGTAATAAATGATAAACTTTTCGCCGATGATTGCAAAAATTTTGCCCTCGAAGTAGAAGCCGCATTAAAAAAATATTGCATCGCAGATCATCTTGCTTTCGGTAAAATCTATCCATACGAAGTTGACGGATTCGGCAATAAACTTTTTATGGATGATGCAAATGTTCCGAGCTTGCTTTCACTACCTTATATAGGTTCTGTTAGAATAGATGATGAGGTTTATCTTAATACAAGAAAATTTTTACTTGGTGAAAATAATCCATACTTCTTCAGAGGAAAAGCCGGAGAAGGAATCGGAGGCCCGCATGCTGGATTTGGTAAAATCTGGAATTTGAGCATTACTATGCGTGGATTAACCAGTAATAACGAGGATGAAATAAGATCATGTATTAGAACTTTGAAGAATACTCATGCAGGAACAGGTTTTATGCACGAATCATTTGACAAAGACGATTCATCAAAATTTTCCCGCTCGTGGTTTGCGTGGGCGAACACATTATTCGGCGAGTTTATAATCAAAGTGAATGACGAGCACCCTCAAATACTAAAAACCATTTTTTAATTACATGCAACAGGCTAAAAATGAAAACAGGATTAATTTTATTAATTGCTATAACAAGTTTTTTCTCCAGTCATTCAATCGCAACCGAAAAATATTCTAAAAATGATAATGCTATCTATGCAGAAAAAGTTAAACATGAATTTCTTCATGCATGGAATGCTTATAAAAAATACGCTTGGGGACATGATCAGCTAAAACCATTAAGCAAAACATACCGTGACTGGTATGGTGAATCTCTGCTGATGACTCCGGTTGATGCATTTGATACAATGCTGTTGATGGGTTTAACAAAAGAAGCCGAAGAAGCAAAACAATTAATTTTTGAGAAATTATCTTTTGATAAAAATCTTTCCATTCAAAACTTTGAAATCACAATCCGTTTACTGGGAGGATTAATTTCTGCTTATCAACTTGATGGAGACAAAAGATTTTTAATGCTGGCAGAAGATTTGGGAAAAAGATTGCTTCCCGTTTTCAATTCTCCCACAGGAATGCCGTACGTAAATGTTAATCTCAAAACAGGAGAGACAAAAGGAAAGGTAAACAATCCAGCCGAGATTGGAACGTTAATGTTAGAATTTGGAACATTAAGCAAATTAACGGGCAGCCAAATCTATTATGATAAGGCAAAGAAAGGAATTGTTGAGTTATTCAAACGCAGATCCAAGATCGGACTTGTAGGGACAACAATAGATGTTGAAACCGGTGAATGGAAAAATACTGAAAGTCACATTAGCGGAATGATTGATTCATATTATGAATATCTTTTAAAGTCGTGGCTGTTATTTGGTGATAAAGATTTTAAGAATATGTACGATGAAAGTATTGCTGCCGTAAATAAATATTTACCGGAAAAAACAGAAACAGGATTGTGGTACGGCCAAGTTGATATGAACACGGGTAAACAAACTTCTTCAACCTTCGGTGCGCTCGATGCTTTTCTTCCGGCAGTACTTGCCTATGGCGGCGACCTGAGACAAGCTGTCCAACTTCAAGAATCTTGTTATTATATGTGGACACACTTTGATATTGAACCGGAACAGTTTGATTACAAAACAAATAAAATCTTATATGCTAATTATGTTTTACGCCCTGAGATTATAGAATCTGCATTTTATCTTTATTACTATACCCAAAACCCGAAGTACATTGCAATGGGAAAAACCTTTTTTGACAGTCTAGTTAAATATTGCAAAGCAGATGAAGGTTATTCGGCATTAAAAAGTGTTGCAACAAAAGAGAAGAGCGATTCGATGGAGAGTTTTTTCTTTGCAGAGACACTCAAATATTTTTATTTACTCTTTTCAACTGATGGAACAAAAGCCTTGGAAAAATATGTTTTTAATACCGAAGCCCATCCGCTAAAAAAGATTAAGCACTAAACGACAAATAGGATTTAATTGTAATCCGCGTAATTAACAAAGTAATTTTAATGGGTAAACCGAAAAATTGATTGGACTTGTTGTAATACATAATATCACTGAATACAATTTTCATCGAATAAATCTTTCACCGGAAATTTCCAAAAAGAATCTTAGAAGTTCATTTATTTAGAAGAAGCATATTATTAAGATGAACGATTAACCGAAAAGTACAGTGTATAGTAGATAACCAACCGTAAATACAATAGAGAATCCAAGAATTCCCATTAAAAAGTAAAAAGGAATATCGCTTGATTTGCTCTTATCGCTAACATTTTCCATCTAAACCTCATTATTTTTCAAAAAGTGTAAAAACATAAAATGCACATGGCCAAGATAGTTATTATTTTTCTTTCATAAAAATTTCAAGATAACTAATAACTAGAAAAACTTCTCTAAGGTTGATAAAAATAAATGGCTCTATTTAAATTAATCAAAGAACATAAGAGGGGTATTTCGCTAATTGCTTTTCTTATTTTAGTTGAAAATATTGCGTGGATTCTAGAGCCGACGTTGTTTGGAAATTTAATTGATGCATTTCTTCAAAGATCCAACCCAAGTGTTCCTTCAGATAAATTTGCTCACATTGTACCATTAATTTTTTGGATAACTGCATATTTAATCAATTCCGCTTCAGGCACTTTCCGCAGAAGATTTGAACCGAGAGTTTTTCAAAAAATGTATGTTCAGCTTGTTACCAAGATTGCCGAGGCCGGCAATAAACGGGGGCTCGATACCTCTAAAACCGTTGCGCGCGCCCACCTCTCACAAGAATATGTAACATTTGTTCAGTATAGAATTCCCGAAATTGCAGAACAGATTATTGCTATTCTTGGTGCAGTTATAGCTCTAACTTTTTTCGATCTAAGAATTTCTCTGGTCTGTTTGTTAATCTCTTTTCCGTTAATAATTCTAAGCAGTCTTTACAGTAAAAATGTTGTAAAACTGCATTCTGAACTTCATGATACTTACGAAACTATTTATGATACATTTTCAAAGAGAAAACCGGAACAAGTAACTACAATTTATAATACGATGGCAAAACTTCAGGAAAAAATTGCAACCTGGGGTGCGGCAAATTTCGGAATTATGAGATTTGTCCTGTTAATAATTTTTCTGTTTGTTCTTTATATTGCAATTGATCTGGACGATTTCTCGCTTGGAAGTATTTACTCGATCGTGGCTTATTTATGGACGTTTGTTACCTCGGTTGAATATATACCGGAATTGCTGGAAAGTAAAACTTCGTTACAAGACCTATCAAAAAGAATTGAAACAGATTTATAATTTCATTGGACTTTTCTTAACACTTAACTATTTTGTGCCAACTTTTACGGGTGATAATGGAAGAGAAAAATAAAAAGACTGAACTCGTTCGGGGATTAACATTAACTGCAACAATAATGATTGTAGCCGGCTCTATGATCGGCTCCGGAATATTTCGAAAACCATCATCAATGGCTCAGCAACTCGGCTCTCCCGAACTACTTATTATTATTTGGATAGCCGCCGGAATAATTACATTTATTGGTGCGCTTATAAATGCTGAAATTGCAGGAATGATTGATGCGACTGGCGGGCAGTATGTTTATTTTAGAAAAATGTACGGCGACTTCACTGCATATCTTTACGGCTGGTCTATTCTTTCGGTAATTCAAACCGGAAGTCAGGCTGCAATAGCTTATGTTTTTGCCGAATACCTCGGCTACTTTATTAAGTATCCTCAGCTTCCGCAGCATATACAGGATTTTGCACTATACATGCCTCTGGTTGGAAACATTCACCCGTTTTTAGATTTTGGAACTAAAGCTGTTGCAATTCTCTGTATTTTTTTCTTAACGAGTGTTAATTATATCGGTGTTGTCTTCGGTGGAGTTGTTCAAACAATAGTAACTTATGTAAAAATTATTTCCATCATCTTAATTTCAGTATTTCTACTTCTACTTGGGAACGGAAGTTTCTCAAATGTTTACACCGGATTTTCAATTCCACAATCTACTTCCAATAATTTAATAGCAATGATTGGTCTTGCTTTTGCCGGTGCATTTTGGGCATATGATGCATGGAACAGTGTAACCTACGTTTCGGGTGAAGTTAAAAATCCAAAAAGGAATATTCCTCTTAGTCTATTATGGGGAACATTGATTGTAATCGGTGTTTATGTTTTAATAAATGTTGCTTATCTCTACGTATTACCCATTGATGTGATGGCAAAATCTCCGCTTGTTGCAGCTACAGCCGCAGAAAAAATTTTCGGAACTAAAGGCGGATCATTAATTGCTATTGCGGTTATAATTTCCACATTTGGCGCCCTTAACGGCAGCATACTTGCGACTGCGCGGGTTCCATATGCAATGGCTAGATCAAACTTATTTTTTAGAGGTTTGGGTAAAGTTCATCCCCGGTTCGGAACCCCGCATGTTTCCCTTGTTGTACAGGGAATTTGGTCGTGTGTATTAGTAATGTCGGGTTCGTTTGATACAATTACAGATTATGTAATTTTCGGTGCGTATTTATTTTATATGCTCGGCGCTTACGGTGTATTCGTCCTACGCAAAAAAATGCCTGATGCTGAGCGGCCGTATAAAGTTTGGGGTTATCCATATACTCCCATAATATTCGTTGTCTTTTCGTTTTTATTTCTTGCAAATACTATTATTTCCGATACCTCCAATGCAATGATGGGATTAATATTGATCGCGGCGGGTTTACCAATGTACTTCTTCTGGAAATACAGACAAAAGAAGTATAACATAAAAGATAATTTTTAAAACAAAAGACGCGGTAACGCGTCTTTTTATTTAAAACATACCGGGGTAATTCTATTTAAAAATGAAATAAAGAAAATATGCCATGCCGAGAATCATTATGAGGAAAATGAATCCCAGAAGCGAGTATAAATATAAAAGTGAATTAGAAAGTTTGTAATTCCCCGTTGCTTCATTTTGTTCCGAATTACTTAACAAATTAATTTTATCCATTATAATTCCTTTCCATAAATATCTTCGTATCGTTTTATTCCATCAAGAATAATTTTATATGCTTCCTCTTTACCTACAATTTTTTCCACAACTACATTTTTGTGTTCTAATTTTTTATAGTCCTCAAAAAATCTCTGCAGTTGTATCATTGTATGAGGCGGCATATGTTCAAGATCGTCTATGTAATTCACGGAAATATCGTTCTTTGCTACTGCAATGATTTTTTCATCTTTCTCTTCATTATCAACCATTTCCATAACGCCGATAACTTTTGCCTCGATTAAACAAAGCGGATCAACTTCTACGGAACATATAACAAGAATATCAAGCGGGTCTTCATCATCACTTAACGTGCGCGGTATAAAGCCGTAATTTGCAGGATAATGAACAGCTGAGAATAAAACTCGGTCTAATTTAAGAAGACCGCTTTTTTTATCAAGTTCGTATTTTGCTTTAGAGCCTTCAGGAATTTCGATAATTGTATTTACAAATTGCGGAATATTATCACCATAACTTACATGGTGCCACGGATTGAAATACTTACTAACTTTATTTTGAGTCATAGTTTATTCTTGTCGCAGTATAAGTTTAATCGGCGCTCATCATTCTAAGGCCCTTTTTAGCTACTTCACTCTTGGGATTATATTTTAAAGTTGTCTTATACCATCTTATTGCTTCATCATAATTCTGTAATGATTGGTAACAAGCACCAAGCATTTCCATAAATCTCCACTCGCTTGGTTTTAATTGTAGTGCTTTCAATAAATAAGTAATAGCGCCGTTAAAGTTTTTCTTTTGAAAAGCTCTCTGACCCAATGCACCATTTGCTTCCAATATTTCATTCTTATATTGTTTTTCTTTTCCTTCCGCAAGTCGAAGAATATAAACATATTGCTCTGCGGCCTGGTCTGTCGAATCCATTTGGTTATAAGTTTGAGCAAGCCAATAATTTGTTACAAAAGTTGTATCTATTAATTCTTTCGCTTTTAAGAATGATTGTCTTGCACCACCCCAATCTTTCATATCGTAATATGCAAAACCCATATATCTGTATGCCAGCTCGTAAGTAGGATCAATTTTTATTTTTGCCATATAATATTTAATTGCTAATTCGTTGTTTTTACTTCTAAAGTAATTGTTAGCCATATCCATAAATAAGCCCGATTGTGTACTGTCCCGTTGAATTACTTTTTCATAATATTTAATAGCAATGGAATCTGCTTTGATCATTTGAAATGCTTTGCCGGCATTTTTCAAATCGCTTATGGTTAACAATGAGTCCGGAATGGCTGAATAATATTTACCGGCATCTTCAAATTTTTGCGAGCCGAAAGATGCAATTGCCGCGCTCTTGGTTAAGACTGCGTCGCCGGGATATTTAGACAATCCTTCAACGGCATACTTATACGCTTTTTCATAGTTCTTTGATTCTAAAAAAGCTTTTGAAATTTTTTGATAACCATCTTGTGTCTGTTCAAGAGCTAAATATTTTTCGTAATAAGCTGCTGCCTCGCTATAATATTTTGCTAAAAATAAAAGAGACGCTGTTTCTTTAAGAGCTTTTACGTTGTTAGGATCGAGTTGAATAATCTTTAAATAAGTATTTCCTGCTTCTTTATATCTTTTAGATTTGTATAGTAGCTCCGCGGTCTTAAATTTAAGCGCAATATCCAATGAGTCGTATTTTTCAGCTTCTGCATAATTTGTAATTGCAAGTTCTGCTACATTCATTTTTGCATAAGCATCGCCAAGATATTCAAAAAGCTGTTTGTCGTTTTTATAATCTTTTTCACGAAGTTGAATTAATATCTTAAGAGCTGTGCTTGCAGAATCTTTTTCAAGACACTCTTTTGAAATCTTCAAAGCTGTTGCGTAGTCTTTTTTCTTAATCGCTTTTTCCGCGTCCTCATAATAATTTTGAGCGATCAGTCTATAAGACATTAAAAAGATTAAACTGACAATTATAATAGATGCTCTTTTCATATTTACCGCCGTTTTAGTTCACCATTTTTACAGGAACAGTTGCAGGTCCCAAATTATTTTTTGCTACAATTTTCTGGCCTTCAAAACTTGTTAAGAAAGTTGCAAAACCGGAGGCCAGGCCGATACCCATGTCATTAAGATAAATAGTTGTAGTCCGTGTAAAAGGATAATTCTGAGTTATTAAATAAGCAGCATACGGTTTATAATACAACACTTCTCCATCACTCCTAATTTTTGAACCTAACTCTAAAACTTTAACTCCTTTAACATCGTTTAACGTGTTTACTCCAACAAATCCAATACTCTTTTTTGTTGTTTTTATTTTGCTTATTACATCCTCTTCGCTTTTTACTGCTGTTATATTCTGTAGTTCCTTTTTATCAAGTATGTTTTCCTTCAAATATTCATAAATGCCGGAATTGTGTTCTGGAACAAAAACTTTATAGTTTTTTGCTTGTCCGAAAATTAAGTTTCTTATTTCCGATACAGTAATTTGAAATTTTGAATCGTTTTCGTTTACAATCGGGACAATGGCATCATAACAAAAATTAAAATGACGCAAGTCTAATTTCGCTTTTTCAGAGAATACTTTTTCTTCAGCATTTAATTCCCTGGTGCTGATAAAAATCCTTGCCTCTTGATTAAGAACAGCGGCAATTCCTTCGCGCGCTTTAACTGAAACTAATTCTATACTGCTGCCGGGGTAAAGCACAACAAAAGTGTCTCTTGCAGCTTTAACTACATTGTAAAGAGATTCATCAACATAACATTTAAGCGAACCTTTGATTGGTGATATTTGACGCTCTTTACAAGCTGAGAATGTCAAAACAAAAAAAAGAAACAGAAAAGATATTTTAGTTAGAGCCCTCATCTTTTATACGTCTTTTAACCTTGAACATGGTAGATAAAATTCTGAATGTGCCATAAAGAAAAAGAACAATTCCCATGGTTACTTTTAATTGAGAAGGAAGTTGGGCTGGAAATAAATTTGTGAATAAAATTGCCAGCCCAAGTAAAATAAAAATAACTCCTGCAGTGTATGCAATATATGTCATCAAGTTTTTCATTATTCCTGTAATTGGAATTTATATGGCAATACTATCCAAACTGCAATTGGGTGATTATTTTGTAATGCAGGTGTGAAAGCCGATTTCATCGCTGCTGCAATTGCAGCATCATTAAATAAATCCGAATCTGTTTTAATAACAACAGCTCTTTTCGGTTTACCTTCCTTATCAACCAAAACTTTCACAAATACTCTGCCTGTTATTCCGGCACGTTTTGCAATTTCAGGATATTCGGGTTTTACAGAAACTACCATCTCAGGATATTTCTCAACAGCAACGAAAGCATCTATTCCCGGTTCTTGATCACTTTCAATTTTTATATCTTGTGTAATCTGCGCTTGCCCACCAATATCATTTCCTAGAGCAGGTGCAACCTGTTGACTCATCTCTTGTTGAGTTGCAATTGTAGCTTCGGGCG
Source organism: Melioribacter sp. (assembly GCA_012026935.1). Lineage (GTDB taxonomy): Bacteria > Bacteroidota > Ignavibacteria > Ignavibacteriales > Melioribacteraceae > Fen-1258. Next base: position 67,596 of record VEPI01000063.1, on the reverse strand, counting down.
GAGCTTGTTCATCGGGAACCGGAACCGGAACACCAACTGTTGGTGGGGCTACTGGTCCCGCAACAGATATTTGTGGGGGTGCTTCATTTGCAATTGAAGGAGGCGGACCAAGGTCACTATATTTCAATACTCTGCCGACTGTCGGTGCATTATCAAAATCCTCGCGAGTAATTTCCTGATATATATAATATGACGCGACTAAGAGTAAATGAAGAAGGGTAGCAACCGCGACTCCAATCGCATAATTTCTTGGGTAGAGCTTTTTTAATTCGAAAGCTCCATATACTCCGCCATTTTTTTTAAGTGCTATTGTTTCAGACATAATTTTCCTCCGGCTTATATGGTTGCTTTTGACATTTCTTTTTTATCAATATCAGTAATTGGTGCAAAAGCACGACTGTTAAGATTGGCTTGAACGCATTCGTCAACTAGGTCAATCATAACATGATATTTTGCTTTTCGATCTATCTTAATTAATACAACATATTTTGGGTTCTCTTGTTTTTTCTCTTTCAGGAATTTTGGCAATTGCTCAAAAGTAAGTTTATGAGGTAGATCAAATCCAATACTCCAATAAAGATTATGTTGTTCATCGCATCTAATAGTCAATAAATTTGATTCAGCCATTTTAACTTCTACGTCTTTATCCGGGGGAAGATTTATTTCAAGTGTTTGTGGCTTACGGAAGACAGTAGTTAACATAAAAAATGTTAACAGTAAAAAAGCAACATCCACCAAAGGAGTCATATCAATACGAATATTGAGTCTTTTCTTTGGTTTCCTTTTACCTTTTCTCTTTTTGTGTCCGCCGCTATCGCCGCCAACGTCACCACCAGCCATATTATTCTCCTATTTTAACTTTTTTTATCAACTTTAAAATTTGTTACCATATTAAATCTTGTTATCTGAACCTTACGAAGTAATTCCATCATATCCTGAACAACCCCGAATTCAACTTCAGCATCAGATTTCAGTATAGTAATAAGTTTCGGGTTAGAAATTCTTGCTTTGATAAAAAGATCGCCAAGATTTTCTTGTTTTACTTCAACCGCCTGGCGAAGCTTATTAGCCTGGCCAAACATTTTTTCCATTAATATTTGGGAGTCAAAACCCAGAAACAGTTTTGAATCCTTGCTTATATATAGAATCATTGTGTTAGTTTCCGGAAGTTTGACTTCCGCATGTGAATACGGGAAAACAACTTCAACTTCTTCCGCAGGTTTAAATTGAGTAGTAAGCATAAAGAAGGTGAGGAGTAAAAACGCCACATCCACCAACGGAGTCATATCTATACGAATCGAGACTCTTTTCTTTTTAATGCGCGGCATTAATTACCTCACTTTTCTTTTAATAATTGCATTACATTGTAATTTGCTTCATCTATTTGGAATGTGAAATTATCTACTTTGTTAACGAAAAAGTTATAAGCAACTATACCAAGAATAGCAGCGAACAATCCGCCGGCTGTATTAATCAAAGCTTCGGAAATTCCGGTAGCTAACGAAATTGCATCCGGTGCACCTGCCTGAGCAAGAGCTTTGAATGAACGAATCATACCGATAACCGTACCTAATAGACCAACCATTGTTGCGATTGATGCAATTGTAGAAAGTGCAATTAAGTTTTTCTCTAAAAGTGGTGTCTCTAACATCATTGATTCTTCAACTGATCTTTGAACTTCAACAAGTTTCTTTTCGGCATCTACTGATGAACCTGAGGCTGTAACTTCTTGAAATCTGGTTAATGCTGCTTTTAATACATTTGCTACGGATCCTCTTTGTGCATCACAAGAAGCAATAGCATCATTTATTTTATTAGCTCTGATTTGATCTATTACTTTTTTAAAGAATTTTGGAATTGCTTGCTTGCCTGCAGCTTTTTTAAGCGAAAGTGCTCTTTCAATAATAATTGCAAATACCATAATTGAAAGACAGATTAATAATGCAACAAGTGGGCCGCCAACGTAAACCATACCCATAATGTTACCACCTACAGGAACTTCTCTTGTTGCGTTTGTAAAATTAGCCGGATTGCCAAGAATAAATTCATAAATGCCGAAAGCTGCAACTATGGCAATGAAGAAAAGGATTACGATAAAAGCAGATTGTTTCATTGTTACTCTCCTGTTAATAAATAAATATGTTACTTAAAGTACAGCCAATTTTTGTGCCTATATATAAAAGGCAATAATTTCCTTTATAAAATCGTAAAAACCATTGATATGCTTAGATTACGATCCGTCGGAAAGCCGAAAAAATACATTGTGAAAGTAAGGCGATTTCATTTTGCAATCAAGTGAAAATAATGGTTGTAATTAAAGGGTTTACGGTATTTCAAAATGAAATTATGGGCGTCAAATGAAAATTAATTCCGTTCAACTTAAGATATGCCTTATCAATTAATGGGTTATAGTCCATATAGCTTTCTCTTTCTCCATAGTGTTGTTTCGGATATACCCAAGATCTTTGCTGCTTCTTTGGAGTTAGATGCAATTTTAAGAGTTTCAATTATATGTAACTTTTCAATGTCTTCAATTTTTTGCAGCGCCTGTGGGCTCTGTTTTCTTTTGAAGTTTGTAATTTCCTGAGGTAAATATTCCGACTTAAATATATTGTCTTTTGCAAAAACTAAAAGTCGTTTGATAACGGTTTCAAGCTCGCGGATATTTCCCGGCCAATCATAATCTGAAAGAAATTTTTGTGTGTCCTCAGGAATTGTAATTTTATTTCCGATTGAATATTTTTTTATGAAGTAATCTATAAGAACAGGCATATCATCTTTTCTGTCACGAAGCGGCGGTAGCTTTAATTTTACTCCCGCAATTCTAAAATAAAAATCGTCGCGCAGCATTCCGGAATTTAGATCTTGTTCTACATCTCTGTTTGTCGCACTAATTACTCTAATCTCAATACTGCGGGTAAGGTTTTCGCCCACTCTTTCAAATTCCATTCTTTGAAGAAAGCGTAACAATTTCACCTGCATGGATTTTGGAATTTCGGCAACTTCATCTAAGAAAACAGTACCTGTATCTGCAAGCTCTAGTCTTCCGATTCTATCTTTAATAGCATTTGTAAATGCGCCTTTAACATGACCGAACAGTTCGCTTTCAAAAAGATTTTCCGGAATTGCAGAGCAGTTGATAATGATAAACGGATTGCCGCTTCTTAAACTATTTTTATGAATAAATCTCGCAAGAACTTCCTTTCCGGTTCCGCTTTCACCTTCTATCAAAATAGGAATGTTGCTTTCAGAAACATCTTTTGCGGTTTTTAAAATATCTTTAACTTCATTATTTATACTTACAAAATTATCGTCTTCAAATTTTTCGTCAATTTGATAAGCAAATCCTTTCAACTTTTTACTTAGCCGATGGTGCTCATATACACGTTCAATAATATGGATGAATTCTTTATGAGAAAATGGTTTCGTAATATAATCGTATGCCCCTTTCTTGATCGCTTCAACGGCAGATTCAATTGAACCATGTGCCGTCATTAATACAACTGTTGTATCAGGAGAAGATTTTTTTAATTCATTAAGAACTTCGATACCGTTCATAGGCTGCATTTTAAAATCTATAAAAGCAAGATCAAAAAAAACCGTTTTTGCCCTTGCAAGCCCATCTATAGGGTTTGCAAAAACTTCCGGAGAATAGCCGTATGAACTGAGTGAAAGTTCAATGGTTTTCAAAATATTTATTTCGTCGTCAATTACAAGAATTTTTCCTTTATGCATTATGCTTCCGGCAATTTTATTTGAAATGTACTTCCTTTACCTAAATCACTAAATGCTTTTATTTCTCCATTATGCAATTCAATAACTTCTTTTGCGATAGAAAGACCAAGACCCAAACTGCCGGGTGCTGTATCATCTATCTGAATAAATTTATCAAATATTTTTTTCAAGTTATCCGGACTGATGCCAATTCCTGTGTCTGAAATTTCGATCAGCAAATTTCCATCACAACGGGATAGTTTAACATTAATTTCTCCTCCGGCGGGAGTAAATCTAATCGAATTTGATATTAAGTTCTCCAGAGCGCTGATCATATTATCATAACTGCCGTTGATCTTCAACTTATTGCTTTCATCAATAACCTGTAGATTAATCTTTTTTTCTTTAGCCTGAATTAAAAATTTCTTTGAAATATGTTCAGCAAGTTTTTGAGCTTCAAATTTTTCGAATTTACTTTTACCAATATTAGATTCAAGTTTTGTCAGCTCCAATATTTCATAAACAAGTCTGTTGAGTCTTTCAAAATCTTCTTTCATTGATAGAATAAGTTCATTTTGATCCTGTGTTAGATTACCCACAACGCCGTCTTCCAATATTCCTAACGCCATTCCTATTGATGTTAGCGGAGTTTTAAGTTCATGAGATACTTTAGCAATAAACTCCGACTTCATCCGGTCAAGTTCTTGATACTTTGTAATATCATTAAAAACAATTACGGTTCCCTTCATATTACTTTCTGGAATATCGAGAGAGGCCGCAATAACTTTGAAATATTTTTGTTCTCCGCTTCCGTATTTTATATTTATTATATCCTCTTTTTGATAAAGATCTTTACTTACTTGTGTAGTATCTTTTTTTGAATCGCCGGTTTGCGGTGCAAGTATTTTTTTTATGTTATGCTGAGTAAGCAGATTTTCTCCAAACACTTCATTATATGTTTTATTGGATAGCATAACTTCAAAATTTTCGTCAACCATTAACACCGGTTCGTTCATGCTTTCTATTATTAGTTCTGATTTCTTCTTTTCATACAAAATCTTATTTAGATTAAACCGCTCGTAAACCTGAAGTTTTTCACTCATCTTATTAAATTCTTCCGCCAAAGAACTTATCTCGTCGCCATTTTCATCAATCTCAATTCGTTCATTAAAGTTTCCTTCGGCAATGTGTGTGACCGATTGTTTTAAATTTGAAATCGGTTTAACTATGTAATCCGAGAATTGAGATCCAAAGGCAAGACTGATTGCAATTGCTCCAAAAAGAATTATAAGAATTGTAATGGTTGCGCTTTGTGTAATATCTTTAACACCCGATACAGCACCGTCTAATGCGGAGTGATTGATTTCGAGAATGCTGTTGTTTCTCTTTTTTATGGATTGGATTTCATCAACAAACCTTACAAAATCACTGCGTAATGTCTGTCGTTTGTTCGAGATATAAATGTTATAATCAATATTATCGGAGATGTCTTTAACGAATCTTTGATATTCCGCGTTTAATTCATCCAGGATGTTTCTAATATTTTCTTCCTCCGATGCTGGAACCGATTCGCGCGCACGATCGTACCAGTAATAAAAATCTTGTTTCGTTTTTTCAAACAGCTTCTCTCCAACTTCAAAATTTTGATTTAACATTATCACAATTGACTGCAATTGTTCATCAAGTGCTCGGCCCATATTATCGGCCGCTATAATGCTTGTATAATTCTGCTGCATCGTAATTTTGATCTGCTCATTAAGACGGTAGAAATTATAAATACTCCATAATGTTGCAAAGAACATGATAAGCAGTATTACGGTAAAGCCAAGTAAAATTTTACTGCGCAGACTTGTGGTGTAAAGCTTAAGCATTTAAGCAAAACCTCTTTTATCGCTCCATTTAAAATAGGTTATTGAATTGCTTAAATAAACACCTTTTTTGTAATTTGGATTTACCCTGTAAGGGAGTATTAAAAAATTTGCCGGAGTTATTCTCTCATTGATTATTTTAGAACTGATTGATTATAAAAGAGAATTCAATATGAAGAAAATATTTGTTCTATGGTTCATTGTTTTATCAGCGCAAACTTTTGCTCAACTCGGTAAATTGGATTCGGGCGGCAAGCTATCTCCTTATCAAGCATGTTACGATGTAAAATTCTATGATATTAGCATCAGAATTGATCCGGCAGAAAAAGCAATTGCCGGTTCTGTAATAATGAGAGCTGAAGCGGTTAAAGACTTCAATAAAATTTTAGTTGATCTGGATACTACATTCCAAATCGAATCAGTGCAGATGTTAACAAAAGACAAAAAAGGAATTGATCTAAAGTTTACTCATGAAGGCGGAAAAATTTGGATTGATTTTTCCAACACAATAAAACGCGGAGAAATATTTTCAACAAAAATTGATTATGCGGGAATTCCTAGAATTCCAAAACGTCCGCCGTGGGATGAAGGAATGGTTTGGTCAAAAACAAAAGATGGAAAAGATTGGGTAACAGTAACATGTCAAGGAGGAGGCGCTGATGTGTGGTGGCCTTGCAAAGATCATCCTTCAGATAGAGCGGATTCCGTATCGCTTCATTTTAATGTTCCTTCCGATTTAATTTGTATCGGCAGTGGAAAATTAAAATCAACTGTGAATAATAATAACGGTACGAAAACTTGGAACTGGTATGTTTCAACTCCCATCAATAATTATTGTGTCATGTTTTATCTCGGTCCGTATAAAGCAATTGATTACGACTACACTTCAATTACCGGTGAAAAATTTCCCTTCACCATCTGGGTTCTTCCGGACAGTTTTGAAAAAGCAAAAGAGCACGCACCTCAATTTTTATTACATATGAAAGTTCAAGAACAACTAATTGGTCCTTATCCGTTCCGTGCCGATAAATATTCCGTTGTTGAAGCTCCCCATCTTGGTATGGAACATCAAACAGCAATTGGATATGGATACGGATGGAAAAATCATCCGCAGTTTGCTTTCGATTGGCTTCATCATCATGAATTCTCTCATGAGTGGTGGGCGAATTTAGTTGCATGTAAGGATTGGAGCGAATTCTGGATTGCAGAAGGACTCGGCACATATATGCAGCCGCTTTACCTCGAAGTGGTTTTTGGTAAAGATGAATATTTCAGATATATGAGATCAATTAAACGTTTTGCAAATAAACAACCCGTTGCACCTAGAGGAGAAAAATCATCCGGCGAAGTTTATGGAAACGATATCTATTATAAAGGTGCTTGGATTGTTCATACACTTCGTTATTATCTTGGAGACGAAACATTCTTTAGGGTTTTACGAAGATGGGCATATCCAACCGAAGAAATGGAAAAAATAAAAGACGGAAGACAATGTAGGTTTACAACTACGGATGAGTTATTGGATATAGCCGAAAAAATCTCAGGTAAAAAATTGGATTGGTTCTTTGAAGTTTATCTTCGTCATTCTTCTCTCCCAATTTTAAATGTGAAAAAAGACGGCAACAAGGTAGAACTTAGTTGGGAAACCGAAAATAATCTTCCATTCCCTATGCCGGTTGATGTAAGCATCGCAGGAAAAACTGTTCGCGCAGAAATGAAAAACGGAAAAGATGTGATTGATTTACCGGAAGGTTCTGATTTTACGGTTGATCCTAAGGATTGGGTATTGAAGTCGGTTAAACAATAATTTAATAATCAATTGCATCTAAAGCGAAGAATCTATTTTTCAATTAAGCATGATATTTTTCGTTTCATTATATTTCGCACGATTCAATTAAATAAAACCTTATATGAATGAAATACTAATTCTTTTAATCATTGGTCTTGCCGCCGGTTTAGTAAGCGGTGTGCTTGGCATTGGAGGCGGAATAATTATAATCCCTATGCTTGTGGGATTTTTAGGATACACTCAAAAAGATGCACAGGGAACTTCACTCGGTCTTCTTCTTCTTCCTATCGGAATCCTTGCTGTAATGAACTATTATAAAGCCGGGCATATAAATTTAAGAGCCGTCGGCATTATGGCAGTTACATTTGTGATAGGAAGTTATTTATCATCTTTATACGCCATTACTCTTCCTGAAGGAGTTTTGAAAAAAGTCTTCGCTGTATTTCTTATTCTCTATGCTATAAAATTATTAATAGGTAAATAAAAACTATTAATAGCTGATTATTTTTTAACAGGTTAGTAAGAGGCAAATATTTTTTCTAAACCACTTTCAAGAACCGCATCTATTTTAATTGCATTACTTGTTACTTTCTTTTGGTCAACATCATTCATAATAATAAAGTGGGGATTGCGGGATATTCCACCGCTAACTTTTGCAGGCTTGCGTTACTTCTTGGCTTTTATTTGCCTGTTTCCTTTTATGTTAACAAAAGAAAAAATTTCCGAGATAAAAAATATTGATCGTAAAGATTGGTTTCGTTTAACAGTTCTCGGGCTTCTTTTTTATACATTAACTCAAGGAACACAATTCATCGGATTGTCGCTTCTGCCCGCCGTGACTGTAAGTCTTATTCTCAATTTTACTCCAATCATTGTTGCCGTTATGGGAATATTTCTTTTGTCAGAAAAACCTTCCATTCTTCAGTGGCTGGGTGCGGGTTTATTTATAGCAGGAATTCTCACGTACTTTTATCCGGTTGATTTATCCGAAGGTAAGATTTTAGGAATTGTTGTGATGGTAATCGGAGTTTTCTCAAATGCATTTTCTTCAGTACTGGGACGAGGAATAAATCGGAGTCGCAAATTTCACCCTTTAACAGTTACAGTTGTAAGCATGAGCATTGGATCCATTGTTATGTTGATCATTGGTCTTGCTGCACAGGGTTTGCCTCCTCTTAGCTTAACCAATATTTTATTTTTACTTTGGCTCTCGGTTGTAAATACCGCTTTAGCTTTTACTTTGTGGAATTTGTCTTTGAGAACTCTCACCGCTATGGAGTCCAGCATTATAAACGGAACAATGTTAATCCAAATTGCTTTTCTCGCATGGATTTTTATTGGTGAGCCTGTAACTTGGGAAGAAGGAATCGGAATGTTTATAGCAGCTGCAGGAGCCATTGTTGTTCAAATCAAAAGAAGAAACTAATTTTAAGTATTGAATCAAACCAACAATAACAAAATCATAACTGCCAAATGAAAAATTTTATCTGCTTATTTCTATTTTTTACTTTTTACTTAAATGTACAATCACAATCGAAAAAAGATTTGTGGATTATCTCCGCACCGGCTCAAAAAGAGTTTACAAAAATTGATTTGAACGGAAAGACAGTTATTCCCAACGGCAGATTTATAACTCCGTTGGGTAAAACAATTATTACCGCGCCGCACCCTTACGGATTAGCTTTAAGTCAGGATGGCAATGTACTTGTTACTGCGAATTCCGGAACAGATCCTCTTTGCATTACGTTGATCAAAAATATTTTGAGTGAAAATCCCGTTGTTCAGCAAGTTCCTCCGGGCGCAAATACCGATAAAGGTGTTCTTGCATCTGTTTTTATGGGACTTGCGGTCTCTCCCGATAATAAAATTGTTTATGTAGCCGGAGGGCAAACAAATAAAATTTATCTGTTCGAAATTTCAACCGGAAATAAAATTGATTCAATTAATTGCGCATACATAGATAATCAACTCGATTACACTCACGGATACATTGGTGATTTGGTTTTATCAAGTAATGGAGAAAAAATTTATGCTGTTGATCAAATCAATTTTAGAATGATTGTTGCGGACACCAGAACAAAATCCTTATTACAAAGTGTACCGGTTGGAAGATATCCTTTCGGAATCACACTCTCGCCTGATGAAAAAAATATTTTTGTTGCAAATGTAGGAATGTACGAATACAAACGTATCCCAGGTATAACAAACAAAAATGTTAAAGAGAAAGGATTAGCTTTCCCACCTTTCGGTTATATGTCGAAAGAATCGCGGAACGGCGTTAAGGTAGGTGATATAAAGGTCCCAGGTTTAGGCGATCCGTATTCTTCGGATGCTTTCTCTGTCTTTATTATAGATAACAAAGATTTGAATCATCCAAGAGTTACAAAAAAAATAAAGACCGGTGTTAAAATTGGAGAATTGATCGAAGGAATTCCGGCTGTTGGAGGTTCAAGTCCAAACTCACTTGCTGCAACAAACAAATATTTGTTTGTCAGTAATGGAACCAACGATAATCTTTCGGTTATTGATATCCAAAAGAAAAAAATTGTTAAAACAATAAAACTTGTGCTCGATGACCGCTTAAAAAACTTACGCGGCATAATTCCATACGGACTTGCCCTTTCGCCAGATCAAAAAAGATTATACGTTGCAGAATCCGGAATTAATGCCATCGCAGTAATTGATATTGATAAAATGAAAATTCTCGGACACATACCAACAGGTTGGTTCCCTGCAAAATTAAAAGTAAGTAAAGACGGGGAAAAATTGTTCGTTGCAAATGCAAAAGGATACGGCAGCGGGCCGAACGGAGGAGAAAATTTTAAACGCGGGCCCGAAGGAAGCTACATCGGCAACCTGATGAAAGGATCTATCTCGGTAATTGTTATTCCAAAAGACGATGAACTTCCCATGCTTACTCAGAAAGTAATTGATAATAATTTTTTAATTGAGGAATCGTCTTCACAGAAATTTTCCGAAATAAAAAACAATCCCATTCCTCTTTATCCGAAAGAGAAGGTTAGCCCTATTAAATACATCGTTTTCATTTCAAAAGAAAACAGAACTTATGATGAAATATTCGGGAACGTTAAAAACGGAAATGGTGATTCAACTCTCGCCAGATATGGTAAAAATGTTTCATTCACAAACAGAAAAAAAACTTCAGAAGTAAAAGATGCAACTGTAATGAAAAATCATCTTGAACTGGCAAAGCGATTTTCAATCTCAGATAATTTTTATGTTGATTCCGATGTTTCATCTGACGGGCACCGCTGGCTTGTTAATACTTATCCAAATGAATGGGTGGAAACGATAGTTCCCGCAGATTACGGAAACAATAGAGATGCAAAGGAAAATTCGAAAGCTAAGGGTGCTCTTGGAATCAACCCAACTGCAGGCGCTATCTATCCCGAAGATTACAACGAAGCAGGATCAATGTGGGACCATCTTGAAAGAAACAAAATAGATTTTTTCAATTTCGGTTTCGGAATGATGTTCGAACCGGCATCTTACGATGCAAGTTATAAATACGGCGGTGTTCGGCATTACGTAAATTATCCTGTTCCCCGCCCGATGTTCAACAAAACTTCACGAATCTATCCGACATACAACACTTCCATTCCTGATCAATTTAGAATTGATATGTTCAAAAAAGAATTTAACGAAAAGTGGATGGGAAAAGGAAAATTAATGCCGTCCGTTCTTACTGTTATTGTACCGAATGATCACGGAGCGGGTGACCGTCCCGAGGCTGGATATCCGTTTCGCGAAAGTTATATGGCAGACAATGATCTTGCTGTCGGGAGAATTGTAGAATTTCTCTCTCATACCCCATACTGGAAAAACATGATGATCGTAATTACCGAAGATGATGCACAGAATGGTGTTGATCATGTTGACGCACATAGAAGTGTGTTAATGGTTATTTCTCCTTATGCGAAGAAAAATTATGTCAGTCATGTTCATTACAGTTTCGGCAGTATCTTCAAAACTTTCTGGAATGTTCTCGGCATTCCGTATTTAAATCAATTTGATGCCGGCGCAAACGATCTTTCGGATTTCTTTACCGATAAACCCGATTTCACTTCTTACAACGCTTTAGATATTGATAGAAGAATTTTTGATCCGCAGAAAGCATTAACCCCGCTCGATGAAAAATTTGACTGGAAATCCCTTAGCGAATCACCTGAGATTGATAACGTGAATGACATGATGCGCGAAGCTAAAGAACAGGAGAAGGACCGTAAAGAAAACAGAGAGTGGAAAAAATAGAATGTAAATGAAAAAATTTAGTGTTACGGCAATAGGTGAAATCCTTTACGATGTTTATCCTAATAAAAAAAGATTAGGCGGCGCACCATTTAATTTTATCTATCACATCTGGAAGATTTTAGGTAAAGCAAATTTCGTTTCAAGCGTTGGGAATGATGAGAACGGACGGGAAATGCTGTCATATCTCAATTCAATCGGCTTCGACACAAATCATATATACATAGATAAGAAATATCCAACCGGAACTGTTCAAGTAAAACTCAAAGAAAATAAAATCCCGCAGTTTACAATTTCTCCCGAGTGCAGTTACGATTATATCATATTGAAAGATTCAACAAAATCGCTGATTGAAAATGAATCAGATCTGTTGTACTTCGGTACGCTTTCAACCCGCAGTGAAACTTCTCGCAATACAATTATGTCGCTCTTTAATAAACCACATCTAAAATATTTCTGCGATCTCAATCTCAGGCATAATTTTTATACGAAAGCGCTGATCGAAAAAACTTTGCTTACAACTACTATTCTTAAAATAAATCAAGACGAATTAGACAAGCTTAAGCAGTTTTTCGATCTGCAGCAAAATAACAACCGGGCAATAGAACAACTGATTACAAAATTTAATATTGACTTGGTTGGATTAACACTCGGCGAGAACGGAGCTGAGCTTTATACCAAGAACGGAACAAACTATTACAAAACGGAAATCATTAATGCGGTTGATACTCTCGGTGCCGGCGATGCTTTTGCTGCTATACTTTGTCTCGGTTACTTATATAAACTGCCGATTGTTGAGATCAACAAACTAGCAAATGAGTTTGCCTCAAAAATTTGTATGGTGAATGGAGCTTTACCTGATGTTGACACTATTTATGAAAAGTATAAAACCATTTTTAACTAACGAACATTTCCCACCACTCGATCATTTCCTTAGCATAACTTCCGCGCATTAAAAGCAAATGATTGCCAAGCGGTTCGGTAAGCAAATCAGTTACTTTGGCCGAGCCGTGAAGTTTAACTTTCACCTGTGTTCTGCAAAGATTTTCAGACGAACCTGTTTCCAGGATTTCTCCGTTCGATACCCAAATTTTTTCCAGGTTCTTTCCTCCGATTCTTAATATTGTAATTTTTCCTTTTGCCAATTCCCCTTCTATTCCAACTCCAAGTCCCGATTCAAAGTGCGAACGTAATTTATAATTCTCCGTCATGCTCATTGGAACAGTACAGTGGGCAAGCCACATTGAATTACCCTGTTCATCTATCTGCGCCGGATTAGCCATCCAAACAATTTGATTTGTTAAATAATTTGCCCACAACATTCCAAGTGTTGACACAAGATCGCCTTCACACCCTGCAGTTATTCCTTCATCATTAAGTTTGGATAATGCATAGCACCCGGTGGTTTTAAGATCGGTTACTAAATCAAAACAACGGACTGAAACCGAATTTAATTCTTGTGAGCGGATTAATTCTTTTAGAGCCGTATAAACTTTAACAACATTCTTTATTTCCTTCTTTGTCGGCTCTTTAATTGCAGCAGCTTTTGATGTTAGATAATAATGATCGTCTTCAATTTGCTCGTCTTTTACTTCTGCTATTTTTGTTTTGAGTTCTTCAAGATCAACATTTACAATTTGCGGACCCCACACTTTTTTTATTACAGAAGAATCCGGCATGCTTGCAACCAGCCAATCGGATGGATTTCCGATCAAACCGATCTTTGTGTTTTTTAATTGATGAAATACTTGATGATGCTTTACGTTTCTTTCTAAATCGTCGCACCAATCTTTGTTTGTATTGTTATCTATATATATGATTTTTCCTTTTTCGCCATCTTGTTGAAGCTTTGCCAAAATTTCCATAGATGCTGCAAGGGAATTATTCCCTGCATGAGCAATTAAAATCACCGGTTCATTTGCATAAAATTTTTTCCGTTCATACCAAAGTTTTAAAACTTTCTGTTCTGTTCCTCCTGTAACAATAAAATAAAAAATCGGAATGTCTTGATTAATCATTTCATCTGTAAATCGTTCGCCGCCATAATCATGAAATGTGGAAAGAAGATTGCCGGTTATTTCTTCTACTGAGGTTTGAGTAATTGAGCTTGAAACAGGAATAAAACCGAATTTTGTGTTCGCATTCATGTTGTTTTCCCAAATACTTTAAAAATATTTCAGATCATCTTCTAAATATTATTCTTCCAGAATATTTAATTCATCTAAAATCTCTTCTGCGCGTATAAGCTCTTGAAAAGGAATCATTAATTTAATTTCGTTAACCAAATGTCCGTCGAACTCGCCTGAAGCATTAAACATAGAATAGTCTGTTCCACCCATATGAAGCGTAGTCCGTTTTCTTGAATAGATAAAAGGGTGCAGTTCATTTTGTTCCAAACACGATTTTGCATATTCTATTTGTGTGGGGTCACTCGAGCCGTAAACGCGGGCCATTCCTTCGTAGATTTCATATTCGCTATGTTCATTGCAAAGAAAAATTTCGTTTACATAAATTCCGCACCATGAACAGAACGGGTTGCAGCAAATAACACAAACTCCTTCTGCTTCTTTGTCTTTATGTTCAATACATTTTACAAATTCTGCGAACAGTGTTCCGCAATCCGGACAAAAATCATCGTCCCCTTTTATTGTGCTGCCGCAATGTGAACATACTAATTTTTTTTCTTCGTTATTTTCCAATTTGCCCTCCGTTAAAAGGAATTCCAACGGATTCAAAAAAAACCATGAGCGTTTTATCGCCGTTACAAGAAAGCGAAATTTTTCCATCATCACTTATTTGCCATACTAAAATATTTTTTCCCATAGTATCTTTCTTCTCGTATTTATTCCCGAACTTTTTTAATAATATTTCTTTTAGATTTTCAAAGAGTTTTCTTGCGGAATTTTCATCAACCTTGCCATTGCTTATAGATTTCATTCTTAATCTATCTTCTTTTGTTACAAGAAAACTAATTTTAATCGAGCTTCGTTCAAGGTTACTTGTGAAAGAATAAAGATTGTCGTTTCCCGCTTCAACTTTATCCCATTTTTCGTTTGGAAATAATTTCTTCACCGAGAGGATTGAGCCACCAAGTTTTATGTCCCAAAATTTGTTTAATGAAAATTGTGCCAGCGATACCCCTGCCCCGAAAACCAACACGAATAAAATTAACAAGGTTTTTTTCATTGTGTTCCTTTCAACAACTGTATAAGTATTTTCTAATTACAAACTAAATATAATTTTTTAGTTGATGACAAAAATACTTTTGATAATTAATGTTTTAAAAATTAGACGGCAAATCATCCGGGTAATTTTTAAGTTAATCATCACAATTTTGAATAGGACTACAACATGAAAACGACAAATCGTCTGCTTAATGGCTTTTCAATGTTTGGATTATATGTGCTTGCTTTGATTATCGGCTTCTTAAACTTTGAAAATTTATCTGCTCAAACCACAGCAGCAAAACCGGCAACTAACATTAACGAAACGCTCAAACATCCGCGCACAGAAACTTCGATGCCCGGAAAATTTCCCGGTAAAGTAGTGCAAATTAATCACGGTAATTCCGTTGTTGAAAACAAAATTGTTTACAACGCTGCATATGAGATGATTGCTAAAGGAATGCTTGAATTAACCGGTGCCGCAACACTAAAAGATGCGTGGAAAATGTTTGTAAACGAAACCGATAGAATAGGATTGAAAGTTAATCCGGTTGCGGGGCCCACGCTTTCAACAAGTGTTGAGGTAACACAAGCGATAGTAAAACAATTGGAAGAGGCGGGAATTCCCAGAAAAAATATTTTGATTTGGGATAGAAGGGAAGAACAATTAGTCGAAGCCGGATTTACTAATCAGACTTTTCCCGGAATAAAAATAATCGGCACCGAACGGAAAGGTGAAAACGGAACCATGTATGATGAGAACGGAAAACTTTACGGCGAACGAATGATTGATAAAGATTGGTTCTACCTAGCAGATTGTGAAGAGAAATACGATGCAGAGACAATTCCTTATATGGTCAACGAGGGAAAATATTCTTACTTTACAAAAATTGTTACGCAAATGGTTGATAAGATCATTAACGTCCCGATTCTAAAAAATGCCGGCTCTACGGTTACTCTTTGTTTGAAAAATCTTGCATTTGGTTCGATCACAAACACCGGAAGATTACATAAACAACTTTGGGCGGAAACATGTGCCGAAGTGTGTGCCTTCCCGCCTCTCCGCGATAAAGTTGTACTGAATATTGTTGACGGATTAAAAGGATGTTTTAACGGCGGACCGGGTGCAAATCCCCAATTCTTTGCCGACTTCAAAACAGTGTTGATAGGAACTGACCCCGTAGCTGTTGACAGAATTGGCTATGAAATAATCACAAAGAAAAGAATTGATGAAAAAATTCAGAAAGAAGAAAATCCGCGCGGAAGAATTTTTATGGAACTTGCGCGGGACATAAAACTCGGGGTTGCCGATCTTGATAAGATCCAATTACATAAAATTGAGATGAATTAAACTACTATGAAAATTATCCGAACAATAATATTTGTCGGTCTATTTGCATCTCATCTTTTCGCTCAGGCGGAGAAACTTTTCCCGTCCATTGTTGAAGGTGATATTCCCGGAGGTAAAATAACGCGCACAAGTTATTATAACGGTGATGCTTTATGGGGATTAATAGACGGTGGTGCTGATCTATATTTGGAATACGGATTCGATAAACTTCTTCTTCAGGAAATTGAGTGGTGTGGAATTAAATTTAGAATTGAGTTCTACAAAATGAACGACGTTAAATCGGCTTTCGGAATTTATTCCGTCTCTCAATACAAATGCAATAAGAACGATACGCTAACAAAATTTATTTGCATTACAGCTTACCAAGTTCAATCTGCTCTCGGAAAAATTTACATCTCTCTCGCAAATGACAAAGGCAACGATGTTGCGGTAAATCTCTCGCTTCAACTTTTTAATAATATTTTATCAAGAACAACCAAGATCTTTTTCGATATTCCGGATTACTTTAAAAAAGATTCTCTTAAACCGTTTATAAACGACCTTAAATTCATTAAAGGAAAATTAGGATTACAAAACGGGTTCCCTGCGTGGAGCGATCTATTTGACCAATTCCAGAATTTTGAGATCTATGTTCTGCCTATCGAGAACGAGAAGGGGTATTCTTATATCTCACAAATTAAATTTGAATCTGTGACTGATCTTCAACGATTTAAGAAAATAACTGAAGAGCAAAGCACAAAAAAAATTACGAAAACAATTCCTCTGACTTCAAGAAATGAAATAATATTTATTGAAACTAATATAAAAGAAGAGAATCAAAAATAATTTTGTGGGTCAATCAACCACAAATAATTTTGCGCCGAGTTCCGTTCGTGAGCGGTGAGGTACAGCATCATCAGCAACTTGATAACTCATTCCCGGTTTAAGCACGTGAATACTTCCGTCTTTTAATTCAGTAATAAGTTCGCCTTCTAAAACATAAATTACATGTCCGCGGCTGCACCAATGATCAGCAAGATATCCGGGTGAATATTCAACAATTCTAACTCGAATGTTTCCTTTTTCCAAAGTTCTCCAGAATGCTTTTCCGCTTTCTCCGGAATATTCTTGGGGTGTTAATTTACTCCAATCGGTTACGCAAAAATTTACGTCTTGAATTTTCATATCAGTATCTATGGTTATTTAATGGGCTCACCTTCGGGAATGTTTTTTAATTGTGCCTCGCTGACGGTTAAAACGGAATTCCAATCGTAACCTAGTCGGGAAAAAAGAACCGCATTGTTTATCCATCTTCGTTTATCGTTTTCTATTCTATAGATTTTGTCTCCGCTGCCTCTTAGAAGAAGTTGTGATTTTGGCATCTGAATCATTTCTTTATCTGAAATTTGAATAACCATTTTTATTTCAAAACCAAGCGCTTTAAAAATAGATTCGCTTGGAATCCAGCATGCTTTGGAATTATATATTAAATAAACTGATGCATCGCTTCCTTTAACCAGCAGTGGTCTCTGTGGAAGTTTACTCAACTTTTCATCAGTTACGTTCCAAATGGAATTATTATCCAGTCCTAACGCCTTAAGCATTGCAACATTAGTTATTTTGCATGCTGATCCACTGACTATTATATAGAGCGGTTCATTCCTTCCTTTAACAATAATCCATCCTTTAGAAACTTTGGCCAGGTCTTTATCGGAAACTTTCTTTACCTTTTTCCAATTTAGGTTAAGAAGATTAAACACACTTTCGTTTGAAATCCAGCATGCTTTACCTTTCGATATTAGATATACAGCATCTCTACTGCCTTTAACCAGTTCGCCTTCCTTAAATTGAGCTGTAATATTCGCGGTTAATAAAAGCGATAGAATTCCAATTAAATAAATTTTCAGACTAAATTTTTGAACTGTCATATTTGTTTATAACATCTTTTTATGAATTAACTTATTAAATATCATTAATTAATTTTTCTCAGCCAATCAAAAAATCTTTTTTGATAACTGTTGTTTCTTTCCGTTTGATTAATAAAAGTGAATTGCGGTATTCTTGATTTGATAGTTGTTAATTAATATTTCTGGATTTATTCGATCTCTCTTTCTCCAGGGCTTTGTTTAACCGGTTAATTTCTGCAGTGTTCGTGGGGTGGCCTATAGCATCTAATTGTTTGTAAATTATTTGATACTCCTCTTTAGAAATTTTATTGTGCCAATGGCCGGTTATCATTCCTAGTCCCGTTATCGAAACAAATAGAAGTGCAACACCAAGTGCAATTATTTTTTTAGAAACCCTTTTCTCCTCAAAAATATTTTTAACATCAAGAGTATCTGCGACCGGGCACACATCAACACAATTCAAACAAGTGGTGCATTCATCTGAAATAACAGTTTTTACTTTATCAACTTTTATAAATGACGGACACGCTTTAGCACATAATCCGCAATCAATACAGCTTATAGTATTTCTTTTAATTTTGTTTGGACTAACCAGTCCTATCAAACCCAGTAAAGCACCATAAGGACAAAGATAGCGGCACCAGAAGTTTCTGATAAAAACGGAAAGAAAAAATAATACCCCTATTACGATCAAACTGAAACGAGAAATGTCCGTAAAAAAGTAATACATCTTTATATCGGCTGATATATTATAATTGTCGCTTAAAAAAATTGCAAGAGTTGTCTCGGTCATCGAATAAATTGCAAAAGCAAAGAATGCCAGCAATAAATATTTCACCGCACGTAAAGGATAATCCAAAAATCTATGCAGTTTAATTCTACGCTTAAAAAGTTTCTTCCAAATTTTTTCACCAAAATCTCCAACCATTTCCGAAATGAATCCTATTGGACATAGCCAGCTGCAAAATGATTTTCCAAAAACAAATGAGACACCAACAATTGCTAAGAAAATAAAAAAACCAGCAGGATGAACATCGTGTATTTGCCCTGTTTGAAAAAAATAAACAACACTCATTAATGCACTAATAGGAAGAAATCCTTCAACACCCGGAGGTCTTCCTGGGAATGCGTTCGTTCCATTCGATTCTAAAAAGGAAATAAATTGAGAAAATTCTATCCCAATCCAAATACAAAGAAGTGCAAATGCAACTTGCACTCCAAATCTAATCTTCTGAACTGGTTTATCATTATTCTTAATATACTTTGTACCCATATTTAATCTTTCAAAAGAATTATAAATTGCTCGATTAATATCGGAAATAAAATTCTGTTTATCAAATTTGTGTTATATATATGTCTTTAATCTCATTTTTTCCTCTATTTTAGGCCTTAATCGGATAAAGATGACCCTCAAAAAATTTAACTTGACACGATATCCGACAATCGTTATTTTGTAATCGGATTTAATATTCTTTTTATATGTGTTTACGTTATTTCTCAAAAAAAATAATATCACAAAATAAGACGTGCAGTTCTCTTTAAGGAAGGAACTTGAAATGAATAAGTTAAATGAATTAAGAAATCTGTTGTTAGTATTAATTATTTTATTGATAGCTGTTGCTTGCGGGGGCGATGCTTCGGATCAAATAAGCGGCGAAGAGCATGCCCAATTAACACAAGCACCTTATGTACCACTGCCAATCACAAGAACACATCCGACAAAAGTAATAGTTGATCTGGAAGTTCGTGAAGTTGTAAAACAACTTGCCGATGGAGTCGAATATGTGTTTTGGACATTTGGCGGCGATGTACCTGGAAGTTTTATACGTGTGCGTGAAGGAGATTTTGTTGAATTCCATCTTCACAATCATCCGCTTAACAAACTTCCGCATAATATAGATCTTCATGCAGTGACTGGTCCGGGTGGCGGTGCTACCTCTTCATTTACAGCACCAGGTCATACATCGATTTTTTCTTTCACAGTTAAAAATCCCGGTTTATATGTTTATCACTGTGCAACGGCGCCGGTTGGAATGCATATCGCAAACGGAATGTACGGATTGATTTTAGTCGAACCAAAAGAAGGCTTACCGCCGGTTGATCGGGAATATTATGTGATGCAAGGCGAGTTTTATACTGAAGGAAATTACGGCGACTCCGGACTTCAACCATTTAGTATGCAGAAAGCTTTAACAGAGACACCGGATTATGTCGTTTTCAATGGCTCGGTGGGATCAATGGTCGGAGATAATTCATTGAAAGCAAATGTTGGCGAAAGTGTGCGGTTGTACGTGGGTAACGGCGGGCCAAATTTGATTTCTTCATTCCATGTTATTGGGGAAATTTTTGATTTAGTCTATAACGAAGGAGGAAGCAATGCTCTACAAAAAAATGTTCAGACCACTCTAATACCAGCAGGAGGTTCATCTATTGTTGAATTCAAAGTTAACGTGCCTGGAAATTTTATAATGGTTGATCACTCCATTTTCCGCGCTTTCAACAAAGGCGCACTTGGAATGATTACAGTTAACGGGGCTGAAGATAAAACTATTTATTCCGGCAAAGAGAAAGATGAACTTTATTCCGGCAATAATTCTGTTTCAAGTAGTGTAAATTCTTTTACCGGAGAATTAAATAAAGATAACGGAAATTCAGAATATGTTTCTAAATATTCATCTGGTGAAAGTAAAGTTGATGAAAATCTTTTAAAAACAGCAATGGCTGGCTCTGATAAATCTTCTTCCGGCGGAAATCTATTTAATCTTGGTCAAACAGTTTATAATATGAGTTGTGTTGCCTGTCATCAAGCAGATGGAAAAGGAATTGCAAATGTTTTTCCGCCATTAGCAAATTCGGATTGGCTTGTAAAGCATGGTAAAGAGGAAGCAATTAAAAACGTTATAGCCGGTAGGACTGGCGAGTTAACTGTAAACAACAAAACTTATAATGGAATTATGCCGCCGCAAAATATTGACGACACACAAGCCGCAGCGGTTCTAACTTATGTATACAAAAAATTCGCCGGAAAAGATATTTCTGTTTTGCCGGATGATGTTAAAAAAGTCAGAGCAGGAAATAAATAGTATTGAGCAATTAGTAATGAGAAAAACAACAAAAAATATTCTATTCTTTTTAATACTTAGTATTGATGTTTTGCTTGCACAAAACAATAAAATCAATACAACAAATAAAATGGCGCTGATTAGCGGTGGTGTTTATACACCATTGTACGGTGAAAAGAATAATAACGTAAAAATTAAAGTTGCACCATTCCATATTGACAAATATCCCGTAACTAACGCACAGTTTTTGGAATTCGTAAAAGAAAATCCGAGATGGCGAAAATCAAAAGTAAAAAAACTTTTTGCCGATAAAAATTATTTGAGTCATTGGGAGAACGATTTAGCGTTAGGTAATAATGTTTTACCTAATAGCCCTGTAACCAATATTTCTTGGTTCGCTGCAAAAGCATATTGTGAGTATTACGGAAAAAGATTACCCACTGTTGCTGAGTGGGAATTAGTTGCCAAAGCAAGCGCAAACAATCCCGACGGTTCAAAAGATCAGAATTTTATTAAACAAATTCTTGAATGGTATTCAAAGCCAGTAGATCAAAAAATTCCTTCTGTCGGTTTACATGGGAAAAATTACTGGGGTGTTTCAGATACGCACGGTCTTGTATGGGAGTGGACTTCAGATTTTTTTAGTTCACTTGTAACTGGAGAATCGCGCGGAGACAGCGGATTAGAGCGAAATCTTTTTTGCGGAAGCGGATCTGTTAATGCTTCCGATTTCAAAAATTATCCTGCATTCATGCGTTTTGCATTCCGCAGCAGCTTAAAAGCAAATTATACTACAAACAATCTTGGTTTTCGTTGTGCGAAAGATTTTAATAAGAAAGGAAACTAAAATGAAAAAGGCATTAATCATCTCTATTACATTTAGTACACTATTATTAACTACAGTGTTTTATTTATTGCTTACGGTGAGGGGATCGGGAAAGACAAACATTATACAGGCAAAACAAAACACTAGTGGAGAAAAATCATGCTGTTCCGAAACAGGAACCGATGCGGTAAGTGAGAATTCTATTTATCAACTCGAATCAGTATGGAAGAATGAAACCGGTAAAAAAATGATGCTTAATGAGCTAAAAGGTAAAAAACAAATTATGGCAATGGTTTTCACAAGCTGTACTTATGCTTGCCCATTGATCGTAAATGATATGAAAAAAATAGAATCACAAATAAAAAACGATGATGTAAATTTTCTTCTGATCTCAATTGATCCCAAGAGAGATACGCCGGAAGCTTTAATGCAATATGCCAAGAACAATAAACTTGATATGAAAAGATGGCGTTTATTAACCGGCGATGAAAACAGCATAAGCGAGTTGGCTGCTGTCCTCGGATTTAAATATAAGAAAGAACCGGATGGAAGTTTTTCGCATTCAAATATAATCAATGTATTAAATGAATCCGGAGAAATTGCTTATCAACATTTCGGATTAAATCAAGATACTAAAGATGTCTTAGATGAATTGAAAAAATTATAGGAGTAAAAAATGAAAACAGAAACATTATATATGGAAAACAAAAAAGATTACTTTGTAATGAAAGTAAAAGATATTGTTAATGAGAACTTTCGTACGGCCTCACTTTTCGAAAATTTCGGAATAGATTATTGCTGTAACGGTAATCAAATACTAAAAGAGGCGCTTGAAAAGAATAAAATATCCAACGATAGATTTGCAGTTGAACTAAATAAAGTTAACCAATCAACCGAAACACCCAGATATAATGAGTGGGATTTAATTTTTCTCACACAGTATATCATAAATAATCATCATAGTTATGTACGAACCTCTTTACCACATATTACTAAACTTCTACAAAAATTACAGACTGCACACAGCAGTAAATATTCATATTTGGCCGATGTTCAGAATATATTTAGTCAAGTTACAGATGAAATGACGAGCCACATGATGAAAGAGGAGCGAATTCTTTTCCCTTTAATAAAATATTTAGCGGAGACACAAAAGTTTAACGAGAAACCAAAAACCGGCGGGTTTGGAACTATAAAAAATCCGATTCTACAAATGGAAGCAGAGCATGTTTCTGCGGGCAGCGCGATGGAAACAATTAGAACCCTCACTAACAACTATACTTTACCTAATGATGCTTGTACAACTTTTAAGATAACTTACAAAGAGCTTGATGAGTTTGAAAAAGATTTGCATAAACACGTACATTTGGAAAACAACATTCTCTTTCCTCGTGCAATTGAGCTTGAAGAATTGCTTTTGAAAAATTAAAGTGAAAAGAAAGCGAGTTAATGATGTTTTCGACGGTTAGATATTTTATTAAGACAAGCATTATTTTTCTTTTAATAGGATTATTATCCGGATTCTATATGCTTTTTGTCAAAAGCTATTTAAATATTTGGCCTCATCCGGAATTAGTCTCGGCACACACTCATATTATACTTTCCGGATCTGTAATGATGATGATAATGGGGGTAGCTCTCTGGTTCTTTCCTCGGCCTGAAAAAGAAGATCCTTTGTATAAACCGGAATTAATCTTATTCAGTTATTATCTAATGACAATCTCAACAGCAATCCGATTCATATTACAGGTAATATTATCAGTTATTGAGCCAAATGAAATATTAAAATTTATCTTAATGGTTTCTTCTCTTGGTCAGATTGCTGCTTTGATAATCTTCTTTATTTCAATGTGGGGAAGGATTAGATCCGTTGGCAGTCATATTCGTGAAGCAAAGGGAGAAAAATTCTAGCGAGCCGTTTGTTATAAAAAAAATGAAACAGCAATTTTCAAAAATTATTAGCGTTAACAACTTCTATGACGAAGTTTCAGACATCTACGAACAGATGATTGATTTCAAGAAAAATCTTATTCTTCGTGAGGATGCATACAAGAAGATGTTTACTGCTAAAGGAAAAGCCGCAGATATTGGATCCGGCATTGGGCTAGATTCAATCGCTCTTGCTTTAAACGGGCATAGAGTAACCGCATTCGATATTTCTCCAAAGATGATAGCTGAAACAAAAAAGAATGCGATAAAATATAAAGTTTATATCGAAACCTATGCCTACTCATATGAGACAATACCAAAGAAATTCAATAATAAATTTAATTCTGTAATTTCGATTGGGAATACAATTGCTCACGTTAATTCAAAACAGTTGAATACCGCAATTAAAAAAATGTATGGTTTGCTTAAGCCCGGCGGTAAAATATTTCTTCATATCCTAAATTACCGGCTGATCAGAAATGAAAATAAAAGAATTAACAACATTGCAAATCGCGAGGGAAAAATAATTATCCGCTTTTATGATTTCCGGAAGAATAATCTTGATTTCAACATTCTTTCGTTTCCCCAAAACTCACCGAAGGAATTTAAGCTGGTTACTACAAAACATTATCCTCACACTAAGAATAAAATAGGAGCTTATCTCAAAGCAGCTGGTTTTACTAAAATAAAGTTCACCAAGAATTTTGCCGGTGAAAATTTTAACGCGGGTAATTCAAAAGATATGTTCGTTGAAGCTGAAAAGAAATTATAATTCTCTTTTACAATATCGGCATACTTTCGCTTTAGCTTTTATTTTTTCTGCACAATAAGGACACTCTTTCATTTCTTCGCCGATTTCCCCGTCAACAGCATCGGCAAGTTTAAATGCTTGTTTGTTCATCTGGTAATCTTTATATAATTCTTGCGCATTTGAAAGAGCTTCCTTTAACTGTTGAGGGCGGGAAATATTAGTGTAGCTGGTTTCGCCCATCTCCGCAGCTGTTTGAATCTGCACATCTCCAAAACCCATAATTCTTCCCAGCAACGATTGTTGGTAGGAAACATTATTTATTTTATCAATCGGACTTTCTTTGGAGTTAATGGAAAAGACACCAAACTCATCAATGACACGATAGTTTGTGACCACCCAAATATCAAATTTCCAAGAATAATATTTGAAGACAAAGTAGATAACTACAATAACCGGAAAAGCGAAATGCCACCAATGTAATAGGTCAAGTTTTGTATAAAAGTAGAGCGATAATGAAATTAAAACTATTGACAACAAAAAGGGGATAATAAGAACATACCAATGTTTATGAGTTTCAAAAAGTATTTGTTCATCTTTTCTAAGTGGCGTTCTCATTGTTTCTCCAGATTATAAAGATGCGATTTTATTTGCAGTTTTCTCTTTCAAATTTTCTAAAGTTTCTTCACTTAACATTTTGAAAGCCTCATCACGCAGTTTCCCCCATTGATGATGAACCGGGCATGGAGTTTCTATTGAACAGCCCGGAAATCCTAAAATGCAAGATTTAAAAACATCCAACCCGTCAATAGCTTCAACTATATCAATTAGTTTAATGCTGTCCGGATTTCTGCCAAGATAAAACCCGCCGTTTTTTCCTTTCTTAGAGGAAACGATTCCGCTTGAGGTTAATATCTGCATAACTTTCGAAACAAATTCCTTCGGTACTTTTAATTCTTTAGAAACTTCTTCGGCGTTATAAATTCTTTTTTCTTTTGTTGATAAAAAAAGAACCGCTTGAATGCCCAGCTCACAAGCTTTCGAAAAAAATACTGTCATAAGTTAAAACCGTTTAATTACACTTTTTAAATGATAATTAAAATTTTTTAATAATTCTTTAACTCAATCTTAATTCGAGAACTCTAACTTTTATGCGTACAAATTAATCAATAATAATAAACTATCATATTATAACAAGGAGTCCAAAATGAAGAAGTTAGTAGCATTATTAGTAGTGGTTGCTTTTTCAGCAAGTATTTATGCTCAAGCTCAGCCACAAAAGAAAGCTGTAGCTCCAAAAGCAAAAACAGAAACAGTTAAAACAGCAGAAAAGAAAGTTGAACCAAAAGCCGCTGAACCAAAAGTTGCAAAAAAAGCAGTAAAGAAAGTTGCGGCTCCAAAAGCAGTAAAGAAAGTTGCTGAACCAAAAACTGCGAAGAAAGAAGTAAAAAAAGAAGTTAAGAAGTAATTTTAAGGAATATTTTTTCATTAAAATTATTCTTGAAATTGCTGAAGACTAAAAAAGGAGAGTTTAACAACTCTCCTTTTTTGTTTATCTTACTTTTATGAGAATATTAGTTGTTGAGGACGAAAAGAAAGTTGCCTCTTTTATAAAGAAAGGTCTTGAAGAGGAATTTTATCAAGTAGATCTTGCTTCTAACGGCAAGGAGGGTTTGGAAATGGTTATTAGTAATGAATATGATATAATCATTTCCGATGTAATGATGCCCGTGATGAATGGAATTCAATTTGTAAAAGAAATAAGAAAAAATGAAATCAGTACGCCTATACTATTTCTTACCGTTAAGGACAGTACTAAAGATAAAGTTGAGGGATTAGATTGCGGTGCCGATGATTACTTAACCAAACCATTTTCTTTTGAAGAACTTACGGCGAGAGTAAGAGCTCTATTAAGAAGAAAAGAAACTCAAAAGGATAATCTACTTATAGTTTTAGATTTAAAAATGGATCTTGTTGCACATAAAGTCACAAGATCCGATGAAGAAATTATTTTGACTCCTAGAGAATATGCAATTTTAGAATATCTGCTGAGAAACAAAAATAAAATTGTTTCCCGTACGAAGCTGATTGAGCATGTTTACGATTTTCATTTTGACAGCGGCACGAATGTGATTGACGTTTATATTAACAAACTCCGCTCGAAGATAGACCTACCCAATAAGAAACAGTTAATTCATACGGTTCGCGGAGTTGGGTACATAATAAAAGAATAAAGTAATTTTATGTTCAAAAATATTAAATTGTTTTTCACCTCAACCCGCTTCAAAATTACAATTTGGTATTCCTCTCTTTTTCTCCTGCTTGAAGTATTACTCGGTGTAAGTGTCTATATTTATCTTTACCACATTTCTCATGTTAACCTAGATCAAAATTTAAGAGCACAGGCAGGCGCTATACTACGAGTCGTTGAAGAAAAGCATCTTGATCTTGATACGTTTGAACCAAGCTCTGAATATAAAACCGAGGATGAATTAATTTGGGATATTATATATGATGCAGTTGTATTCAACAGAAGAAATACTTTTATTGAAATTTCAACAGGGCAAAAATTAATTTACAAATCTGCAAATCTGGGGCAATATCATCTGGCGTTTCCCGATAAAAAAAACTCTGAGTTAATCTTTAACTATAACAACGAATTATTATCGAAAGATGTTATTAGGGTTTGTCAGATGAAAGCGAAACGGTTTAACGTAATTGTTGCTTATCCTATTGAAAATATTGCTCAAACATTAAATAATCTAACGGATATTTATATAATGATGGCGCCGCTTTTTCTAATAATCTCAATAATTGGCGGAGCACTTATTTCAGCAAAGTCGTTATCGCGTATAGATGCATTAATTAAAAAGACAGAAGAAATTACTGCACAGAATTTATCAGAAAAAATTCCCGGCGGCGAATATTTTGACGAATACGGAAGATTAGTAAATAAAATGAATGAAATGATTTCGAGAATAAAAACCTCAATAGATTTTATGAACCAGTTTTCAGTTTCTGCCGCACATGAATTAAAGACTCCTCTTACCATTCTGCGTGGTGAGATTGAGATTACACTGAAATCGGAAAAAACCCCTGAACGTTATATCGAAGTATTAAAAAGTAATTATGAAGAGACCATTCGTCTAATCAAAATTGTAGATAACTTATTCTTTATTTCCAAAAGCGATAATGCTCTTATAGCTATAAATAAACAGGATGTTGAGTTAACCTCATTTTTAAATTCCATAATTCAAAATATGAGACTGCTTGGACAAGAAAAAAATATGGATATCGTTCTTGATTCAAATTCTAAAATCATTATTGAACTTGATCAAGATTTAATAAAACAAGCGTTATCCAATATTATTGATAATGCATTTAAGTTCGGCGATGAGAATACAACGATTCTAATACATGCCGAAGAAATGAATAATACTATAAAAATTAGTGTTACAAATACGGGTCCGGGAATTCCAAATGAATCGCTTGATAAAATCTTCAATAGATTTTATCGTGTAGATGTCTCTAGAACCAGAAGAACCGGAGGTGTTGGTTTGGGCCTGTCTGTAGTTAAATCTATTATAACTCTTCATGGCGGTAACGTTGAGGTAAAATCCACCCCTAATGACATAACAACAATTTCAATTTTTCTTCACAAGAATCAAAAAATAATTTAACTTGAATCTATATCGGACAGCAATATCAAAGGTTATATGATCTATGTCATTTCTGAGGGAGTTGTTACATGATAAATTGACAATCGAAAATGTAAATAGTATTTTCTATAAGAATAAAAAAATTACAAAATCAAATTAGTTTAATTAACACTTAATAATTTTCACAAAATAAATAAAGGAGAAAAAATGAAATTACAATCAACAGTCTGTCGAAGCAGCGTTTTTTTGACGGTGGTCTTAATTTTATTTTTGTCTACTTCTATAACCCAAGCCCAGAGTTATTCTAATAATTCTACTTTATCTGAGTCGCCTGCAGCAAGCTCTGGTGTTAATTGGTTGGTCGGAGGAAGATTCGGATTATCAATTGGCAGTGGCGGAGGTGGATCGTCTGCCGGCTTACAAATTGGACCAATGGCTGAAGTTCTTTTTAATAGAAACATAGCTTTAGGTTCTGAATTAAATATTAACACTCAATCCGGAACACCTGTTGAGTGGGCAGTGTACTTTAAATATTATTTTGATACTCAAAATCCATCAATCAAATTATATGGAGACGCCGGAATGGGTTTGTGGTTTGTAACCGGCGGGCCATATGTAGGCTTGCGTTTTGGTGGAGGTGCCCATTTCAAAGTTGCAAACAATCTTTATATCCCCGCCGATTTACAATTGGGCCCTGTTTTTATTACAGGAGGGAATGTTTTTTATATTGCAATCACAACCGGCATCAGGTACGAATTACCATAAAACTAACAACTAACAGAAGGGTTTAATCATGAAAAAAGTTTTATTACCAATTCTATCTTTATTACTGATACTTACATTCAGTAATATTAATGCTCAACCACATTTTGCAGTTGGTGCAAGAGCAGGTTTGAATATTGCCAATTTGTCCTTCGATCCTGACTTACCATCTGGAGTTACAAAAACATCTCGAACTGGATTTTTATTTGGAGGATTGGCAGAAATAGGTTTTACACCAATGATTGCTATTCAATTTGAGCCTATGTTTGTTACAGGTGCAGGAAGCGAACTTAGCGCAACCGGCGGTAAATCTACTTTAAAACTATCTTATTTCGAATTTCCAATTCTTTTTAAATTCAAGGTTCCTGTTTCCGGACCTGTAATGCCTTATGTTTTCGCAGGTCCAAATATCGGTTTCGTAACTTCCTCAAAAGAAGTAGATGAAATAACAGGAGTGCCAAATGGTACAAGTGAAACTGATCTAAAAGATTTTGTAACATCAACTAATTTTGCACTTGATTTTGGTGCAGGTGCCGGCTTTGCTGTAGCTCCTTTAACTGTTATAGTGCTTGATGTACGTTATTCTCTCGGCCTAACAAATGCTCTTAATGATAAAGGCAAGCAAAGTGTAGGGTTTAATTCCGTAAAGTCAACGGGATTTCAAATTGTTGCCGGAGTGATGTTCGGTCTATAAAATAATAGAAAGGTTAAAAATATAAAGCCGCCGCAATTTTTTTTGTGACGGCTTTTTTATTTATCAATTAAGTGTATTAATTGGATTAGTATCTGAATTTAGTTTTACTTCGGAAACTTTCACTTTTATTACACCCCGGCCGATCATACCGAGATTAAGTGCAGTTCCTTTAGATAAATCTAAATCACGTCCTTCAATGAATGGACCCCTATCATTTATTCTTACAATAACTGACTTGCCATTTTTTAAATTTGTTACTTGAAGGACAGTACCAAATGGTAATGACTTATGTGCTGCTGTAAGTGCCATTTGATCGTACTGTTCGCCGTTGGCCGTTAACTTTCCGTGAAAGCGCGGACCGTACCAAGATGCGGTCATTACACCCATATCGTTAAAGTTAACAGATGTCATGTTGGATTCTGCATCTTTGCTTACAGTTATTTTAGCTACACCATTTATCTCGCCTGCAGAAGTATCGCTAAGATTGAACCCAACACTTACGGCAACCAGACTGATGATGAAAACTATTTTTAACGTACGCAAATTCTACCTCTTTTTTTGTTGAACATACCTTTTAAGTTGGAGTAAAGGAAACCTTTAGGTGAAAATACAGGTGGAGTTAATTTTTTAGATAAGTAAGAAGCCTAAGACTAGTTCTTCTTAGATTTTCCCGGATGACAAGACTTTGTTTTATCAATAAGTCCTGTTTAGGATATTGAAAGTTAGTTTGTAGACTTTGATGATTAACGGTATTATTACTATGATACGACATTTCAGATCTATCAAGTGCTATGGATTTAATTATATCTGCGTTATTCAAATCCTGATGCAGATCCAAAGAAGACACGTGCTCTTTTAACGTAATGTCTTCATTAATTGATATAGCTCTAGCACCGACCGAAACGAACGATATCGCTATAAACAAGATTGTAAAATATGTCAGATTGATATGTTTCACTATAATTTCAATTAATTATCTAAAACTTACACCTAAATTTAATCAATTTCGAAATACGAGCCAACCTTCTGATGCGACTGTAGTCACAATTCAAAAAAAATTTTTGATAGAAATCTTCGTTTTTACGCTATTTTTATCATTGATAGACCTTTTATTGAATTATGAAATCTTTGTAACTGTCTTTTTACAATTTTCGAAAGACTCTTGCGGTGAAGCAGAGAATTTATTCTTTAATGAAAAATTTAAACAGTTAGAATGAAATGTCCTAAATAAGAGCAATCAGTAAATCTTGGGTCGGCAAATTATTCAATAGCTTTATTTCTTGATAACATCTTGTTTCAATTTACTGTCATACTCATTTTTCATAATTTACTTTTAATAAACTTAAATTCTAAGGACAATATATGAATACATCTAAATGATCATAAACGACAAACCAGATAGAAATTCCGGTATTGATTGGTGGGCAGAGCAATCTAAAAAACTACTAATAGATCAAAAACAATCTTGGCAATTATTAAAAGAGAATTATCAAAATCTTTCTGCCGCAAAAATCCGAATATTTGAATTTGACGGTTTTGAAGTTAAGATTCAGTTTAACCCGGCAAGAATAAAATCATCTTCTGCGGATGTAAGTGATTCTGCAATTAAATCACGAAAATGTTTTTTATGTCTTGATAATTTACCGCAAGAGCAGGCTGCTTTAGTTTACAATAAACATTTTGTAATACTTGCAAATCCATACCCCATCTTCCCTGAACATTTTACCATTTCAAAAAAAACCCATTCGCCGCAAGTCCTGATCGGTAATTTTGCAGAGATGCTCACCCTTTCCCGTGATCTAAGCAAGTACTATTCCGTTTTTTATAACGGGCCAAAATGTGGTTCTTCCGCACCGGACCACATGCATTTTCAGGCAATAACAAAAAACACAATCCCCGTAGAAAATGAATTCGATAAAATGATAAATAAATTTTCTAAAGAAGTTCTACGAAATGGAAAAATTGAAGTCCGCTTTTTTGAAGAACATTTGCGCTACTTTATTTCATTTGAATCCGGGGATAAGGGTGAATTACTTTATATCTTCAAAACCTTAATCAATGCACTTAAAAAAATATCTCCCCCGCATGAAGAACCTCTAATAAACATGCTGACAAGTTATCAAGAAAATATTTGGCGCTTGATTTTCTTTCCCCGCAGCATACACAGGCCAAAACAGTTTTTTGCTGAAGATGATAACAAATTGTTAATTAGCCCGGCTACGATTGATATGGGCGGTTTGATTATCACTCCGCGTGAAGAAGATTTCATAAAAATTACTAAGGATGATGTAATTGATATTTATAAACAAGTAACTATTACAAAAGAATATTTCGAATATTTAAGAAAAAAAATCGGTGAGATATTTATTTAGGTATTGAAACAATTAATACGAAAGAATAAGAAAATATTATAGTACCTTAACTGCTATTACGCTTATATCATCATCCATTTCACCACTCGTATAATCGAAAATCTCTTTTTGCAACTGGGCTAATGAGTCTTCGTTAGGGTTTAATTCTTCTAAAAACTTCATCAGATTATCTTCCGAATAAAGTTCCCCAGCTTTGTTTCGTGATTCGGTAATTCCATCGGTAACTAAAAATAGTTCATCTCCGCTATCTAGTTTTAATTCGATATCTTCATATTCTCCCGACTTACTAAATCCAAGGAGAACGCCCTTAGAAATTATTCTCTCAACTTTTTTTGATTTATAGATCAGCGGAAGATCGCCTGCGCCCGAGTAGCGTGCAATCTTATTTTTTTTATCAAGAATAATAACAGAAAGAGTGATGAACACTTCGGAAATTCTTTCATCCTTAAAGACAGATTCATTTACTTTGTGAAGTATGTGACTTGGTTGATAATCTTTTGATGATTCAAGCACAAACCGAGCTGCACTACGCACATAACCGGCATAAGCGACTGCAAAATACCATGCGCCCCATCGTTTACCCATTACATCACCTAAAATTATTGCTATATGATCATCGTCCATTTTAAAGTAATCAATAAAATCTCCGCCTGGAACATTTTTAAAGGGTAAATGCCAATGCTTAATTTGAAATCCGTCAAACAGAGGAAATTCTTCCGGAACAACTTTAGCGCCCATTGAGTCGGCAGCTTTTTGTACTTCATCAACAACTTTTACACGTTCTTTCTCAAGACTTTTTAAAATTGCGGATACTTTTGCAATTACAACTTTAGGACTAGATGTTTTAATAATGTAGTCCTCAATTTCAAGATCAAAACCTTGAAGAATATCTTCCTCCTCTCCTTTGGCGGTAAGAAAGACAAACGGAATTTGTTTGAGTTCGGGATTTGCCAAGAGACGCTTGCGAAACTCATATCCATCTACCTCCGGCATCATTACGTCGCTTATTATCAGATCCGGTTTTATTTTTTCTGCCAGGTCCATGCCTTCTCTTCCATTGCCGGCAACCTCACAACGAAATCCCGCCTTTGTTAGATTAAAAGTAAAAAGTTTTGCAATGTTAAATTCGTCTTCAACCAACAAGATGGTGCTAGTAGATTTATTGTTTTCCTGTGTCACTGATTTTCCAAAAATAATTATTTACGATTATTAGACTATTAATGATTCATCTTCCGTTAAAGTGAAATCAGAACGACAGCATGCTGTCACTTATTAAAACTTTTTATTGCGTCTTGCAATTCACTGTACGATTCAAATACTCTGAACAATCTTGTCAGTTCAAACATAGAGCGAACATTGGGTTTGAAGCCAACTAATTTTAGGTCTCCGCCAAGTTTGGCAACTTTTTTTAATGTGTTGACAATTATCCCGAGAAATGTTGAATCTAGAAATTCTACTGCGGTAAGATCAATTATTACTTTTCTGTAACCACTGTCAATCTTATCGTTGACTTGTCTTTTTAGTCTTTCGGCTTCTAAAAGTGTGGCTCTATCAAGATTTACTATTTCAACTATAATATCATCAATTGTTTCTTCTATTATACTCATGGTACACCTTTAATTTCAATTCTTTGGTGATTCGATTTTATATTTATCCATCAGACGGTAAAGTGTAGCTCGGCCTATTTTAAGTTTACGGGCCGCTTCAACAATGTTACCCTCTGTTGCTTTTAATGAATGTCTAATAGCTTCTTCCTTTAATTTTTCAAAAGGAACTATTGGACTATCTTCTCCAAAGAGAACTCCGTTGGTGTTTGAACTCAGCGTTCCCAAAGCTCCAGTAATATTTACAGGCAAAACATCTGCTTCAATAAAATCTCCGTCACTTAAAATCATACATCTCTCTATCGTGTTCTCAAGTTCTCTAACATTACCCGGCCAATCATAGTCGTACATAATTTTGAGAGCAGCTTTGCTTACATTTTTTATTTCTTTGCCGATCTTTTTATTAAATATTTTTATAAAATGATTAATTAAAATTACAATATCACCTTTTCGTTCTCTTAAAGGTAGGATGTGTATTGGGAATGAACTAAGTCTATAATATAAATCTTCTCTAAACTGTTTATTATCTACAGCTAATTTAAGATCACGATTAGTTGCGGATATAATTCTTACATCTGTTTTAATAACTTCGTTTCCGCCAACACGCTCAAATTCTTTTTGCTGAATTACCCTTAGAATTTTTGCTTGAAGCGACATTTCCATTTCACCAATTTCATCAAGAAATATTGATCCTCCTTTAGCAAGTTCAAACTTTCCAATTTTTCTTACGTGAGCTCCTGTAAAAGCGCCTTTTTCATGACCGAATAATTCGCTTTCCAAAAGTTCCCTTGGTATTGAAGCACAATTAACAACAACAAATGGTGCGGTTTTTCTTTTTCCGTTATAATGTATTGCGCGTGCAACCAGCTCTTTACCTGTTCCGCTTTCACCTGTAATTAATACGGTGATTTCATTATCAAGTACTTTTGATACCATCTTGAAAGCTTCCTGCATTTTTTTATCTGCAGAGATGATGTTATCAAAACTGAATTCTTTTTCAATATTCTCTTTCAATTTTTCAAGTTCACGTTCAAGATCATAATTTTTAATTGCATTTCTAATTGCCGGCTCAAGACGATTCTTATCAATGGGTTTAGGAAAATAATCGAACGCACCGAGACGAATTGATTCAAGCGCGACTTCTACGCTTCCCTGGGCAGACAACATTATTATAGGCATATGCGGATTTTTTTGCTTCATCCTGTTAAGTACTTCATTTCCGTTTATATCAGGAAGCATAATATCTAGAAGGACTAAATCGGGGTTGTCGGAAAAAGAATTTAGTGCATCTGTTCCGGTTGTAAAAGTTTTTATTCTATAATTCCATTGATTTTTAACCCAGTGTGTAAGCATTTTCACAATTGAGTCTTCATCGTCAATAATAAAAATTAATTTTTCCAATTTTTTCCTCGGCTGTAATTCTACTTTGGTAAACGAATAATAAATGTTGTTCCTTTATCAACTTGACTTCTAACTTTAATAAAACCTTTGTGCAAATCAATAATTTGTTTTACGCTTACAAGACCAAATCCGGCTCCTCCCAGCGGCGTTCCAAATTGTTGAATTTTACTAAACTTTTGAAAGAGATTAGGTAAATCTTTTTCCGCAATTCCAACACCAGTATCGCTAATTACTATTTCAATTTCTTTAACGTAATCCTGCAATATTATTGTAATTCTCCCCCCGGCATTTGTGAATTTAACTGCATTAGAAATCAAATTTATAAAAACTTTTTTCAGTCGGTCTTTATCAACATTTATTTGTAAATCGCTTTTAGGATACTCTTTTGAAAGTGTAATATTTTTTTCTTTAATCTGGTCCTCAAAATTCAAGAGGGATTCTTCCATAATATTTACAATACTTGTTGAAGATTTTTGTAATTCTTCTTCGCCGCTTTCCAATTTTGAAAAATCGAGTACATCATTAATTAGTTTACCTAAACGTTTCCCTTCCATTAAAATAATATTACTGAATTCGCGAACAGTTTCTTTAGGAAGATCCGGATCTGATAAAATTGTTTCTGCAAAACCAACTATAGAAGCAAGGGGCGTCCGAAGTTCATGCGACACATTCGAAATAAATTCACTCTTTAATTTATTCACCTCTTCAAGAACGGTAATTTTATGCCTGGCTCTTTCCCGTTCAATGGAAATTATCCGATTAGCTTCAACTAATTTTGCATTGAGATCTCTTATTTTTTGCTCATCGAGTTTACGATTCGTAATATTACGCCCGATGCTTAACATACCGGAGACTTCACCGTCGCTCATCATTGGCTTGGCACTTACTTCAAAAGTAATTCCTTTATCAAATCTATCCAGGAACATAGCTTCGAAAGTTGTAATACCGTTTGAGTTTAATATCTCTGTAAATGCTGCGGCAATTTTCGGTTCGTCTTCTTTATCAATGAATTCAAGAAAATGCCTGCCTATCATTTCATCCGGAGTATAACCAAGAGCTGTCGCACCGTTTTTATTAACCATGCTGAAATAGCCAAACCCGTTAAGAATAAAAATCAAATCATCGGCGGTGTCAATCAATAGTCTAAATCTTTCTTCAGAGCCCTCCAGTTTCAGCAGTATTTGTTTTTCCTCTGTAATATCTTGAATCGCACCAACCACACGAATTGTTTTATTGTTTTTAATAATCGGAATTCCTGAGTGCCTGACCCAATGTTCTTTACCAAATCTATCTTTCATCCGGTATTCAATGGTTGATTCAATTCCATTATTAAGATTATTAATAAAATTTTTAAAGTGACCAAAGTGTGCGGGATATATCGACCGCAAAATTTGTGTTTTGTTCTTATAAATTTCCTCAGGAGAAAATCCAAATAAGGTCCTGGCGGCATCTGTAATAAAATTATATTCCGTGCCTTCGGCATTAGTTGAATACAGGACTATATTAATAGATCTAACCGTTTCATTAAAAAGCTGTTCGGTTTTATCTTTTAAAATTTTTTCTTTTTCGGATAATTTTGTCGTACCGCTTCCTCGTTTCATTAAACTATTCTTAATAAATTTTGTTGTAAGATAATAAATTCGCGTGAGGAAATATAGAGAATGCTCTAATGGGATATCTTCTTTTTATAGTATTTGAACAAAAAGAAAAAGCAGAAACAAAGACCTGCAGCAAATATCCAGTACCCGTTTTCTTTGTTCAAATCAATTAATATTGTGCCTAATATAGGACCGGCTATTGTTCCCGTCCCATACATCATGGTAAAGTAACCGTTTGCTTGAGCCATGAATTTCTTTTCTACTTCTTCAACTGTATAATTTAGACCAACCGTATAAAATGACGGGACTATTCCGCCTATAAAAAAGAATATGATTACAAGATATAAAAAATCAATCGTTGTAATTGGCAAGATAAAAAGCAATCCAAGAAGAAATGAAATTAACAATAACAGTTTATACTTCATAATTTTATCGGCAAGATGCCCGATGAAATAAAGAAGAATAATTCCTCCCAGCACAAATGATGTAAGAAAATATGAAACCTCAATTTCAGAAAAATTATTACGCAATCCGTATAGTGGCAGAGCAACCATGATGGATGATTCGAATACTCCATAAATAAACGCCGAAAACAAACTTAGCACCGGCATTTTAGTAAGCGGCATTTTTTCAATTTTCTTATTCTCCGCGTTAAGGTTAACGTCTATCATCAAAATCATTTGAAGAGCAAATACAAAAAGAACAATGGATGAACCGATCACAAACGGAACCCAATTACCAAGTTTGATTGTCCAGATTAAAAGTGTACCTATTGCAATTCCAACGGAAAGAATAACTACATAAAGACCTATATTTTTCCCCCGGTTTGTTTCGTCACTGTAAGCATTAATCATCACTTCAGTTGAAACAAAAATGAAAGTGCCCCCAACTCCCATAATTATTTTTATAAAATAAAGAAGTGGATAGATGTACCAGAACATATGCCCAAACGCACTTAACATCCAAATAAAAAGTCCGACAGCTAAAATTGTCTTAACACCAAATGCGTCTATTAGTCTTCCGGTATATTTAGAAAAAATTACAATACTTATATATCCGACCATTGCAGTTGAGCCAATTATTATGCTTGGGGCATGATTTTGCTCAAGCAGGATAATTGTAACCGGAGTAACTAAACCGAATCCAATTCCGCCAATTCCAATGCCAATCAAGGCTAGTATAAAATTTCTTCGCATATTTTTCCAGAAAGCACCATCATAAAATAACTCGCCTAAAATTAATTACACAACTTTTATTATTATTGTGCTGTATGGAAAAAGAAAAAATCAAAAAGCCCGAACTCCTTGCCCCTGTTGGTGATTGGGGTATGCTAAATGTTGCGATCAGCAGCGGTGCTGATTCAATTTATTTTGGATTGAAAAATCTAAGCATGAGGGCCTCCGCTAATAATTTTGATGTTTCTGAACTTCCAAAGATTGTTGAGTTTTGCAACGAGAAAAATGTAAAAGCACATCTTACTCTCAACACAATAGTTTTTGAGAATGAGCTGGAAGAACTTGAAAAAATTATTCCGGCGGCTAAAAAGGCTGGGGTAGAAATGATTATCTGCTGGGATGCGTCTATAATTCAAAAATGTATTGATTATGAAATACCTTTCTGCATAAGTACACAAGCCTCGGTTTCCAATTCGTCTACAGTAGCATTTTATGAGCGGCTTGGTGCAAAACGGATCGTTCTGGCCCGCGAATGCACACTTGATAAAATCAAGGAAATCAAAAGTAAAACGAATATTGAAATCGAAGCCTTTGTCCACGGTGCAATGTGTATTGCTGTAAGCGGAAGATGTTTTATGAGTCATGAGGTTTTTGGTAAAAGCGCTAACCGGGGCGAATGCCTTCAGCCTTGCAGAAGGGAATATGAAATTAAAGATATAGATGAAAAATTTTCTTTAACTCTCGGAGAAGATTATGTGTTATCACCAAAAGATTTATGCACAATTGATTTTATTGACAAACTCATAGAGGCCGGTATTGATGCATTTAAGATTGAGGGGAGAAAAAGAGCGCCAGAGTATATCGCCAAATCGGTTGCAACATACCGCAAAGCTATTGATCGCTATTTTGAGGGGACACTTACTCAAGAAATTAAACGGGAATATCTGGAAGAATTAAAAAAAGTTTACAATCGTGGGTTTTCTCCCGGCTTTTATTTTGGTCCACCTGGTTCCGAAAGCTATACTAAAACTTTTGGAAGTACTGCTACAACAAAAAAAATATATGTAGGCAGAGTATTAAACTATTATAAAAAAAGTAAGATCGCTTTTGTAAGGTTAGAAGCTGATTCGCTTTCAATTGGGGATTCGGTCTATATAATGGGAAGTACTACCGGGCTTGTAGAATTAACAATTAACAAAATTATTCGGGATGAGATTGAGTTAAATTCCGTTAATACGGGAAGTGATTTAACTTTTGAATGTGGGGAATTGGTTCGTGCAAATGATCGAGTTTATAAAATAGTTTCAGTTGATTTATAAAATTATTTCCAGGTTAATTTTGGTTTCCCACCTTCAAAACTATCTATTGCCTCGTCCAGCATCGGAAAAACTTTGAATACTTTATCCATTCGTGTTAAAACAAAAACTAACGAAGGCATTTCCTTATTATATACTAGACGTAAATCACCATTAATAGAATTAACTTTCTTGAGTAAAGCAACCATAGCGCCCAAAAAGGTTGAGTCAACATACTCGCATACGCTTAAGTCAACAATAATTTTAGTAGCGCCCTCAGTAATCATTTCACTAACAAATTCTTTAAACTTTACAGCTTTAGCTAGAGTAGCCCTGTTCAAATAAACATGTACTACTGCAATTTCGCCAATCTTATCAGATTTAAAATCCATAGACTTTTTATATTATTAAAACTCATTTTGGGTAGTCAATATATGAATTCTAACTTTAATAGAAAACTAATTTACAGTACAGATAATATTAGATTCTTAGTCAAATTTCTAAATCTCTCTTTTTAACCATTGGGTATTAGAAAAATAACGGCTTAAGCAAATGATAAAATAATCCCAATGATTTTCTGGAAATTAGTTTTCCAAAAATGATTTGAGTAATTAGAATTAACATGCCTGCTCTTTAGAATAATTTATGTGATTTAAAAAAGGAAAGGCGAAGGACGCCTTTTAAAACTTTTACCCTTCGCCAATCTTAAGGACGGAGCCTTATTGTGTGTGTGCCTAAATAGACTCAAGTTGAATGCCAAGATAATACTGGATGATTTTGAGTTATCTGTTAATCGAACAACTAAATTTTGCTGTTTTTGAGTTTTTTTTACAGTTTTATGATAGATGTTCGCTATAGAATAAGCTAAAAAAATATGGGGTGCGCATAATATTCGCTGTAGGCGAAAATTATGCCTTATAAAATCGCTATAGGTGAACTCTAAAGTTTATTCGTAATTCGCTTAACTGTGTAGATATGATATTAAAATAATTTGTGTTGGAAAGTTTGTCTTTGGAATCCTTCTCCCCATTAGAGAAAAATAGTAAATCAATCTGGCTGTAAAGCCAAACAACAGCATAGGAAATGATCATTACATTTCTAAGTTTATAAGATTTGTTATAATCATCGTATTTCTGTTGAATTAATATCTTATCCGTTTCTTTCAAATAGGCATCTTCTTTCGTATTCGTATTTAAAATTGAATAAATCATAACTCCTAAACTTAAAGTTGAAACAGATGTTGTGAACCATCCTTTGGTATTGTTCCCAATATAAAATTGTCCAAGTCCGGGAAATAAAATATTTTGTGCCACGGCGCTCTTCATTACATACGGATCTATACTTTTAATTTCCTGCTTTATTTGCGTTGAATCTTGTGTCTGTTTTTCATCAGGATGATTACGCAAATATTCAGTCTTAACCTCGTTAAAGATCGTTATTAATTTAGGTGAAATGTTCGATGGATCAGGTGTGTAATTTTTTTTAATGATTAAAATATTTTCAAAACTTTTCTTAATTGATAACTCATCGCCATTTTGATAAAATATGTTTGCCCGCATAAGATGAACATCAATCGTTAAAGAGTCGGACAATCCTCCTTGTTGTAATAATTGATCGGAAACTTTGATAACATTTTCGTTGTCGAATTTTTTATATAACTGTTTAACTTTTTGATATGATACTTCCTGTGCGAAAGTATATGATGTCACAACTAATAGAATTATAATAAGTAATTTTCTTTTCATCATTTAAGAAGTAGCATTTTTTTAGTTGAAGAAAAACTACCCGCCGTTAAACGGTAAAAATAAATTCCTGAGGGTAATTGTGAGTTTAAAATCGAGAATTGAGAATTATAAACTCCAGGTTCTTTATATTCATTTACAAGAGTTTCAATTTCTCTGCCGATTGTATCATAAATCTTTAATGTAACAAAACTTCCCTTTCCTATTTGATAACTTATAATTGTCTCGGGGTTAAATGGATTCGGATAATTTTGATTAAGCTGGAATTCATTAGGCATGGATGAATTCGATGCAACATCGGTAGTGCTCTCTGAAATTTCTACATAAGGAACAACTTTACCGCTTGCATCCTTTCCGCCAAATACAGCTACAGTTCCTTTATAATTTACTGCCATTAAATTTGTTCTCGAATAATTTAATGGTGTTGAAGAAACTATGTTTAAGGATCCGTCAGGTAAAATAGTAACTTCTTCAACGGAGTTAAGGGCAACATTAGTTTCATTATATCCGCCTATTATAAACCCTTTCTGGCTAATCGGATTATAAACCGCTGCTCCACCTGCTCTTGCTTCAATTAATTTCTGAGTTGGATCTGAAAATGTTTTTGTTGGTATATTAAATTTTCTTATTGTTCTGTTTACTCCGTTAAAAACTCCACCAAAGATATAAATGTTATCGCCTACTATAAATGACATGTGCTGCCGCGGTTTATCTTTTGAAGAATTAAATTTTGCAATCCCTGTATCTTTTTTTGTAACTAAATTATATTCAACTATGTATGGAAACTCCGAAGAACCACCTGCATTTAATGAATCTCCGCCAATAATATAAAATTTATCGCCAATAATATGACCTGTAGATAATGATCTACCAAAATTCGATTTTTGGTCAAAGCTAATTGCAGGTGATGTTGTAAGTTTAAAATCCCATGACTCGATTGTATATTTATCGGTTGATGCTTCTACAACACCTCCGTAATACATAATATTGTTTTTCCAAATATCAGCAACAAAATCTTTTCTAATCTGTTTCATGTTGCCTACAATGTGCCATGAATTCTGAAATACATCATATTCCTGAATCCAATCTACCTCGCGCTGAAGTGATTCAGAGTAACCACCAAGTATATAGATCTTGTTACTAAGAGATGTTAAATCATAAACTACTTGACCGCCGTATACCGGGAACGGCATCGTTCCAGCAATTTTCCAACTTAATTGAGCATTAATTGGGGAAAACACAAAGAGCAATAATGATATTACTAAAAGTTTTTTCATATTATAAATTACTTATTCTGAAATTTAAATTTAAGTCTTAGCGTATCGCTCTGTTTAACTACAAAAAACGTGTCTATCTCCTTGAAATTAGAATTCTTAATTACTAATCGAATTGGACCGGGTGTAACTTTTATAAAATCGTTTGTTCTCATTGGCGCCTGTGCTTTCGCATTCCCGTTAACGTAAATATCTCCGATTGGCGGATAAACAGCACAATTGATAAATCCCATTGTTACTGATTCAAGATTTATTTGAAGTTTTGTTACTTGGTCTGCATTAATGTAGACATTTTTTGTGTACGGTGGATAATCCGGATGTACAAACTTTACATTATATTCTCCTTCCCTAAGTTGAAGAGGTCTATTAAAAGGCGTTTTGCCAAAGTCTTCCGAATTAATATAAATTTCAGCCCACGGAAAACAATCAATAAATAATCCGCCGTATCCTAGAGATTTATTTTGATTTGGTGTTTCTTTTTGCTGAGTAGCGTTTTGATTTTGTGATGAATCTTTTTTGCTGTTATCTACAAGGGGTTGGGATAAATTTTTCAAATCAACCTGATCTTTTGTTAGATTATTTTGTTGACTTGAATTATTTCTTTGATTTGCTGAATCGTTCTTGAACTGAGTTGAATCTTTACCAATTGGATTTTGAGCAGAGTTTTGTTTCTGTCCATCTATTATTGGAATAATAACAATAACAATTACAACAATCGCTATTACAGCAAGAAATATCCATGCGAGTTTTGATTTTCTTCCTTCTGCATCTATATTGTTAATTACTATGGTTGGTTGATCTACTTGTATATTTAACTCTTCTAAAATTTCTCCTGCTGATTCATACCGCTGATTTATATTTTTCTTGAGTAAAACAAGAAGAATCTCTTTTATGTTTTCCGGAACACTTAATAATTTTCCTTCAAGATCTGTTTCATCATAACTGTTAATTTCATTGAGAGTAAGACTAATATTCTCTTTTAAAAATGGGTTTTGACCTGTAAACAATTCCGTAAGAACAACCCCCAAAGAAAATAGATCGCTTTGTGCTGTAAGTTTTGAGCCGCGTATTTGTTCCGGGCTCATATAACTTGGAGTGCCTACAATTGAATATGGATTGGTCACATAATTATCTTCTGCCGAAAGTGCAAGGCCAAAATCACCCAATTTTACATTTAGATTTTTATCAATAAAAATATTTTCTGGTTTTATATCACGGTGTATAATTTGATTAGCGTGTGCATAATCCAGTCCTTTTAGAAGTTGAATCATCAAATGTTCTTTTTGTTCTTGAGTAAGAGTTTTCGTTTTAAAAACATTTCGAAGTGATTCACCTTCAATATATTCAAACGAGATATAGAAAAA
This sequence comes from Melioribacter sp., assembly GCA_012026935.1. GTDB lineage: Bacteria > Bacteroidota > Ignavibacteria > Ignavibacteriales > Melioribacteraceae > Fen-1258. The sequence continues at coordinate 24,050 of VEPI01000063.1, read as the reverse complement.
CTCCTTGCTCAAACCAAAATCTAGTACTTTAATAATGTTCGGGTGATCAAGCTTTGCTAATATTTTGGCTTCACGTTTAAATCTATCCACGAGTGATGGATCGTGAATTTTTTGTGTGTTTAAGACTTTGAGTATAATTTTTTTATTAAGATAGATATGATTAGCAAGAAATACGGCGGCATGCTCATCTTTTTTTAACACCTCAATAATTTGAAACTTCTCAAATAATATTTCCGTAGAGAGTGCGGACATTCTACTGTTCTCCCATTTCTTTTAATTTGAGCTGTATCCATCTTACGGAAACATCAAGCGACTTAGCTGTAAGAGTTCTGTTTCCGTTTAATTCTTCCAAGCGTTTTTTCAAGAGCAACATTTCAAATTCTTGTAAAGTGCCTTGAAAATTATCCGTGACAGCTGCATCTTCAAGTATAATATGTTCCGCATGTAATTTATTCCCATCACAAAGAATTAGTGCACGTTGAATTACATTTATTAGCTGCCGAATGTTCCCTGGCCAGTAATAGCTTTCTAATTTTTTAATCGCTGCTGAATCTATTGCCATATCTTTCTTGTCCATCTTTTTAATAAAATGACTTGTGAGCAGCGGGATATCTGTTTTTCTTTCGCGCAAAGGCGGAATGCGTATTGGAAAAACATTTAATCTATAAAATAAATCTTCGCGAAAGATTCCTTCTTTAACCAATGATTGTAAATCTTTGTTTGT
>VEPI01000063.1:0-22839 GCA_012026935.1 Melioribacter sp. | reverse complement strand
AATTTTATTATCCGTTCTAATGCAAGAGAAACTAAATTTGAGAAGAAACTCAAGAATAAAAGATTTTCTTCAGTAAATTCACGGCGGTCAAGCTGACTGTCTGCTATAATTACGCCCCATACTTTTTCATCGCGTATAATTGGAACACCAATTACTGATTTGATCCGTTGAATTTGTACGCTTTCAAATTGCGAAAGGTGCGGATCGCTCATTACATCGTGGTAAAGAAGCGGTTTCTTTTCCTTTATAACTTTTTGCAATATGCCCGATGAGAATTGATGAAGATCAGTAATGCTCTCATTAGATATTTTTCTTGCTGTAATAATGGAAAAATTGTTGTTCGTTTCATCATACTTTACAAATAATCCGCGTTCGGCATTTATAATATTAATTACAATATCAATTGCATCTTCAATCAATAATTCCTGTTTGGTTGCTGAATTTAGAATCTGACTGAACTCATAAAGAGATTCGAATTCATCCTTTGATAAATTTTTAATATGATTAATATTATTTGTAAAGAAAGTTGTCATCGGCCTAAAATATTTTTTTATTGAACAGTAAAAGTTGCCGGCTTGGATCTTGTCCTATTCTGAAAATCATCAATACACCAAATAACCCAGAAGTAATTTCCAGGTGGTAAATTAATCTCTGTTACAAGTTCAATATCATCTTTAGAGATATTCGATTTATCCCACATCAATTTCAGAATTATGTCGTCGGTATAAATTTGAACCCAATATTTAAAATTAAATCCCGGTAAAAATCTGTTCCATTTAAGAACGGGTTTTGAACCAACCGTTATACCGTTAGCGGGTAATTCAAATAAAATTTCTTGTTTGATGATTCTTTTTATAGATGAAGACCCGACAGAAAAATTCTTACCAACTTTGTCTTTAACAATTATTTCAAAATTTTTACCTATTGCATCATCAATTGACGGAACACTGTTCTTACTTCCATAGGGATAACTAAGTTCAAAAACGCGTGTTTGAGAATTATATTTTAATTGTTGATTAAAATTTATTGCCGTACAACTCACAAAAACACTGTCTATGTCGTTTTCAACGTCTGATATTGATGCTTGAACGAACAACGTATATTTCTGGTCATCTTGATATCGGTTTTCAACACTTGTGTAGATTAACAAATTATCCAGCTTAGGAATAGCGTTAAGTGCTTTGATTCCCAGGTCAATACTTTTCCGATTTTGCCAATTGATTCTTATCGAATCTTTACTATAACCCTCTTTTTCGAAATAAAGAAACCCATCAACAATCGGTAAATTTTCTAATTTATAAAATCCATTCGCATCAGTTTCAAGAGTTCTATTATCACTTTTCCAGGAAACTTTTACTCCCGCTATTGCTTGCTGAGGAGCAGGTTGTGTTTTTACAAAACCATTTAACTGTCCAAGTTTGGAATTAGGATTATTAGGATCCAATGGATTAAGTTTTGGTGCATCACATGAGACATAGGAGAACAACACTGTAAAAACTAATAGACTACGAAAAATTTTCATATAGACTATTTTCAACGCAATTAATTTGAGAGATAAACCATTCAACATTAAAAATCCCCAATTTCCAGAGCTAATATGCAGGAAAAAATCTGAATTATAAACTCAAAAATATACTTCCTGTGGAATAGAGCACAGCTTTACCCGAAATTTTAACCCGTTTTTCAAGGTCTTCACAAAAAAGTTCTCCTTCTCTTTTAGATACTTGAAGTGCACGAAAATTTTTCTTACCTAATTTTTCAGCCCAATATGGAATAAGTACAGTATGTGAAGAACCCGTAACAGGATCTTCATTAATGCCTTCATTTGGGGCAAACATTCGAGAGACAAAATCTGCTTCTTTTCCTCTCGATGAAATTATAACCGCATGCGGATGAATTTGTTTTATCAGTTCAAAATTAGGCTGAAAGTTTCTGATGTAATTTTCGGAATCAAATATCACAAGAATATAAAATCCATTTTGTAATACTTCGATCGGTTCTTTATCAAAACATTTTTTTATTGTGTCTGTAATTTTGATTGGCGTTGGTTTGTGCGATGGAAAATCAAGCGTAAGCATATCTTCGTTTCTTTCTACAACCAGTTCACCGCTCTTTGACATAAATTTTATTTTGTTTGAACCTTTCTCAATAAAATTAAAAATCACATAAGAAGAAGCAAGTGTAGCGTGCCCGCATAAAGGAACTTCATTTGCCGGTGTCATCCATCTAATTTTATAATATTCTCCTTCCTTTAGAAAAAATGCTGTCTCCGATAAATTATTTTCTGCCGCAATATTTTGAAGTGTTGTATCGTCAAGCCATTTTTCTAAAGGGACAACCGCCGCGGGGTTACCGCCAAATAGCCTTGTCGTGAATGCATCAACTTGATATATGGGTAAAGTCATATTTCTCTCCTTAGTGATCATGCTGCTAATCTGTATGTATAGATTAGGAATAATAGCAAGATCTATTTAAAAAACATTTCTTTATGCAAAAAAGGAATCACAGCTACTTTTAATCCTTCAATATAAAGTTCTTTTCTATTCATAACGCCATTCGTAAAAAATCCAATTGCACCGTGTTTCTGCTTTGTGTTTTGTTGATTCATAATTTCATCCATAACATCACCAAGCTCAACCCCTTGTAAAAGTTTATCAACAATTTTTTGAGGAAGTTCAAAATGGGGCGACGTTCCAAAACCTATTCTTTCATTGCCATCTAAAATACACATACATCCGAATGCGAACCATTTGCCGAATTGTTTTGTAATTCCGCCTTCAATCCCAACGAATAATTCAGCGCCGTGATTTTGCAACTTGTTAAGCTCTTTCAATCTTAATGCGCGGTTCTGAGCTCCTGCATATGTTTCGTCGTTAATCGGTTGAACCGAAACTCCGGACTCAACTTCAATTCCAATTACTTCGATATTATCAAAATAATTTTTTAATGCTTCTTCAACGGAAGATATTTTTACCGGATTTTTTGAACCGACAAGAATTTTCATTTGTGAATACCAAAAAATATTTCCATTGGCTTCCAAACACGCTTTGCCCATGCGGCTTCATTGTGCTCGGCATTTTTATCAATAAAAATAAACAGGTCTTTCCCTTCTCTATAGTCTTTACTCTTAAGGATATCTACCATTCTATCAACGCCATGTTGAAGCATTGTTTCCAACCCCCTGCCGCCGTTATCAATATATATTAGCAAATTTTTCTTTGGTGATTTCTCTTGTTGAATAACTTTAGTATAATCAAAATCTTGGAACATGAATGCTGGTGAGAAACAAGCGACTTTAGAAAATACGTCCGGAAATTCCCATGCGCATATCATCGAAATTAATCCGCCCATTGATGAACCGCCTACGGCAGTATGTTTTGCGTCGGGCAAAGTTCTGTATGTTTTATCAATGAACGGTTTTATTTTTTCTACAATTAATTTTATATAAAGTTTACCCAGCGGTGTGTTGCTATATTCTGTTCCGCGATCATTTGTATTATTAATTCCCACTATAATAAACGGTTCAATTTTTTCTGCGCGGATTAAACTATCTGCTGCTTCATCAACTTGCCAATCAATAAATGTGTTTGAGGTTCTCGGATCAACAAGATTCTGTCCGTCATGCATATAAAACACAGGGTAGTATTTGGTTAAATTAGTTTCATAATCCGGCGGGAGCCAAACAAAAATGTCGCGTGGTTTTAATCCGGGTAGAACAAAATTTTTATGATACTTAACGGTTCCTGTAATTTGTCCTTTAACTTTGAAATTAAATTTATCTCGCCAGTTGAAAATAGTTGCTGAAACTGTTGTATCTCGATTTACAACAAGAACAGAGTTTTGAGGAATGGAAGAATCGCTTCCCAGCGCCTCTGTTGCCCAGCTCCCTTTTGTAAATTTATATTCCAGACGAGTCCCTTTTACTATTTCAAATTTTTTGCTCCAAATTTTAGCGCCGTTATATTCAAGTATTATTTTGTTAGGATTCCACCCTCCAAGTTCTTCAACATTTCCCGCAATATAAATTTTTGATGTGTCGTCAAGAGTTGGTGAAATTACTTCCAGGTTTACCCTCACTTTCTCTTGTGCGTTCAATAAAGAAGCTACAACAAAAAGAAATAATATAATTTTCCTCATATACAACCTTTAACAGAAATTAACCTTTGAAAATCTAATAAACATATTAGTAATTATTAAAATTTTTTAACCGCATATATCTTTTCGGTTCATCAATTTTTTTGAATCCAAATTTTTCGTAGAGACCGTGAGCATCTTTTGTTGCCAGCATCCAAGCATGTATATTTTTTAACAACGGATGACTTAAAATTGTTTTCATTAACCATTTTGACAAACCTTTTCCGCGATATTGTTCTATTATAAAAACATCCGCAAGATAACCGAAACGTACAAAGTCTGTAATTACGCGGGCATAACCGACTTGTTCCTTTTTGTGATAAACACCGAAACAAACTGAATTGCTTGCTGCTTTTCTAACAAGCTTCATACTTATTCCACTCGACCAATAGCAATTAATTAGAAAATTGTGAATGATCTTAAAATCTAATTTGCGTTTGTCGGTGCTGATTAAATATCCGCCATTTCGTTTTTGATATATCATTTCAGCTCAGTTCTATTTGAAAAAATTTTTTTATCAACCGGTAAAATTCATCTGTGTTTTTTACTTCCGTTTTTGTTTTCTTTCCATTTTCGGTTATCGTTAAAGAAGAATTACTCACGGTGATTCTTCCTGTTCTTGTTGCAATTGTACATTTCATCGTTGTCCTAAAATGTGATGTTGGTGAATCCTGTTGGAAGTTACACATTTTATTAAAATCGGATAATTTTCTTGGTGTTAAATTAAAAGTGTATTGAAGCGCCCATCCTCTATTTTCTTTACGTTGCAGTTCATAATTATCTTTTGCATAAACCATTCTGTATTGCCCGCTTATATCTTCAACTTTACCGTTAGAAAATTCGATTGGTTTTCGGAATGAATCTCCGAAGCCGACATCAACTAAAAAGTTTTTATCAAGATGAACAAGTAATGTCATGTGGTCGAACTCAGGGCCAAGTTCATTTTTTGAATTGTTATAAACTCTTGCTGATAACATATCAACTTTGTAACCAAGCTCGGTCAGTAGCCAATGAAACAATCCATTCAATTCATAACAAAAACCACCGCGTTTAGTGGGTATAATTTTTTTGTATATCCGTTCAATGTCTAAAATTATTCTATCTCTTTCGGGAATATCCAAATCTTCAAATGGAATTGAAAGCAGATGCTGATTTTGAAGTTCCATCAAAAAATCAATTGATGGCGATTTTATTTTTGCTATTCCTATTCTTGCAAGGTATTGCTGTAATTCCATAAATATTCGATACCTGTTTATTTATAACTTGCTTTGTTATACCTCTGCGTTGTAAATTAAAAAAAGATATTTCACATAACAAAATTAATTGAAAGGAAATATTATGAAATTCACCCGCAAAGAATTTCTAAAAACCGGGGCGCTTATTGCCGGAGGTGTTCTGATTCAAGGAAATAAATTTTTTTATAGTGAGCCCCAAAAAACTCTGGGACTTATAACTATTCGTGACAATTTTGGAATTTATATTGAGCGAGGCGGTACTATCGGCTGGTATGCTGCTAAAGATGCAGTTGTTGTAATTGATTCTCAATTTCCGGAAACAGTAAATAAATTTATTACTGAACTTCAAAAGAAAACAACGCGCAAGATCGATCTGTTTTTCAATACCCATCACCATGCAGACCATACCGGCGGAAATGTTTATATAAAAGATTTTGCAAAAAAAATGATCGCTCATGAAAACTGCGTAGCTCTTCAGAAAAAAAGTTACGGCAACAATCCCGGCACCCAACAGGTTTATGCTGACACAACTTTTGCTGATGAGTGGAAGCAAAAGATTGGCAAGGAAACGGTTGTGGCAAAATATTTTGGACCCGCTCACACGGGCGGCGATGCGGTAATTCATTTTGAAAAAGCTAACATTGCACATGCGGGTGATCTTGTTTTCAACAAAACTTACCCATATATAGATGCTAATGGCGGTGGTTCCGTAGCAAGCTGGATTGAGACTCTCGAAAAGGTTATTAAATATTATTCGAAAGATACACTTTTCATTTTCGGTCACGGTGCAACAAGCGATCTGGTTACTGGTTCGTTGGGTGATGTTGTAGCAATGAAAAATCTTCTTTCTGCACTTGTAGATTTTGTTTCAAAAGGAATTAAGGACGGAAAAAATAAGATTGAAATTTCATTATCAACCGACATCCCCGGAACCGATGGATGGAAAGAGCGTGTTGCTGGGATGTTAAGAATAGCTCTCGAAAAAGTTTATGATGAACTGATCAAAAAATAAATTGTAAATAAATCCGGCTTTTGAACAAGCTAGAGTTTACAATTTTATGATGTTGCGGCTACTACTGCTCCTGCAGAAGAATCCATCTGAAGAACAATTATTAGATACCAGCCAAGCAAAACTAATATTGACAGTTCTTCAAGATTCTTTTTGTGATCTGGAAATTCAACACGTGCTTGTGTCCTGAACCAATCTTTTAATTTTGGTTCTTCAACTCCAGAACGGAAAACAACAACAGATTCACCGTCGGGCTCTTTGAACTCAAACTTAGTTGCCCAAAAATTTGATGAATGCCATTGATATTTTTTTCCATTATTAAATTCTAGTATCCCGCTTGATGCCATTAGATTCGGTTTGAAAACTGCGATATCATTTTCTTCGCCTGTATTTCTAATTGTAATTCGAGTTGTAAAAAATCCAACCCGTTTGAATGTCCACTTTCCGTTAAAAGTTTCCGCTTCTGCAAGAGATCCAACCGATTTGGGAAACAATAATGTGCCGAATAAATCATCTTTAATACGCAGTTCAAATAATTGTTGAGTTGCTTTTGGCTGAATCCAATTTAAATGTTCGTTTGATATTTCTTTTAATGATTTCATTTTATTTCTCCGCAGAATCTTTTCCGGCAATTACCGGCTTATTCTATCTTCAACTTTACTAACTGAAAATTCTATTTAAATGATGTTTCATATGACCAATGTAATCCTCAATCAAATATTCCAAGGTTGCGGATTCATTTTTGGATAACTCTTTCCAGGCAATCTGATCGTAATTGTGATTTGTTGTTGATCTTTTTAATACATCATTTGGAATTAATTTGATTAGACGAACAATCTGCAAATTATTCATCTTCCATAAATCAATTAAAAAATTCCATTCGGCGTTTTGATAATTCTGCACTTCAACCCATTTATTCTGATCGTAACCGCAGAATACTAAATCGTTTTTGAATTGACCTTTGACAAACCTGATCATGTTATTAACTGAAGAATCAATCAGATGACCTAAGATTTCTTTCGAAGACCATTTTTCCGGCGAAGGTTTTTTTGAGCTTTGTTCTTCGGTTATGTTTCTTAGTTTTTTTTCCGCCGATTCAATAACAGAATTTAATTCACTGGTTAAATCGTTCATTATATAAAACTCCGTTTGAATTAATTGTATTAAGATATTTGTTTTAATAATTCAAGAAAAGATTTGCTATGCGGTGCTTCGATTAAAACACTTTTCTTGTCCGGTAATTGAAATTCTAGATTTTTTGCATGAAGCATTATCCGTGAATATTTTTCTTGGATTGTTTTATCGCCGTAGCGTAAATCACCTACTATCGGAAAACCGATACTATATAAATGCACGCGCAGTTGATGCCGGCGGCCTGTTGACGGATTTAATTCTAACAATGTATAGCCGCTGAATCTTTGAACAACATGGAATTTTGTTTCGCTCGGTTTTCCTTTCCGGTCATCAATACCCATTCTTCCAGATCCAAACTCGCGAATCGGTTTTTTTATCATTCCGTCATTTTCCTTTATAATCCCGTGAACCAATGCAGAATAATATTTTTTAACCTTTCTTTCGGCGAATTGATCATTTAAATATTTATGAGTTTCTGAATTCTTAGCGAATAGAATTACTCCGCTTACTTCTTTATCCAGCCGATGAACTATAAAAAGTTTTTGTTCGTACTTTTTCTCCAGAAGTGAGTGGAGAGATTCAATCATTATGTCGTTTTCAGCTATTGAAGCAAGTCCTTCCGGTTTATTAACGGCTATAACATCTTTATCTTCAAAAAGTATTTCAATTTGATCAACCATTAATCGCTTCCTTAATTTTACGAATTAGTTCTGCGGATGTTGCTATCATACCATTTTCTTTTTTTACTCTGGCGGAACCGTGAATCTCTTTTACATTGCTGCACTTGACAATTTCAGCGGCATTGTTTTCATTAATTCCTCCGCCCGGCATAATTATAATTTTGTCTTTGCCCTTCATCACTAATTCTTCTATTAACTTCATTCCCTTATAAGCAGAAACCTCTTGTCCTGAAGTTAAAACCCGCTCCACATCTAAATCAATTAGATCTTTCAAAGCTTCAAACGGATCGCGTGTCATGTCAAATGCGCGGTGGAAAGTTATTTTTAGAGGTCGCGATAATTGAATCAGCTCTTTTGTTCTTTCTTTATCAATTGTCCCGTCTTCATTTAGAATTCCAAATACTATTCCTGAAATATTGTATTGTTTTGCCAGTTCAATGTCCCGCTTCATTTCTTCAAATTCATAATTGGAATAACAAAAATCGCCGCCGCGTGGACGAATCATCACCATTACGGGAATATTTAGTTTTCTGCAGACCAGATCAATTGTTCCTGCCGATGGAGTGATTCCTCCTTCTAAAAGATCGGCACACAACTCTAATCTGTCTGCGCCTCCTTCTTGTGCCGCGATTGACGACTCAAGTGAGTCAACACAAGCTTCAAATAAAATCTGCTTCGCTGCCATTTATAAAAACTTATTTTAAGATGAAATGTTAAGGCAATAAACCGGCTTTGAATTTAAGCTGGCTTTAACGAAACCCATCCGCTTCAAGTATTGTTCATGTTTCTTGTTGCCGGGATCGCTGTAAATCTTTTTTATTTTTTTCTTTTTAAGTATTTCCTCGAATACATATTTACCCATTTTAAAATCTCTGTAGCCGGGAATGGCATAATCCAATTTCATATAAATGCAGTCATCATCAAGATACTCGGAACAGACTAATCCTGCCGGGATAGTATCTCTCAACACAAACATTACGTGATACTTATAATTTGGTTCAAATATAAAGTTGGGAATAAATTTTGTTATTTCCTTCTCATGAAATTTCAAAAAATATTTTAAGTACTCGGTATTCGTTCCTACTTCCAATATGCGGAAATATTCTTTCCCGCCGAATATCTGCAGCAGATAATAAACATCCACAAGTGTTATAAATCCATTAAGCAAAAATACCGGGTATGCTCTAATTACTAATCCGTAGCCGGAAAACAACATCGCGCCAACCAGATTTATAGTTCTAAGTTTTACAATTGAACTCATCATTAAAGAGACGGCAATAATAACTGATGCTGCGTAGCCGAAAAGCACAACCGGTTGTATGTTGTTAAACATTTTTCTCCAATTCAATTTTATTTATAAATCAAAAAATGCGTTAGTCTATTTTACATCATCGGAAAAGACCGATTTCAATCCGTGAGTAACAATATATGGAATTATAGTGTAGTGGGTTTCACCTTCTGCGATCTCGGATTTTAATTTCATCCCTTTGTATTGTCTTGATTTTAAATTGCCGATTAACAGTTCCCAAGGTTTTTTAAAAGATTCGCTTTCGAGAGAACCAACTGCGGTATAAATAATTGATTCCAATGATTTATCATTTTTCGAAAATTTTTCTTCATCCTTTATTAATAACCCATCATCCCATAATAACGCCGGACTAATTGAGATATATCTTTTAAATAATCCGGGATCCTTAAACAAAGAATAAAAAACAAAAAGCCCGCCTAAAGAATGTCCCTCTAATACTCTATCGCCGGGACTAAATCTATAATTTGATTCAACATATGGTATTAATTCATTTTTGATAAATCCTAAAAACTTTTCCGCGCCTCCCGAGATTGGGAATGTTGATCTATATTCTTCCGGTAATTTCTCGGGCTGGATTTGTGTTGGTGTAAAATCTCTTGCCCTGTTAAAATTAAATTCTTTAGAGCCTCCTTCAGAGGATATTCCTACAATTATCACCTCGGGAATTTCTTTATCGAACGCAAGCAGCCGCGCCATCTGAACCATAATTCCAAATGATGAATAAGCATCCAGCATGTAAACAACCGGATAAGTTTTTTCAGTTGTGAAATAACTTCCCGGGAGCGCAATAAATATCGGGTATATTACGCCGTTTATTTTTGATGCAATATTTATTACTTCTGAACGGTGTACGGTAACGGGAGTAATTTTATCTATCGGCTTATCCTGCGCTTTCAATTGTAAGGCGGGCACGATTGCCGAACAAATAAATAACACGAGAAATATTTTCTGTTTATAATTTTTCATTGTTTTTATTAGTTGTTCGAGATTATATAAAATATGTTCTGTCATTTTGAGATTCTCAAATATCAAAATTTATTAGTTAGTGCAAAATAGTTACAACGCCGTCGTCAAGATCATACCTGGCACCAACTATAGTTAATTTCTTCTCATGAACAAACTCTTTTAATATTGGTTCGGATGAATTTAATTGTTTAACAACCATTTGTACATTTGCTTTAACGGAATTGTCGAGTAAATCGCCCTTGTTATTTTTTTCTTTTTCAACTACCGGACGAATAGCTTCGATCAGGTTTTGAATATGCCCCCCGGCATGACCGCCTTTTACAGCAGCATCAACAGCTCCGCATCTTTCATGTCCGAGAACAACTATCAACTGAACTCCCAAATGTTCAACTGCATACTCGATACTGCCAAGACCAATATCGTCTATAATGTTTCCTGCTGTGCGAATTACAAACAAATCTCCCAGTCCTTGATCAAAAATTATTTCCGGTGGAACACGTGAATCAGAACATGTTACTACTACTGCAAATGGTTTTTGTCCTTTTGCAACCTCTGATCTTCTTTCTCTTGTTTGGTTGCCGTGCATTGGTTTTGAATCGGTGAATCGTTTATTGCCGTCTATTAATCTCTGAAGCTGAATATCTGTCCATGTTGACGTCTCGTGTTGTGCAAATAAATTAATTGCCAGAAACAAACACGAAATCAAGAAAGGATAGATTTTTTTTATTTCCATTTTTTTCTCCTCTTATTTTTTAATTACACTTTTCAAATCATCAATTTCTTATTCATAAGGGCGTTTATTTTACGTGTTCACAATCTGTTTCTAATAAGTTGAAACGAAAATAATTATTCTTTTTGTATAATCAGAAAAAGTTCGTTGTAAGATATTTGGAAGATAAATAATAATTCAGAGTTTCTTAACGGTCATTATTGTCATGTCATCTTTCTTGGATTTACCGGCAATGAATTTGTTTACATCGTTTAAAATAACTTTTGTTAATTCTCTTGAAGAAAGTTTATGATTATCAAAAAATACTTTCGACAACCGGCTCACTCCATATTCTTCTTCATCGAAAAAAGTCTCGGTAAGTCCGTCTGTGTAAAGCAAAAATGTATCACCTTTTTCAACCGATAAAGAGTTAACGGAATAATCGGCATCACAGAATAGTCCAACCGGTATTCCGGTCGAGTCTAATTTCAGCTGCTCATTCTTTTTTATCAACAAAGCGGGTAAATGTCCGGCGTTACATACTTCAATCCTTCCGCTCAATTCCGCTTTAATACATAATAGTGTTGCATAATGTGAAGATGGATTACTCTCACACATTAACCTGTTAATCTGTCCCACAAGACGGTTAATTCCTAAATTCAGGGGAATCAAACTATGAAACAAAGCGTGCATCTGAGACATCAACATCGAAGCAGCAATTCCCTTCCCGGATACATCGCCTAATATAAAGTACGTATTCGGTCCTTCGCTAATTACATCACAATAGTCTCCGCTTACAGCGCCTGCAGGTTCATAATGATAATTAAAATCCCATCCTTCTGTTTCTAAATTTCTTGCGGGCAACATAGTTTTTTGAATTTTCTGAGCGAGATCAAGATCTTCTTCCAATGAACGCTTCTGTTGATCGCTTAAGTGATCAATACAGAAACACAATAAAGGATTGACTATTAATCTATCTTCTTCTATCGGATCGTGACAAACTTCGCATATTCCATATGTGCCGCTGTCAATCCGTTCGAGAGCCGCATCTACTTCTTTTAGTAATGTTAAATAATGGATCCCGGTCTTTTGATCTACGGCAGCCCGATTAAGTCTATCTCTCCTATTAATGAGCTGTGTTCTAATTCTATTTATTTCAAACTGTTCCATTTAATTCACCTTTCAGTTTTTCTTAACCGATCTTATAAAAAAAATTTTTACAACGGCACGTAGAATAATAATTAATCTGCGGCAAAATAGACAACCGAAAAAGAAGGATTTAGAATGTTTGCGCTAACAAAATTAAATAAATAACTTATTTTTGTGATAATTATTAAATGTGATTCAATGACTAATAACATTAATCATCCTACTATTAGTTCAGATGAAATTATTCGTCCAACGCGTTTGGAAATTGATCTGAAAATCTTATCTGATAATTTTAATAAAATAAAAAATGCAGTTGCACCGTCGAAATTAATGCCGATCTTAAAAGCCAATGCTTACGGACACGGGCTGGTAAGGGTAGCTCAATTAATGCAGGAATTAAAATCCGATTACATCGGCGTTGCTGTTCTCGAAGAGGGAATTCTTTTACGGGAACAAGGAATTACAATTCCAATTTTAGTTCTCGGAGGAATTTGGGGAAATCAGATTCCGCTTTTCTTAAAACATGATTTAACTATTACAGCGTCTTCCGTTGATAAGCTGAATCAAATAGATGAATTTGCTTCCCAGATGAAAACTAAAGCCAAGGTTCATCTAAAAATAGATACAGGAATGGAACGGATCGGAGTTCATTATTATACTGCAGAGAAATTTCTTGAATCGGCAGTTAAATGTAAAAATATCGGGATAGACGGAATATATTCTCATCTTGCAAATTCAGAACTGCGGGATACAACTTACACACTCACTCAACTTGAAAGATTTCAAGAAGTATTAAGATTTTTCGAAAAACATTCTATCAAAATGCCGCTTCGTCATATTGCAAACTCCGGTGCAATACTTCAAACACCCGAAACATATCTTGATATGGTGCGTCCGGGAATTATGCTATACGGTGTTTATCCGTCTAACGAAACCGCAAAAACAATTTTTGTACAACCTGCACTAACGTGGAAATCGCTGGTGGTTTATTTTAAAATCATCAAGGCGGGTCATCCGGTTGGATATGGTTTAACATGGAAACCAAAACAAGATATACGTGCGGTTACTGTTCCTCTTGGTTATGGTGATGGGTATTTCCGAAGCATGAGTCACAAAGCAGAAGTTTTAATTCGCGGAAAGCGTTATCCTGTTGTCGGATCAATTTCTATGGATCAAATAATTGTTAACATAGAAAACGATTCTGCATTCAACGGCGATGAAGTTATTTTGATCGGTCAAGACGGTTCAAATAAAATTTCAGTTGAAGAACTTGCGGGGTGGGCGGGGACAATTCCTTACGAGATACTTACAAACATCAACACACGTGTACCGCGGTTGTATATAGAATAATTTTTAATTCGCCTGTAACGAATAAACCATCAGCTTCTCTTCCATCATCTCAAAACTTCCTAACATTTTTTCTCTAACTATTTCGGGTTCTTCAATTATTTCATCAATCATATTTTTGTAATAATTGATTCCTTCAAGCAAGTTTGTTGTGAACAAAGAAAAATATTCTGCTTTCTGATCAGATACATTCTCATCTTGATCATCTATTCTCTTTGTTAAATAATCAATATATAGTCCGAGTTCTTTCACAAACATATTTGGTCTATTGGGATGTGTAATGAGATCTATTCTGCCGTAAATGTGATCAACCATTTCATGAAGAGTTGCAATCTTTGAATAGTACGCAAGATTTGGTCCCGGACAGACAGAGACCGCGCGGCTCTGTTTTGGCGACGGAATATTATTAACGATCAAAGCCGGTACTGTAAGCCCTTCACATAAACATGTTTTGTTAACTACTTTGTCAAATTCTTTCTTGTATTGCTCTTCGTCAGTATAATTTTCTTTTAACTCGGCAATTTTTTTGTTGATGTATGTGATTGATGCCGTACACAGCGGTTTATCGGAATAATCTTTGTTCGACACTAAAAACTTTTTAGGACAGGGGCTGCCCGGTTTTCCATTTTCAATTCTTTCTATTTTTTCTGCGTCTTTACTGTTTCCGCGTAAACTATTGAAAGGAACTCCTAATGGAGAGATATCGCTTAAATACAAATCCTCTTCTCCCGCAGCGGAAAGTTTCTGCAAAGTATAATCATCAACATTCATTACTTCGGGCACTAAAAGGAACGGACTTCCCCAGCCAACCGATTTCACGCCATAATAACGAAGCAAGAATTCTTGTTCGCTTGATGTTCCCACACCGCCCTGAACTGTTACATCATAATTTAATTTTTCCGAATCAACGGGAATTTCTTTTCTTGTGAGTGCGGGAAGATATATTTCTTTTAATGTGTTCCGTAATTCGTCTTTTTTGTTTTTGAATTCCTCGAGAATTGGACCGAGCAATAAACCATCCGTTGCAAACGCATGGCCGCCGCAATTTAATCCGGATTCAATCCGATACTCCGAAACCCATAAACCTTTTTTCGCTAAAAATTTTCCTTGAATAAGTGCGGAGCGGTAATCGCTGACTTTAATAACTATTTTCTTTTTAAAACTGCTTTTTTCGTTTGGATAAAAATCCTTAAATGTTTCAATGTAACTGTACAATTTCGGATTCATGCCGGCAGAAAAAATTATAGAACTTTCCAGATCGCTCATCGCAAATCCGCGTAAAGCAGCATGTGCATCATTAAATTCAGACGGCAGTAGTGAACCCTCGGAATTATAATTTGCTTTGTCCACCTTGGTCATGATGTTTACATCAATCGAACCGGGATAAATATTATTACGTAACTCGTTTTGCAGATTGATGCGAACACGTTCGTTCTCCGTGTTCAGCATTTCATAATATTTGATTTTCAATTCAGAGGAGTCGGGAAGCATTTCAAAATATTTTGTGATCTCGCTTCCATTTTCAAATGGAGAGTTTTTCAATTCTTCGAATTGTTCTTCCACCAACTGTTTAATCATATTTAAATATGCAGTTATTCGAAGTGAGCGTGCTTGGTCGCTGTCTTCGATTTTTACATATGGTCTGCCTAATTTTTCAAGATAATGCTGACGTAGGCGTTCAACTAATGTGTCGTCAACGAGAGACATAACAGATGAGATTCCATACTTAGCTACTTTAAGAGGTGCATCAACTGAGAAAGCAACACCGAGAACGGGTATGTGAAATTTATGTCCGATAGATCCGATCAATATTCTTCCAAAAAATTACGCGATAGTTTGTTTATGAATGCGGGGAAATAAAACTTGCGAAATAATTAATTTCTATAAACGCTTCAGTTACTTCCTTTCGCGTTCAAAAAATAGTAATTAATCTTTTGCGAACTTTGTGCGGATGGAGGGTTTAATCAACTTTTACAATACTTTTACAATCTGGTGAGCTTAAATGAAATTGCGATGCTTAGAGTTGGTGATTATCTATTTCAATATTGAAGAAAATTATTTCTTGCCGTTTCACCTTTCATGTTGCATCTCGAAACAAGTTCGGGATAGGGGTGCTTTTACCTCTCGCTTCTAGCTCCTCGCCTCCCACCTTCTCATTTACTCATAGAATATGGTGCCGAATTACCATCAACCGCCCAATTTTCATTCGGATGATCTTGCATAACAAATTTCAATTCTCCGCCGTTAACAATTTCTTTGTGTGTAATGAAACTTCTGTCAATACTTTTGCCGTTAAGCCAAACTTCTTTTATATAGATATCTTTCTCTGAAAGATTTTCTGCCGTCATTTTAAATTTCTTTCCGTTCTCTAAATTAATTACAGCTTTATCAACACAGGGACTTCCGATAACATACTCATTGCTTCCCGGTGCAACGGGATAAAATCCCATTACGCTGAAAATATACCACGCGGACATTTGTCCGCAGTCATCATTTCCGCATAAACCGTGCGGCTCGGGTTTATACATTGTGTTCACAATTTGATGAATTCTTTCCTGCGTTTTCCAGGGAGCTCCTGCAAAGTTATACATGTACGGAACATGGTGAGACGGTTCGTTGCCGTGAACATAATTGCCGATCATTCCGACTTTAGTAACGTCTTCGCTTTCACCAAAATATTTTTCCGGCAGATCAAATGTGAATAAAGAATCGAGCCAGGTTACAAGTTTTTCATTTCCGCCGAGAAGATGAACAAATCCTTTCACATCATGCGGAACATAAAGAGAATAATTCCATGCATTGCCTTCAATGTATCCTTGATTCGCTACGCTGAACGGATCAAACGGAATTTTAAATGTTCCATCGGATTTCTTTGCACGTATGTAATGGGTTTCTTTATCAAAAATATTTTTGTAGTTGTTCGCGCGCTTTAAAAATTCACCAGCTTCTTTTTTCCTGCCCAACATTTCCGCCATTTTGTAAATCGTCCAATCATCGTAAGCATATTCCAAAGTTTTTGATGCTGAGTTCGAACTCAAATCTTCCGGCACATATCCGAACTTCTTGTATGCGCCGATTCCATCATACAAATCATAATTGGCGCTGGCTGTAACAGCTTCAAATGCTTTGTTCACATCAAATCCGCCGATATTCTTCATATAAGCATCAACAATAACCGGAACGGCGTGATAACCGATCATACACCAATTTTCATTTGCCCAATGAGACCAAACAGGCAATATTTTATGCACGCTCTGCTCGTAATGCGCGAGCATTGAGTTAACAATATCACCCGTGCGTTTTTGCTGAATGATTGTGTAAAGAGGATGAAGCGCGCGGTACGTATCCCACAAAGAAAATGTTGTGTAGTCCGTAAACTTGTTTGACTTGTGAATGTTCTGATCCAATCCGCGGTATTCTCCGTTCACATCGGAAAAAATATTCGGATTCAAGAAGCTGTGATACATCGCCGTATAAAAATTTATTTTTCTTTCTTCGCTTGCTTTAATTATAATTTTAGAAAGTTCCTTGTTCCATTTTTCTTTTGCTTGATTAACTACTTTTTCAAAATTCCAATCCGGGATTTCAGCTTTAAGATTTTCAATTGCGTTCTTTGTGCTTACTCCGCTTAGAGCAACTTTAACTAAAATTATTTCTCCGTTTTCCGTCTCAAAGTTGAAGGCACATTTTACTTTGTGTCCGGCGCGTTCCGGAAAATTTTCGTTCTGATTAAACTTCCGCCAGAATCCGCCGTAAATAATTTGCTCGTCATTACGTAATTGATAAGATTTTACCGGTTTGGAAAATTCCATTGCAAAATAAACGTATCGCGTCCGCGCCCATCCGTTTGTTTGGCGAAATCCTGTGACCAACCTATTATTTTCAACACGCACCGAAGACCATACAACTTTCCCGTCATAATTATAGATGCCGGAAGTCATATCAAGAATAATATGTGCATCATTAGTTTTAGGAAATTTGTATTTGTGAAATCCAACGTGGTCACTTGCCGTTAATTCTACATCTATATTATAGTCATCAAGATGAACAGCATAATAGCCGGGATTTGCTTTTTCATTTGTATGAGAAAATCTTGATCTGTATCCGCTTCCCGGATTTTCTTTTGTTCCGGGATTTAATCGCAACTTGCCGGTTGTCGGCATAATTAGAAAATCTCCGAGATCAGAGTGCCCCGTTCCATTCATGTGCGTGTGTGAAAAACCTACAATTGTTTTGTCTGCGTACTGATAACCGGCGCAATATTTATAAACATCCGGATTATAACCTTTGCCGTAACTGTACAAAACGGAATCTGTTTCCGGACTAAGCTGTACCAATCCAAACGGAACTGCTGCACCGGGGTATGTGTGTCCCATATCGTCAGTGCCGATAAACGGGTTCACATAATCGTAAGGAGTTTTAGTTTTGTGCTGGGCATAAAGTGTAAGTGAAAAAATTACGACTGAGATAAAAAATATTTTTTTCATTGTGGTTCCCTTAAAAGAAATAGACCGCGGATAACACAGATGACGCTGATTTACGCAGATTTTTTTTCATTGCTGAATATTTTTCTTCTGAATTCTGCTTTCTTACCGAAATTCATTAATAAACCAATTTCAATATTCGTTGCTTTGAGATAATTGATCAATTGTGCTTCGTGTTCTTCGCATAAATTTTCTGCCGCTTTAAGCTCGACTATTACACATTCATTAATTAATAGATCCGCATAGTAATCACCAACTTCAACGCCTTCGTAATGCACCCGGATATTTTTTTGCTGTTCAACTTTAAATCCCATTTTTATCAACTCTAATTTCATTGCGTTTTCATAAACTTTTTCTAAAAAACCAAAGCCAAGCGTATTATTCACCTTATAAAACGCTTTAATGATTTGACTTGTAATTTCTTCATATAACATTTCTTCCATCCGTGATAATTAGTGTTATCCGTGTCATCCGCGGTCTATCGATTTTAGTGATATTCCATTGTACTTCCGCCGATGAACTCTCGCAAAACGGAATCACCCGGAACAGGTGTATCGTCTTCTACAGGATCAATTGCTTCAAGCATTTTTCTAACACGTGAAGCGCGAGTAAATGCATCCTCTCTCAACGGATCGTTTTGATATTTCTTTTCCCATTCGGCAAAATGATTCAAAAGTTTAGGACGGTATAACGAAACCTCATACGGCATCGAAGTATTTACTATATAATCCGCTGTGTTGCTGTAAGGAAGAATATTTCTTTTTTCGGATGCTCGCACGTAATGCCAATGAAGTAAGGTCTGCTCGGGGTTGTATGCGCGATGAACTGAATCTCTCAGCATGCGGCGTATCAACCGTAAATCCGTCCATCGAATATATTCTCCACTCGGCATTTTCATTTGCAGTAACGGCTCCAAATAAAGTTTAAATTTTTGCGGTGCGGGGATTTCTTTACTAAACTCCGGGAATAATCCATGAAGGCTATCAATCAGTAAAACTTCGTGATCGTGTATTTGAAGCGGTGTGCTGTCTGGCGACCTTTTTCCGGTCTTAAAATCATAATAAGGAATTTTTACTTCCTCTCCTGCGGCGAGACGTTTTAAGTGTTCATTTATCAAATCAAGATCAAGCGCTTGCGGAGTTTCAAAATCGTAATCACCGAATTCATCTTTCGGATGCATTTCAAGATCAAAGAAATAATTATCAACAACTAAAGGGACGAAACTCATTCCGCTTTTTTTCAAACGTTGTTCAAGTTTCATTGTTGTTGTTGTTTTGCCGGAAGAAGATGGCCCGCTTACCATTACCATTTTTAATTCGCCGCTTCTTTCTTTTATCAGTTCGGCGGCAGTATCAAGCTGTGTTTCGTAAAATGATTCTGCTTCGTGAACAATATGCGGAAATTCTCCGTTACGGATTCTTGTGTTGGCGGCTTCAACCGTGTTTAGATTATGCGTTACAGCCCAATCGAGCGAGCGCCATACTTTTCGCCATGGAATTAATTCGTTGGGTTTGGAAAAATGACGGGAGTCTGCGTGTCTTCTCTGCGACGCTTCTTCCCTGTAAAGAATAAATTCTTTCGCAACTTTAGCATGTCCGTTCTCAATCAAAACTTTTTCAATTATATCCTGAATTTCTTCTACGTGCGGTTTATATCCCTCTTCAAAAGTTTCTTCCAAGAGACTCACAACTTTTTTTGCAAGCTCAAAAGATTTTTCTTTATCCCTCCCTCCGACAGAAACTGCTGCTCTGTAAATAACGTTGGCAATTCTATCGGGGTTGAACGGAACAACGGCGCCGCTTCTTTTAATTACATACTTGAACTTGCCCATTGATTACTCCAATTGCTTTACGGACTATGCAAAAAATAATTACAACATTAAATTAAGAATTTCCCGCTACCACTTTCACCATAAATATTATTTAGGATACCCCACTGTCTGACTCAACAGAATTTTTTGTTCTGGATTAAGCTTCAATGCTTCCGCTAATTTTTCTTTTGGTATCAATCCGCGCACTACAACAGCAAGTCCTTGCGAAGCACAATAGAGATAAACATTCTGCGCCATGAATCCCGCATCAGCAGAAGTAAAAATAGTTTTGGTCTCATCATTATCGTTTGATTTGATCCTAGCGTAATCAGAAACATAAATCAAATTAAGCGGTGCTGATTTTACAAAATCTTGCACTCCGCACAGCGCACGGAAGTCTCCGGCTGCAACCGGATTCAAGCTGTGAGTTTTGGCATCATAAAGATAAACGCCATCTGCGAGTGCAATATAAACATCAATCTCCTGCCAGTTACGTGCAGATGGTACTGTACGTTTTCCGGATTCAGGTCTGTTAATTCCTGCTGCTGCCCAAATTAAGTTTGAAAGTTCCTGCCGCGACAAGGGTTTTACATCAAAACTTCTGGATGATGCGCGGAGTTTTAATGCTTGCATCAGCGGTTTACCTATTTCAGTCTGCGGTTTAGGAAGCTGAATAGGTTTCGGTTCTTGTGCAGAAATAAACGAAAACCCAAAAAAGAAAACGGCAGTAATTACTCTAAGCTGAAACATTCGATGTAACATAATCAACCTCATCTATATTGTGAATCAATTACGATCAACTTAGCGGTAAATATTATTTTTCAGCTTTCACAATTTCCATTACATCGGTTTTGTTGGGAACAACGCACAAAAACTCAAACGGTTCATTGCCAATTGTTTTATAACTATGCGGAACATTTGCGGGGATGAATACAACATCATTCTTCTTTGCTTCAAATTCCTGACCGCCTATGATCACTTTCGCTTTTCCGTTGAGCACAAGCTGTTCATGTTCAACTGAATTTGTATGCATTGGCATTCCGCCGCCCGGCTCTATCGAAAATTTACGCATTGCAAAATTCGGTCCCTCTTCAGATGAAATTAAAACTTGCCGTGTAGTTTTCTGCCCGGCTTTTACTTCTTCTTTCGCAACAGAGTCTAGAGGTTTTATATACATTTTAACTTCCTTTCTATATGAATTGAATTAATTACTACAAAATTAACTAAAATTAAATTTTGACCCAGAATAAGTTTTTGTAATTTCCACAAAAGAAAAAGCTGACGGTTATTTTCAAAACTTAATTTTACAGGAATGTTATGAAATCAATCAAACTGTTTTTATTCATTGCACTTTTAATTAACATCGGTACGTTTGCTTCAACAAAGAATAAAATCCTTACAACAGCAGAGAAAACAAATTTTGAATCTACTTCCCGCTACAGCGATGTTATGGATTTCTTTAAGCAATTAAAAAAGATTTCGCCGAATAATATTAGAATAGAATCCCTTGCAAAAAGTATTGAAGGAAGAGATGTTCCTTTAGTTGTTGTGGGAAAGCCGCTTCCAAAATCTCCAAAAGACTTAGCGAAAGATAAACGCATTGTAATTTATGTTCAGGCAAATATTCATGCCGGAGAAGTTGAAGGCAAAGAAGCAATTCAAATGATTGCCCGTGATATTTTATTAAAAGAAACGCCGGATTATTTGAAGAATGTAGTTCTTCTCATCTGCCCAATTTTCAATTCCGACGGCAACGAACCGATCAGCAAACAGAATAGAACAAATCAGAATGGACCCGTTAACGGTGTTGGCGTACGCCACAACGGACAAATGCTGGATTTGAACCGCGATGCAATGAAACTTGAATCACCCGAAGACCGCGGATTAGCTGCGGCTTTAAACCGCTGGGACCCTTCTTTATTTATTGATCTTCACACAACTAACGGATCTTATCATCAAGAGCCGTTAACATATACGTGGATGGTTAATCCAAACGGCGATAGAGGATTAATAAATTATATGCGCGATAAAATGATGCCGTGGATGAAAAGTAATCTAACCGAAAAATATAAACAGCAAAATGTTTTTTACGGAGAATTTTTCGATCAACGCACTCCTGAAAAAGGATGGTACTATGATGCGGTTCAACCGCGTTACATTGTTAATTATGTAGGATTGAGAAACCGTCTTTCTATTTTAAACGAGAATTATGTCTATGCGGATTTTAAAACACGCGTTACAGGATGTTACAACTTACTCAGATCACTTTTGGATTACGTTTCCGCAAACAAAGATGAAATAAAAAATATGCTGAAAGAAGTTGATGCAAAAACAATTGAACGCGGAATGAATCCGGCAGAGAAAGATTCTTTTTCAGTTGATTATTCCTACGCGCCGACTCCTAAACCGGAAATAATCAATGCGTTCGAGATGGAATCATACGTTGATGCGAATGGCAGAAACCGCGTGCGACCCACCGATAAGGTTAAAACTGTTACCATTCCTTACTTAGCTGATTATTATTCAAAAAGGAACGTGAAATTTCCTTTTGCTTACATTATCACTGTTCCCGATGCACAAGTTGTAAATCTTCTTAAGATGCACGGAATAAAAATTGAAAAATTGGAAAAGACGGTATCGCTTGATGTACAAACAATAAAAATAAGAGAGTTGAAACCTTCGGCACGTTTAAATCAAGGACATTACAACAATTCTATAAAAGTAGAATATGTAAATGAGAAAAAAGAATTTGCCGCGGGAAGTTTAATTGTGCGTACATCTCAACGATTGGCAAATGTTGCCGCATATCTTCTTGAACCGGAAACTGATGATGGTTTGCTCTTTTGGAATTTCTGGGATAAATATCTTGTGCC
>VEPI01000155.1:3718-11559 GCA_012026935.1 Melioribacter sp. | reverse complement strand
AAGAGAAAGTAACCCCTAAAAATTAAACGCAAGCGGGGAGATATTTTTAGCAAGTATCTCCCCTTTTTTATAATTTGGAATCATCATGAACGAAGAATATCCAAATCAGCAATTACCGGAAGAAGAAAAGCACGAAGAGATAAAACCATTTTCGACAATGTCTCCTGTCTCTGCAGCTTTTATTGCTTTGATTGGAATATTTCTGCTTTACCAATTCGGCGGGGCTATACTTACTCTTATAATCTTCGGGTTAAATTTTGAGAAAGCTGATGTTAATGCAATCCGTCTGCTTACAATGGGCGGACAAATTCTTTTAATGCTTCTTCCTACTTTAATTCTTGCAAGATATGTTTACCGCGATAATATTTCTATAATTCTAAGAATGCGTGCCCCATCATTCAAAGAGATTGGCGCATTTGCACTTGGATTAATTCTTCTAACTCCTCTGCTTCAGAACTTTCTTTATATACAAAATTTCTTGCTGCAAAAACTTGCGGCATTCAGCCCGTTCGTAAAAAACATAATGAACTCACTTGATCAATTAGACGCATTAGTTGAAAAAACATACGGCAGCTTGCTTACTTCCCACTCTGTCTTTGAATCGTCTTTTATAATTTTTGTCGTTGCAGTCATTCCTGCTCTTTGTGAAGAAACTCTTTTCCGCGGATTTGTTCAAAAAAGTTTTGAACAAAGGCTAAAACCGTTCTGGAGTATATTTATCACCGCAATATTTTTTGGTCTTTATCACTTCAATCCATATGGATTGATTGCTTTAATAGCTCTTGGAATTTATTTCGGCTTTGCCGCTTATACAAGCAATTCTATTTTTGTCCCGATGACTCTTCACTTTTTAAATAATTTTCTTGCCGTCTTGGCTTATCTGATTCTTGGCAAAGAAGAATTAATAAATACAACCGCGACAAAAAATGATAATGTTTTTCCCCAGCTTATCAGCTTAATAATTTTTTTCATCCTCTTCTTCTTATATATTACTTATGTAAAGATTAATTATCATAAATTGTTGCCCAAGCATTCGGAGGAATTATGATTTGTCCAAAATGTGAATGCGAATACGTTGACGGAATTAAAGTTTGTGCTGATTGCGGCATTGATCTTATCCCGGTTGACGAGTTTGAAGGGAAATTAATCCATCCTAAAGACTGGGTTATTGTTTACACCGGTAATGATCTAATTGAAACCGAAATGCTGAAAGCGAATTTAAACGGTGCTGAAATAGAATCTATAATTCTTTCGCAAAAAGACCGGAGCTATATATATTTAGGAGAAGTTTCCCCAATAAAATTGCTTGTTAAAAGAAAAGATGCCGATGAAGCTTTACAAATCATAAATGATATTTTTGAAAGCAAAGCCGATGACGAGGAATAGATGGCAAAAAAATTAGGTAATTTAACTACACGCGTTATAGTTGGTGTTATTGGAATCCCTCTTCTAATAGTTTTAAGTCTTGTAGGAAAAGTTCCTTTTTTAATTCTTGTGCTTGCCATCGGTTTGGTTTCTTATTTTGAATTTACAAGGATGATGCGCAACAAACACAGCTATACAAACAAACTAATTGGTTACCTCTCGGTTGCTGTATTAATTATAAACGAGTACAAACCTGTTATTGACTACCATTTACTATTATTATTGATCGTAGTTTTACTTTTACTTTTTGAATTATTCAGAAATAAAGATTCTGCGGTTGCAAATATTGGTTCAACGCTATTAGGAATTTTCTATATCGGAATTCTATCGGCCGCAATAATTGACTTACGAGAGTTTTATAGCGATTCCGCTTTCACATATCCACAAGGCGGATATTTAATCATCTCAATTCTTGTATCTATATGGATTTGTGATTCGGCGGCATATTTTATTGGATCTGCATTTGGTAAGCATAAATTGTTTCCGCGTGTTAGCCCGAATAAAAGCTGGGAAGGTGCTGTTGCCGGTTTTATTTTTGCCGTTGCCGGAATGATTGCCGCTCATGAATTTATTTTGGATTTCATGGAATTAAAAGATGTGATTGTTATTGGATTAATAGTCGGACTATTTGGTCAGATTGGTGATTTAATAGAAAGTTTATTCAAGCGTGATTCTCACGTAAAAGATTCATCATCAATTATTCCCGGGCACGGCGGAATCCTCGATCGGTTTGATTCATTACTATTCACAGCACCTATTGTTTATCTCTATCTATCACTTATTCGATAAATTGATTTAACCTTCTTGCTCTTTATCTGGCTGTCAAGGACCACTCCTTGACAGATAGAAACTATTTGCAATACAGTCAAGGTATGGACCTTGACTGCCGAATAAAGTAACCTTGCTAGTCACACAAAAGACCTTCGAGGTTGAGTTTCCCTATTGAATCCCGTCAAATATTTCAAAACTATTTCACTATTTTTGTTGTTGTTAGTAACAGTTTTCTAAGAAAGCAATTTATGAACAAAAATAAAATTTCCGTTATCACACTCGGCTGTTCAAAAAACACGGTTGACTCCGAACGATTGATGAGCCAACTGAAACTAAACAAATTTGACTTGACCGATGATCCTAATCAAGCAGACTCCGTTATAATAAATACATGCGGATTTATAGATGCGGCTAAAGAAGAATCCGTCAACACTATTCTATCTGCAATTGAGCTGAAGAAAAAAGGAAAATTAAAAAAAGTTGTTGTTGCAGGATGCCTTTCCGAACGCTATATGGAAGATCTAAGAAAAGAAATTCCTGAAGTTGATTCGTTCTTCGGAACTGAGGCATACGAAGGAATTGTGCAAGAGTTCGGAGGCGATTTAAAATATGAACTTCTCGGCGAAAGAATAATTACGACTCCAAAACATTTTGCCTATCTGAAAATTTCTGAGGGTTGCGATAATCCTTGTTCATTCTGCGCAATACCTTTAATGCGCGGACTTCATAAAACAAAACCGATGGATCAACTTCTTGCTGAAGCAGAGTCACTTGCCCGTCAAGGTGTGAAAGAATTAATACTCATCGGTCAGGATACAACTGATTACGGAATTGATCTATATGGAAGAAGAAATCTTGCGGAGCTGATGAATAAACTTTCACATATTAATGGTATTGAGTGGATTCGTTTACTTTATGTTTATCCGTCTCACTTTCCGGATGATCTAATGAATGAGATGATGAACAATCCGAAGATATGCAAATACATTGATATACCGCTTCAGCATATTTCCGATACAGTTCTAAAATCAATGAGGCGCGGAATAACGCAGCGCAGAACTAAAGAACTTCTCAATACACTTAAAGAAAGAATTCCCGGTCTTTCACTGCGGACAACTTTCATAGTCGGCTATCCTAACGAAACTGAAATAGAATTCGGGGAACTTTGCAATTTTATCCGCGATATAAAGTTTGACCGTTTAGGTGTGTTCACTTATTCGGTTGAGGAGAATACTCCAAGTTTTATTCTCGGCGATCCGGTTTCTCAGGAAATTAAAGAAGAACGGAAAGCAATGTTGATGGAGATTCAGAAAGAAATTTCAGAAGAAAAAAACCGATCCTTAGTTGGAACGAAAATGAAAGTACTTATTGACTCATTGGATAATGATTATTATGTGGGGCGTTCCGAGCGCGACGCACCTGAAGTTGACGGTGAAATCTTAATTGAGGCAAAAAACAATACACTAAAGATCGGCGAATTTTATAACATTGAAATTTACGATTGCAATGAGTATGATTTATTTGGTAATTTACCTGCAGCAGGCGGGTTTATTCGAGAATAAAGGAGTTAAGTAAGTGAAAAATATATTAATACTGCTCTTGTTTTTGGTTTCAGTTATTTCAGCTCAAGTAGAATATTCTTCTAACTTGGGAAATGCAAAATCAATGAATTTTTCTATAGATGTCGGCGGATTTAAAAGTTCTGTTCAAAATAAAACGCGAATGGATTTCTTTGTTCAAGTTCCTTACACAAGCATCCAATTCGTTAAAAAGGATAATGGTTTCTATGCCAACTATAATATAACCTTAACATTTACGGATGAAGGCAAAACTAATATTATATTCGAACGGAATTGGAAAGAAAAAGTAAAAACTTCCGATTTCGATCAGACATTATCCGGAGAAAATTATAATCTTAGTTACAAAACTTACGATCTTAATCCGGGAAAATATTTCGTCAAATGTATTGTAGAAGATTCCGATTCGAGAGCCGCATCAACAAAAGAAATTCCCCTTGTAGTTAAACAAATATCAGATTCACTCGGTGTAAGCGATTTGATGTTGGTTTCAGAATTTGTAAAGGATTCAACGGGTGAAAAAATTATCCCAAATGTTACAGCATCCGTAACTAATAGAAGTAATTTAGTCCCACTCTATTTTGAAATTTACTCCGATAAAACACGCGATATCAATATTGAATACTCGTTGGATGATCTTAAAAAGAATACTTCGTTAAAACAAATGGAACATATAACTGTAAATCCCGGAACGAATTTGATAAAACATACCGTTAACAATGCAAGTTTTTCTGTCGGTGAATATCTTCTTAATGCAGTAATAAAAGACAAAGATTGGAAAACTATTACTTCCGTTGAGAAGAAAATCTATTCCAAAATTCACGGAGTTCCGTTAGCAATTACGGATCTTGATAAAGCAGTTGAACAAATGGTTTATATAGCTTCTCCGGAAGAATTAGATTATCTAAAGGAAGGAAAAAGTTACGATGAAAGACTGGAACGTTTTTTAAATTTTTGGGATAAGAAAAAACCCAATTCTAAAACAATTGATAATCCAATTCTGTATGAATATTTCCGGCGCGTTGATTATTCAAACAAACATTTTAAGGGATTGGGAGAAGGATGGCGTTCAGATATGGGTATGATCTTTATTACGTTTGGTCCCCCAAGCAGTGTGGAAAGACATCCGCTGGATTCAAATACTAAGCCTTATGAGATTTGGGATTATTATGAATTGAACAGAAGTTTTGTTTTTTCCGATCAAACAGGATTTGGCGATTACCGGCTATTAGATCCCGACTACAGCAGATGGCCAGGGTACAGACCGTGATTATTAACGCAGGGCGCAGAGTGTAGAATATTCATTCTGCATTCTGAGCTCTACACTCTACACTAAAAATGATTCTCACTGTAACATTAAATCCTTTATTGGAGCGAAGATTATTTTTTGATTCCATTGAACTTGGAAAATCAAATCGTTCCGAAAAAGAATTTTTCACTTCCGGCGGGAAAGGAATTAACGTAAGCAGACAATTAAATTTCCTTGGTGAAAAAAATTCCGCATTAACTTTTCTTGGCGGGAACAATGGAAAGATTTTACGACACTGTCTCACAGAAGATAAAATTGATTTTACCGTTGTCTCTGCAAAATCCGAAACCCGTTCTGCCGATATAATAATTGAAGAAAAAAATAATCGTGTTACTACTTACTTTGGATTAAATAGCAATATCTCCGCAGAAGAAGCCGCAGACTTCAAACACAAACTTGATAAGATGATACAGAATTGCTCGATCGTAGTCTTTGCCGGAAGTTCTCCGTGTAATACAACTGATGACATTTTCCCATATGGAATTGAACTTGCAAACCAATATGATAAGATCTCCATTCTTGATACTTATGGTTCTCATTTGATGAACTGCATAAACTCCGGCCCAACGGTAATTCACAACAATGTTGATGAAGTTGAAAGATCGCTTAGTATTAATCTTCGTAATGAGAAAGAAAAACTTGAGTATTTACATCGGCTATATGCAAAAAATATTAAGTTGATGTTTTTGAGCGATGGTGCAAATTCTCTTTATGCTGAAAAATTTGATTTCAATTATAAAGTAGATCCGCCGAAAGTAAATGTAATTGATGCAACCGGAAGCGGTGATGCTCTTGTTGCCGGAATTGCTTACGGTTTGGAAAACTCTCTCGTCTTCGATCAGTTTTTAAAGATTGGTGTTGCACTCGGTGCTGCTAATGCATCAAAACTTACAACTTGTAATGTTACAACTGACGAAATGAATTCATACATTGAGCAAGTTAAAGTTTCAACAATCGGTAAAAAGATGAAGATAATAGATGACTCACCGAATTATTAATTACCTCTGCGATCTTTGCGGATTCTTTGCGTCCACTTCGTTTAAAAGCAAAAACGCAAAGAACGCAGAGATATTTTTTCTTTTCATCCTGATTAATATTTTCTCCCAATTCAATGTTTCCGCACAAATTATTTCAAGAATTGAGATATCCGGAAATAAAATCTTTACCGAGAGTGATTATTTAAGCTGGATAAATATTTCTTCCATGCAAAACTATTTTCAAGGAATTGAAGATTCTGCAAAAACACGTATCGCTTATAAACTAAACGACGAGGGGTATTATAACTTTTTCTTTAACAATATTACTACTGAAAAAATTGATTCGGTAAAATCTCGATTAAAAATAAACGTAACCGAAGGAACGCCGACCATTATAAATAAGATCCAAATTAACAATCCGGTTAAAGATTCCGTTATTGTAAACAATATTCTCTCACAACTTGAAAAAGAAATTTTTACCAGAACCAATATTGAATCCGTATTTTCAGAGATTATTAATTATTACGAAAACAACGGATTTCCTTTTGCGTCGGTCAAAATCGAATCTGTAGAATTTATGAACGATTCAGCAAGCAGTGATCATTTTGTTAATCTTTATTTAAATATTGATGAAGGGACAAAAAGTACAATAGATAAAATAGAAATTACCGGAAACGACAAAACAAAAGATTACGTGATCATCCGTGCGCTGCAAATTCCTTTAGGCGAAGAATATTCTCAAAAAAATATTGATGTGATCCCCGAAAAATTAAACCGTCTCCGTTTCTTTGAGCCCGTAGAACAGCCGGAATTTTATTTTAACTCGAAGAAAGAAGGTGTGTTAAAAATTTTCATAAAAGAAAAGCAAACAAATTTTTTTGATGGTATTGCAGGATATGTCCCTGCGGTGAATGATAAAGAGAGCGGTTACTTAACCGGATTTGTAAATGTGAGCTTGAGAAATCTCTTGGGTACAGGCCGAGCAGCTTCTTTAAGATGGCAGCAGGAAAACCGTTACTCACAGGAATTAGAGTTACGTTACCTTGAGCCGTGGCTTTTCGGATTTCCATTTAACTTAGAGGGCGGGTTATTCCAGCGGAAACAAGACTCAACCTATGTCCAAAGAAATTTTGAAGGACGATTGGAATTTCTTGCAACAAGTGAAATATCAGCGTCGGTATTGATTGCTGCTCAATCAACTATCCCTTCGGAACAAAACGCAAACAGATTCACTGTGTTTAATTCCTCCGCATTTACAAGCGGAGTTAATTTGAGAATTGATACACGCGACGATTTTTATGCACCAACCGAAGGAATATTCTTCAACAACACATATTCATACACTTCTAAAAGTATAAACGGTCCGGTTGCTTTCATTACTCCTACTACAAACACTAAAGTTGCTTTACAACGCATTGAATTTGATTTTATATTTTTCGAACAACTTTTTAATAGACAAGTGGCGGCACTTGGAGTTCACGGCAGAGAATTACGAGGTGATGATGTCGAATTAAGTGATCTCTATTTTTTAGGCGGAACGAATTCTCTTCGCGGTTACAGGGAAAAACAATTTCAAGGCAATAGAATTTTGTGGTCCAATCTTGAGTACAGACTATTACTTACACGCCGTTCGTTTGCATTTCTTTTTTTTGATACAGGATATTTTTTACGCAACGAGGACAAGCAAAAAAGTATTCCGGAAAATTCGTCTTTTAAGATCGGTTACGGATTTGGTTTAAATATTGAAACCGGACTTGGCGTTCTCGGCGTCAGCTTCGCTCT
>VEPI01000155.1:0-3678 GCA_012026935.1 Melioribacter sp. | reverse complement strand
GGAATAATTAATGAGTTCTGATGAATAAGCTTAAACTTTTCGACAACAAATTTCTCATTCGCAAAATCAAACTTATTGCTGGAGTTGATGAGGCGGGTCGTGGACCGATAGCGGGACCGGTTGTTGCGGCGGCGGTTATATTCGATAAAAAAACTTTTCATAAAGAGATCAACGATTCAAAACAAATTCCCGAAAAGAAACGTGAAGAATTATTTGATTGGATTTTGCAAAACTGTCTATGTTACGGAGTCGGTATTATTGATCATCTAGAAATTGAAGAGATAAATATTTTGCAAGCATCGTTACAAGCAATGAAGATCGCGGTTGGAAGGCTCTCTATCAAACCAAATCTAATCTTAATTGACGGGAATAAATCTTTCCCTTCCGAGATCAAAACAAAAACGATTGTTAAGGGCGATGCAAAATCATTTTCAATTGCAGCAGCTTCTATAATTGCAAAAGTAACACGTGATAAAATTATGTTAGAAGCACATGAGAATTTTCCAATGTACTCTTGGAATCACAATAAAGGTTATGCAACTTTGGAACATAGAATTGCCGTTAAAAAATTTGGGATTTCACCATTTCACCGTAAAAGTTTTTTAAGCAGAATACTGAATGAAGATAATCAAGAAAATTTATTTTACTCAGGCACTAAGGAACTTAGGCACTAAGGTACTAAGTAACTGAGCGCCTAAGTGCCTGAGTAATAAATGACAACTGGCTATTAGAAAATGACAGATCAAAATAAACGTACAACCGGAGACTACGGGGAAGAGCTCGCTTGCCGATTCTTAAAAAATCTTGGCTACGAAATTGTAGAACAAAATTTTCAGTTCGGACACGGTGAAATTGATATCATCGCAAAGGATAATGAAACACTTGTCTTTGTTGAAGTTAAATACCGGCAAAGTTTGGAATACGGTCCGCCGGAATCGGCTATTTCCAGTTCAAAACAAAAGCAAATAAGAAAAACCGCAGAAGCCTATCTATATAAGAATCATATCAGTGATCAAACTTGTAGAATTGATGTTATAGCAATTTTGCATCTCAAAGATTCAAAACCACAGATAAATCACATTATAAATGCATTTTAGGATGATATAGATTTCCAGTCGGCGCTTCAATCTATTCTATACTTTTGCTATTTTGATCTAGTTATAATTAATACTTATCTAAATGAAGTTACCTAGGATAATATACGGCAGACGGTTAAGCTATGCGGATTATATTTATAATTTTTTCGCTACGATAAGCGGACTTACAATATTCAACTTGGAGTTTTTTAAGCAGGCTTTTATGCCTCCATATGAAGTTAGAGAAGTTAAAAAACATATGGATGAACTCGGCGTAAAAACTTTTGGTATTGTAAGTGTAACCGGATTTATTATTGGACTTGTTCTTGCAATGCAAAGCCAGCCGGTAATGCAAAGATTTGGTGCAAGCGATTTTCTTCCCGGTATGGTTTCGCTTTCCGTTGTTCGAGAATTAGGCCCCGTTATTACTGCATTAATTTTTGCCGGACGAGTAAGTTCCGGCATCGGTGCGGAACTCGGTTCAATGAGAGTAACAGAACAGATTGATGCAATGGAAGTTTCCGCGATCAATCCTTTTAAGTATCTTGTTGTTACACGCGTTATTGCAACGACAATGATTCTTCCCGTATTAACAATCTATGTTATTTTTATTGCAATCATCGGCGGATATCTTGCAATAATTATTACCGAGCCGATGAGTTTTGAATATTACAGATCTTCCGTTATTCAGTCTATTGAGTTCGGAGATTTTATTCCCGCAGTTGCAAAAACTTTTGTGTTCGGATACATCGTTGGACTTGTAGGTTCATACAAAGGATTTACAACCGAAGGAGGAACTGAAGGTGTTGGACGTGCATCAACAACATCGGTTGTTCTTTCTTCTTTACTCATTTTAATTTTTGATATGATTCTTGTAAAAATTAGTTTATGGTTATGGCCGACACTAGGGTAGTAGAAATATTAAATCTATTCAAGCGCTTTGACGAACTTGTTGTGCTTGACGACATTTCTCTCAACGTAAACCTCGGTGAAAATCTTGTAGTGTTTGGACAAAGCGGAAGCGGGAAAAGCGTATTACTGAAATGCATTATAGGATTGATGAAGCCGGATAAAGGAAAGATTTATATAAACAGAAATGATGTATTCAAACTTTCTATAAAAGAATTAAACAACATTCGTAAAAATATCGGTTTTCTATTTCAGGGCGCTGCTTTGTATGATTCAATGACCGTTAGAGAAAATCTTTCGTTTCCACTTAAGAGACATTTTCCGGAAATGACAATAGATCAAATAAATGGAAAAATTAAAACCGCGCTCGAGAATGTTTCGCTTGAAGAGGCAATTGATAAAATGCCTTCGGAGCTTTCAGGCGGTATGAAAAAAAGAATCGGACTTGCCCGGTCTATAATTACCGATCCGGCACTAATGCTTTATGATGAACCAACAACGGGACTTGATCCCATCACTTCCAAAGAAATAAGTGAGTTAATTCTAAACTTGCAAAAAAAACTAAATATGACATCAATTGTTGTTACACATGATTTGATCTGTGCAGAAATTATAGCTGACCGCGCAATCTTCCTGCGTGATTCTAAAATTGCTTTTGAAGGAAAGATAAAAGAGTTGACAAGTTCCAACGATCCTTTCCTTAAGAATTTTTTCAGTCATGAATTAATAAAAGTTTAGCGGAGTAGAAAATGTTAAAACAACTTGAAGGCGCACGGCTCGGAATTTTTATTTTTCTTGGAACAATATTATTGGTGCTTGCAATTTTTCTTCTAGGCAGCAAGGAAAAATTATTTACGAGCACGATCGAAATCAAAGCATACTTCGATCAGATTGAAGGACTAAAGAGCGGTGCACCAGTCCGCCTTAGCGGCTACGATATTGGAAGTGTAAGTTCCGTTTCGTTCGCTAACAATGCATCTGCAAAAGTTGAAGTTAAGATGAGAATAGTGAATGATCTTAAACATTTGATCAAATTTGACAGTGAGGCATCAATTGAGACCGAAGGATTGGTGGGCAAAAAAATTGTTGCTATTACTCCGGGTTCCTCTGATGCTGCTGAAGTTACAAACGGCGGAGTTATAAAATCAAAAACGCCGATGAACATTGCCAAAATTATTGAAGAGACTGAATCTGTAATGGGTTATATGAAAGATCTCACAAAAGATTTTTCTGAAATTTTTGCTAAAGTAAATCAAGGTAAAGGATCAATTGGTAAACTTGTGAATGATGAGCAGTTATATAAATCAGCTGTTAACGTTACACAATCTGCAGATAAGAGCATGAACACAATAACCAAACGATTGGATGAAATCTCAGATATTATAGTAAACACAAGCGGCAGTTTAAAATCTATCGTTGGTAATGTTGATGTTACAATAAATGATCTTCGTAATATTCTTTCAAATGTTAAAAACGGAGAAGGTGTTCTCGGTAAATTGATCTCAGATAAAAAAATGGCTGATTCTATAAGTTCCGTTATTCATAATCTTGTTAAGACCTCGGATCAAACACGAATTGCCACATCAAGTTTAGCTGAGAATATGGAAGCACTCAAACATAACTGGCTGTTCAAAAGTTATTTTGAAGAACGCGGATACTGGAGTCAATCGGAATATGAAAAAGCGATTGATCT
>VEPI01000034.1 GCA_012026935.1 Melioribacter sp. | reverse complement strand
CATCAAACAAAATACAATACAGCACCGAATCATGTATCACAAGGTTACCCAACGGATTGTACAAAATGTCATTCAACAACAACTTGGCAAGGAGCTACATTTAATCATTCAGCAACAGCATTTCCATTAACGGGATCGCATGTTAGTGTAACCTGTACGAGTTGTCATACTACAACATTTAAGGGAACACCAACAGTTTGTTCGAGTTGTCATTTAGCCAAATATCAGAGCACAACAAATCCTAATCATGCTACATTGAATATTCCTACAACTTGCGATCAATGTCACACAACAAATCCAGGTTGGAAACCGGCTACATTCCCAATACATAATAATTATTATCCTATATTAGGTGCACATGTTGCGATAGCCAATCAATGTGCAAGTTGTCATACAGGAGGAAATTATAGTAGTGCGCCCACTCAGTGTGTTGGATGTCATCAAGCAAAATATAACAGTACAACAAATCCGAACCATGTAACAGCCAGATTCCCAACAAACTGTGAATCATGTCATACCCAAAATGCATGGCAGCCATCAACATTTAATCATGATGGACAATACTTTCCGATTTATTCAGGTAAACATAGAGGGAAATGGACACTATGCAGTGATTGTCATACAGATCAAACGAACTTTAAGGTATTTAGTTGTTTCAAATGTCATCCACAAGCACAGATGGATTCGAAACATCAGGGTGTAAGAAATTATGTATCAACTCCGGCAGCATGTTATAGTTGTCATCCAACAGGTAAAAGTTAATATGATGAAAAGAATAATCATAATATTTTTTTTTATAATCGGATTGGTAGATCTATCCGCGCAAGAGATTTCGAAATTAGAGAAACTCGGAAGCGTATCGTTTATCACTTCACAAAATATTTATATACGATTTGAAAATACTGATGGTATTTCAATTAATGATACATTATTCGTCAATGTTAAAGGGGTATTGAATCCGGCAATCATAGTTAAATTTATTTCAACCACGTCATGCTCAGGAATTGCAATTAATAACTTTCAATTGAAAGTCGGAGATCAAGTCAAAACATTTGTAAAACCGATAGAAAAAGTAAAACCGGCTGCAGAAAAAGTTGGAAAAGAAAATCTTTTATCAAAGACTATTATAGAAGATAAAGATGTAGCAAGAACAATAACACCTTATTATTCTAAAAAGACGAGAGGTAATTTATCCATCTCATCATATTCGAATTTATCTAATTCTAACGGAGCTCCCGATTTTCAGAATTGGCGTTATTCATTTTCGATGGATGCAGATTCACTGTTCAGGTCTCCATTATCATTTTCAAGTTATATTAATTTTTCATATAGGGCAGACCGATGGAGCGACGTTCAAAAAAATATTGGAGACGCCTTAAAGATTTATGACCTTGCAATCAGTTATGATTTCAGCTCTAAAACAAAAATTACTCTCGGAAGAAAAATTAATATTAGAACATCCAGTCTTGGTGCTATTGACGGATTACAATTCGAAACTTCAATCAGCAAGTTTGTAATTGGTGCTGTTGCCGGTTCGAGACCAAACTTTACAGATTATGGGTATGATATTAAAATGTTCGAGTACGGAGGCTATCTATTTAGAAACGATAGTTTGGGAAATGCTTCTATACAAAACACAATTGGAATTTTTCAGCAGACAAATAATTTTAAGACAGACAGAAGATTCTTGTACTTTCAGAATAATAGCAATCTTTCACAAAATTTAGGTTTGTTTTTTTCTTCAGAAATTGATCTCTTTAAAAGAAAAGGAGGAATTGATCAATCATCTTTTGATGTTACCAGCTTATTCGTTATGGGTTCCTATTCTCTGAATAATTGGTTGAACTTAAATGCGTCTTATGACGCAAGGAAAAATGTTGTATACTATGAAACATATAAAAACTTCGCAGATAGTGTTCTTGAGTCGGCTACACGGCAAGGAGTTAGCTTGAGGTTGAATCTGCGTCCATTTAATTATTTGTGGTTGGGATTTAATTATGGTTATCGTTTTAGTAAAGATGATCCGCAGCCATCAAGAAATTTTGGAGTTAGTTTAAGTTATATTCAACTTCCGCTTATCATGTCATCAATTTATTTGAATTATAATAAAATTGAATCCGGATATGTTAATGGAGACTATTACAGCGCGACAATCAACAAGGATTTGTTTAATGGCGAAATGAATTTTGGATTAGGGATTAAAAAAATTAATTATCAATTTTTCAGCGGTTCACCGGATATGATACAGAATATTGGAAACGTTGATCTATCCTGGCGCTTATTCTATAGTAGTTTCCTTACAATTAGTTATGAAGGAACATTCCAAGAAACAACAACTTATTCCAGAATTTATTTCAGTATCAACACTCGTTTCTAATTGCTTATTTATTTTTCAAATCTTTTCTAACCTACCGTTAAAAAAATCTTTCTTTCTTCATTAATAATCTCTATTTTCTTAATGTAAGAGAGAAAATTTCCACAAAAAACTTTACGAGGGCTACATGAAGTACCCTTCTTTGAAAAATTATATTGATGGTAAATACGTTGATGGTGGTGAAAAGAAAATTGACGTTATCTCACCGATCGATGGATCAATAATATCAACAGTACCTATCTCCGGTAAAGAAGCTGTAAATCTGGCCGTAACTGCCGCTCAAAAAGCATTTCCGACTTGGTCAGCTAAACCGATTAAAGAGCGAGCACAAATTTTTTACAAGTATAAATCCCTTCTCGAAAAAAATATGAATGAGCTTGCCGAATTAATTCATGAAGAAAATGGTAAAACAATTTCGGAAAGCATTGCTGAGATAGAAAAAAGTATAGAGGTTACAGAATTTGCATGCTCACTTGAGCAGCTGGCAGCCGGTGAAGTTATGGAAGTAAGCAAAGGTGTTGAATGCAGGGCTGAAAGATTTCCGGTTGGAGTTGTTGCCTGTATTACACCATTCAATTTTCCTAATATGGTTCCAAATTGGACAATCCCTAATGCGCTTGTTCTTGGTAATTGTATGATTCTAAAACCATCCGAACTTGTTCCGATAAGTGCAAATAGAATCGCAGATCTTTTAAAAGAAGCTGGATTACCTGATGGTGTATTCAATGTTGTCCATGGCGCAAAAGATGTCGTAGAAGCAATTTGTGATCATTCCGGAATTCAAGCTGTTTCATTTGTTGGTTCAACAAAAGTTGCAAAGATTGTTTATACACGTTCTACATCAAATCTAAAAAGAGCCTTAACACTTGGAGGGGCCAAAAATCATTTAATAGTTTTACCGGATGCAAATGTTGCAATGACTGCATCTAATGTTGCTGCTTCAATGTCCGGATGTGCAGGACAGCGTTGTATGGCTGCATCAGCTATGGTTGCAGTTGGATCTGTTGATAATATAATTAATCAGCTTGTGGAGGAATCAAAAAAAATTATTCCAGGTAAAAATCTTGGTGCAGTAATTTCGAAACAAGCAAAAGAGAGAATTGAAAATTATATTACCGAAGCAGAAGGAGATGGCGCTAAAGTTCTTCTTGATGGCAGAAATTATATAGTGCCCGGTAAAGAAAATGGTTTTTATGTAGGTCCAACGGTTATTGATTATGTAAAACCTGAAATGCGGATAGCAAAAGAAGAAGTTTTTGGACCGGTGCTCGCAATCATAAGAGCAGATAATGTTGATAAAGCTTTATCAATTCAACAAAGTTCATTGTATGGAAATGCTGCTTCTGTATTCACGCAAAGCGGCGGGATGGCTAGATATATCAGTGAACGGGCTAGCGCAGGAATGATTGGTGTGAATATCGGTGTCCCGGTTCCAAGAGAACCTTTTTCTTTTGGCGGATGGAACGAATCGAAATTCGGTACTTGTGATATTACAGGGAAGAGTTCGATAGAATTCTGGACTAAGTTGAAAAAAACTACAATTAAATGGAATCCCGAATCACAAATAAACTGGATGAGCTGAGAGAAGCAATTGAGAATTGCAAATTGCGAATTGAAAATTTTGAATTATAAAAATCTGAAGGTAAAAAAATGACACGAACAGTCCGTGGTGGTTTGATTCAAGCGACTCTTTCAATATCTGCTGAACAACCAATTGAAAAAGTAAAACAATCAATGATTGAAAAACATTTATTAATGATTGAACAGGCTGCGATGAAAGGAGTGCAAATTCTTTGTATGCAGGAACTTTTTTACGGACCATATTTTTGCGCGGAACAAAAAACAAAATGGTATTCACTTGTTGAAAATATTCCTGACGGACCAACAATTAAGCTCATGCAAGAAGTTGCAAAAAAATATTCAATGGTAATTGTTGTCCCAATTTATGAAGAGGAAATCAAAGGAGTCTATTATAACACGGCTGCAGTGATTGATGCTGATGGGAAATATCTTGGTAAATACCGAAAGCATCATATTCCTCATTGCGATCCGGGATTTTGGGAGAAGTTTTATTTCAAACCCGGTAATCTTGGTTTCCCGGTTTTCAAAACCGCATTTGCTGATATAGGTGTTTATATATGTTATGATCGCCACTTTCCGGAAGGAGCTAGAATTCTCGGCTTGAATGGTGCCGAAATTATTTTTAATCCTTCCGCCACTGTAGCCGGACTTTCGGAATATTTATGGGAACTTGAACAGCCGGCTCATGCAGTTGCTAATGGATATTTTATTGGCGCAATTAATCGTGTTGGAACAGAGGCACCCTGGAACATAGGTGAATTTTACGGTAAAAGTTATTTCTGCACTCCGCGCGGTAAAATAATTGCTCAAGCCAGCAGGGATAAAGACGAATTAGTTGTTGCTGATCTTAATCTGGATGAAATTCTTGAAGTCAGAAATGTTTGGCAGTTCTATCGAGATAGAAGACCGGAGTCTTATGGAGCAATAACAGATCTACAGAAATAGATTAAGAAATTATTTTTTAATTCTATAAGGAAATAAAAATTGACACCCGAAGAAGTTGTAGCAATTACTGCAAAACATACTTACGGCACATGGAGATTTCAGAAAGGTTGGACTCCGCTTCAGATAGTTGATGCTGAAGGATGTTATTTCGCAGATGCTTCAGGTAAAAAATATCTTGATTTTTCATCTCAGCTTATGTGTGTTACACTAGGTCATAAGAATCATGCAGTCATTAAAGCAATTGAAGAACAAGCAAAGAAATTAGCATATGCTGCACCTGGTTTTGCTACTGAAGTACGCGCAGAACTAAGTAAATTATTATTAGAGGTTTTGCCGAAAGGATTAGAGAAATTTTATTTCTCAACATCAGGCACTGAAGCAAATGAAGCTGCCATAAAAATTGCACGAATGTACACAGGTAAATATAAAATCATTTCCAGATATAATTCATATCACGGATCTACTGCAGCCTCAATTGCGGCGACAGGAGATCCCAGACGTTGGGCTGTGGAACCTTCTGGAAAAATTGACGGAGTTATTTTTGCACCCGAGTGCAACTGTTATCGTTGCCCGCTTAATCATTCATATCCTGATTGCGAAGTAGCCTGTGCAAATTACATCGAACATATGATTAAAAATGAAGGAAATGTAGCAGCAATAATTCTTGAACCAGTTGTAGGGACAAATGGAATTTTGATTCCGCCTAAAGAATATTTACCGCGGTTACGAAAAATCTGTGATGAGAATAATGTTTTACTTATTGCCGATGAAGTAATGAGCGGTTGGGGTAGAACAGGAAAATGGTTTGCAGTTAATCATTGGAATGTTCAACCGGATATTCTTACTACAGCAAAAGGAATTACATCAGCTTATGTCCCTCTCGGATTAACCGCAACCACAATGAAAATAGCGGATTATTTCAATGATCATTACTTTGCTCACGGACATACCTATGAGGCACATCCGTTAACACTTGCCCCGGCAATAGCTGCAATCAATGAATTGAGAAATAAAAAACTAATTGATCGTGCTGTAGAAATTGGTGATCATCTAAACAAAAAATTGAACGCTCTGAAATCAAAACATCCTTCAATTGGTGATGTTCGTGGAATTGGACTTTTTTATGCGGTCGAGTTAGTTAAAAATCAGATTACTAAGGAACCATTCAATACTAAAGAAGATAAAGTTAGCGGAAAGCCATTGCTTGTTGATAAGATTTCTGCAGAGATGATGAAAAGCGGAGTTTATGTTCAATCGTGGATGAGCCATTTTGTAATTGCACCGCCGCTGATAATCACAAAAGATGAAATAGATTTTGCTGTTGATAAACTTGATAAGTGTCTTTCGATAGCCGATGAAGCTTTAAATTAATAGTCGTTCATTTTTATATTTTAGATCGGGACAAAATCAATGAAGAATATTGCTCCAAAACTTCAAAGTGAACAATACGAGAAAAATTTTTCAGATTTACACCCGCCCTTTACACAAAACTCTGCTGTTACAGAAGCAAACCGTTGTCTCTATTGTTATGATTCTCCTTGTATGAAAGCATGTCCTACTCACATTGATATCTCAACTTTTATAAAAAAGATTTCTACCGGAAATCTTCTTGGTTCGGCAAAAACAATTTATGAATCGAATTGGGTTCCGTTAACCTGTGCAAAAGCTTGTCCGGTTGATGTACTGTGTGAAGGAGCTTGTGTCTATAATGATAAAGAAGAAAAACCGATTCAGATTGGAAGACTGCAACGTTATGCAATTGAAAATTATTTTGAAAAGGGAATGCCGGCACTCTTTCATAAAGCATCTAAGATCGGAAAATCAGTCGGCGTAGTTGGTTCCGGACCTGCCGGATTAGCTTGTAGTGCTGAACTTGCACTGATGGGTTATGAAGTTACAATTTATGAAGCTAACAAAATTCCCGGCGGATTAAATACCTGGGGCATCGCTCCGTATAAAATGAGAAGGGAAGATAGTCTGAAAGAAGTCAAATTGGTAAAAAGTTTTGGTGTTGATCTTAAAACAGAAATTATGATTGGTAAGACTGTAAAAGTTGATGATCTCTTAAATAAACATGATGCGCTTTTTCTCGGAGTCGGTTTAGGTGAAAGCCCCCAACTCTCAATACCCGGCGAGGAATTATCTGGAGTAGTTGGTGCACTAGACTTCATAGAAAAAGTAAAAACAGAAAATTGGCATGATATTCAAGTTGGAAAAAGGGTTGCTGTAATTGGTGCAGGTAATACATCAATAGATGCGGCAACGGAAGCTAAACGCTTAGGTGCAGACCAGGTGTATATAATTTATAGACGTAGTGATGTTGAAATGTCTGCTTATGAATTCGAATATGAACTTGCTAAGAGAGATGGAATTGTTTTTCATTTTCTTACTTCTCCTAAACAAATTATTGGTAAGGGATTTGTTGAAGGTATTGAATGCTTAAAAATGAAACTCGGTGAACCCGATAAGTGGGGAAGAAGAAAACCAATTCCTATTTCAGGATCAGAATTCACAATTCCGGTTGACATGGTAATTAAAGCGATAGGACAAGAAACAAAATCAAGTTTCTTAAGCACAATATCAAAGTTAACACTTGATGAAGAAGGTTGCGTGATTGTAGATCAGACTACATATCAAACAACTAATCCAAAAATCTTTGCAGGCGGTGATTGCATTAACGGAGGTAAAGAAGTAGTAAATGCAGCTTACGATGGGAAACGAGCCGCCCATGGTATTGATAAATTTTTATCATTACCGAAAGGAGGAAAATAATTTATGGTAGATCTTTCAATAAATTGTGCTGGAATAAAATCTCCAAATCCTTTCTGGCTTGCTTCAGCCCCGCCATCAAATTCAGCTTATCAAAATTGTAAAGCTTTCGAACAAGGATGGGGAGGAACAGTTTGGAAAACTATAGGCGAACCTGTAATGAATGTTTTCAATCGTTATGGTGGATTGGATTACAACGGACAGAAAATTTTCGGTTTGAACAATATTGAATTGATCAGCGACAGACCGATTGAAGTTAATCTTAAAGAAATTGCCGAGACAAAAAAACTTTGGCCGGATCGCGCGGTTGTAGTTTCTTTAATGGTCGAATCGAAAAGGGAAACCTGGCATGAGATAGTTAAACGCACAATTGATACAGGCTGTGATGGAATAGAATTAAATTACGGATGTCCGCACGGAATGAGCGAACGCGGTATGGGTGCTGCTGTTGGTCAAGTTCCCGAATATTGCAAAATGATAACCGAATGGGTAACTGAAGTTTCAACTATTCCTGTTATTGTAAAACTCACACCGAATATCAGCAACATTCAACTTCCTGCAAGAGCAGCTAAAGCCGCAGGAGCTAATGCGATTTCTCTTATCAATACTATTAATAGTATCATCGGAATTAATCTTGATACATTCGAATTAAAACCGAATGTTGGCGGATTGGGCGGACATGGTGGTTATGCTGGTCCCGCAGTAAAACCAATTGCACTCCATCTTCTTTCTCAAGTTGCTATAGATCCGGAAGTCAATTTGCCGATTTCAGGCATTGGCGGAATTAGTAATTGGCGTGATGCTTTGGAATTTATTCTTCTCGGTGCATCAAGTGTTCAAGTTTGCACCGCTGTGATGCATTACGGTTTCCGAATTGTGAATGATATGATTGAAGGAATGAGTAACTGGATGGAATCAAAAGGATTTACTTCTCTCGATCAGATTCGAGGTAAATCTCTTCAGCGAGTAAATGATTTTGGGAATTTTGATCTTCTCAATAGAACAATTGCTAGAATAGATCAGCAAAAATGTATTCATTGCAATTTATGTTATATCGCTTGCGAAGATGCAGCTCATCAGTGTATTGATCTAACTCCCGTCAACGGGCATAACAAAACGGAAGTCCGGGAAAAAGATTGTGTCGGTTGTGCTTTGTGTTCATTAGTTTGTCCTGTTGAGAATTGTATTTCCATGGTTAGAATTGATGACGGTTCTGCATCAAAAACATGGAATCAGCTGACAGAAGAATTTAAGAGAAATGGAAAACCAATGACCTGGGAGAATCTGGCAGAGTTCCAGAAGAAACACGGAATTGAAATACATTAAAGCTGTCAGCCTTCTGCCATCAGCTCTCAGTTTTTGCTGAATGCTGAAAGCTGACCGTTGATAACTAAAAGTAAGGAGTTAGAGATGTCACTCTTAATTAAAAACGGAAGAATCATTACAGCCGAACAAGATTATAGCGCCGATATTTATATCGAGAAAGATAAAATCAAAACAATCGGTTTATCACTCG
Organism: Melioribacter sp.; assembly: GCA_012026935.1. Taxonomy (GTDB): domain Bacteria; phylum Bacteroidota; class Ignavibacteria; order Ignavibacteriales; family Melioribacteraceae; genus Fen-1258. Next base: position 34,949 of record VEPI01000034.1, on the reverse strand, counting down.
ATATTCAAGCAGATAAAATTATTGATGCAAAAGGAAAATATGTAATTCCAGGTGGTATTGATGTTCACACACATTTAGATATGCCTTTCGGTGGCACTACATCAGTAGATAATTTTGAAACCGGAACACGTGCGGCTGCATTCGGCGGAACAACATCTATAATTGATTTTGCTATTCAAGCAAAGGGAACAAAAATGCGAACGGCTCTTGATACATGGTGGAAGAAAGCTGAAGGGAAAGCAACGATTGATTACGGTTTACACATGATAGTAACAGATTTACTTGAAGCTGATCTTGGAGATATGGGAGATATGGTTAAAGAAGGAGTGACAAGTTTTAAATTATTTATGGCTTATCCGAATGTTCTTTTAGTTGATGACGCAACAATTTTTCGTGCAATGAAACATACCGCCGATACAGGTGCGTTAGTCTGTATGCATGCCGAGAACGGCGGTGTAATAGATTTAATTGTACAGAAAGCTTTAGCTGAAGGGAAAACTGCACCGATCTATCATGCATTAACTCGTCCAACCTCTGCTGAAGGTGAAGCGGTTAATAGAGCAATTGCACTTTCTCAAATGGCCGGAGCTCCGGTTTATATTGTTCATCTTTCATCTAACGATGCTTTAGAAAAAGTTGCCGAAGCCCGTGATCACGGATTACCTGCATTTGCCGAAACTTGCCCTCAATATTTATTTCTATCACTTGATGATATGAACAAACCCGGGTTTGAAGACGCAAAATTAGTTTTCACTCCACCTCTTAGAGAAAAATGGCACCAAGAAAAACTTTGGGCAGGTATTAAGAAAAATACACTTCAAATTGTTTCTACCGATCATTGTCCGTTTTGTTTTAATGAACAAAAAGAATTAGGAAAAGGTGATTTCACGAAAATTCCAAACGGCGGACCCGGGATTGAACACCGCATGCAGTTAATTTATGACGGCGGAGTTCGTGCCGGAAGAATAACATTAAATCGTTGGATTGAAATTACATCAACAGCTCCGGCAAAAATGTTTGGAATGTTTCCGCGCAAAGGAACTATTGCTCCTGGAAGTGATGCCGATATAGTTATTTGGGATCCGGAAAAAGAATATACAATTTCTGCAAAGACTCATCATATGGCAGTTGATTATTCCATGTATGAAGGCAAAAAAGTAAAAGGTAATACTGATACTGTGATTTCTCGCGGAGAAGTGATAGTAGAGCAAGATAAGTTTTTGGGAAAGCCTGGACGAGGAAATTTTGTAAAGAGAGACACTTACGGTACGGCATGGAATTAAGAAATTGAATTCTGAAATCACAAAGAATTTATTTTGTCATCATTGAAAGAATAATATGGAAAAACTTTTTTCCGAAGATTTGGTAGAGACTGACCTTTCGGGTCTTAATGACACGAAATTATTTAATAAAGATTTAGCACCGACAAAAATAATTCAACGCACGTGGGGAACATACAACGTTGCATCCCTTTGGATTGGAATGAGTGTCTGTATCACTACTTACATGTTGGCAAGCGGATTAATTGCGGGCGGAATGAATTGGTGGCAGGCATTGATGACAATCGCACTCGGAAACTTTATAGTACTTATTCCAATGATACTTAATGCACACGCCGGTACGAAATATGGGATTCCATTCCCAGTACTTGCACGTGCTGCATTCGGAACACTTGGTTCAAATGTTCCTGCTATACTTCGTGCAATTGTTGCTTGCGGTTGGTTCGGAATTCAAACATGGATTGGCGGTCAAGCTTTGAATTCACTCTTAAGTGTTCTCATTCCGCAATGGGCTGCATGGAATTTGAGTTCAGCAGCGGGGTTTCTAATTTTTTGGGCGATGAATGTATATTTCATTGTTAAGGGAATGGAATCAATTAAATGGCTTGAAGCTCTTGGTGCGCCTTTTCTTCTTGTCGTTGGAATTGCTCTTCTCATTTGGGCTTATGTTCAGGGAGGAGGTTGGGGACCGATATTAAGTCAACCTAGTAAATTCCAAACTGTTGGTGAATTCTGGAAATTTTTTATTCCGGCATTAACAGGAATGGTTGGATATTGGGCAACACTTTCCTTAAACATTCCCGATTTTTCACGCTTTGCTAAAAGTCAAAAAGCACAAATGTTAGGGCAGGCAATCGGGCTACCGCCAACAATGGTGTTGTATTCTTTTATTGGTGTAGCAGTTACTTCGGCTACAGTAGTAATATTTGGTGAAGCAATTTGGGACCCTGTAATACTTCTAACAAAGTTTAATAATCCGGTAATAGTGATAATCTCATTACTTGCATTAATGGTGGCAACATTAACTACAAATATTGCGGCAAACGTTGTTTCTCCGGCAAATGATTTCTCTAATATATATCCTAAGAAAATAACTTTTATACGCGGCGGATTAATGACCGCTGTTCTTGGCATTATGATTATGCCTTGGAAATTATTATCCGATTACAGTGCTTACATCTTTGGTTGGCTAGTTGGTTATTCGGGATTTTTAGGACCAATCGCCGGAATATTAATCTGTGATTATTTTCTTGTGAAGAAAAAGAAATTAATCGTAATTGATCTTTATCGAAGAGGCGGCGAATATGAATTCACAAATGGTTTTAATTTTAAAGCAATCTATGCATTAATAGCCGGAGTGTTTGTTGCATTGATCGGTTTAATGGTTCCTTCAGTTAGATTTTTATATGATTACTCTTGGTTTATTGGGTTTGGCGTATCATTTATAGTTTATTATTTAATTATGAAAAAAAATAAATAAATGTTTCGGAGATGCTATGAATAAAGTTGCTGTACGTTTAACAATTATCTTTTTTGCAATTATATCTATCTACTCATGCAAGGACAAATCAAATGAGGAAGTTGGTACACCGACAGAAGCTGATGTGACTGCAATCGAAACTACACTAACGAATTTTAGCAATGCTATTGCTACAGTAGATTCAACGACTTTACAGAAATTGGCATCACCTAATTTTGTTCTTCTTGATGAAGGTAAAGATTATGACTATCCGTTAATGCTTCAGCAAATTAAAACAGTTCATAATATGGGTACGATGACAAGAAAACCGCAAATGTTCAGAACAGTAATCCATAAAGATGTTGCATGGTCGTATTATCAAGTGTTAGTAAATTTTCGTACTCAACAAAAAAGTATTGATTTAAGTTTATTAGAATCTGCTGTTTTAAAAAAGACTAACGAAGGGTGGCTAATTGTAATGATGACTACAGCTCCTCAAACTGTAAAATGATGTTGAGAAATATATTTTCAACAACAATAAAACTACTGCATATTGTTATAAACAGATTGAACATCATCATCTTCTTCTAAAGCTTCAATAAGAGTATTTACGTCTTTGCGCTGTTCTTCGGTAACTTCTTTATAGTTGGTTGGTATGTATTGGAGCTCGGTTGCTTTGATTTCAATATTCTTCTCTTCAAGAGCTTTCTGCATATTACCGTATTCCTGAAATGGTGTGTAGATATAAATGAATTCATCATCGTAAGAAAATTCATCAAGACCAAAATCAATTAGTTCTAATTCTAGGTTATCAAGATCTGTAACAGAATTTTTTGGGACCTTAAACAATCCTTTGCGGTCAAACATGAAAGCAATTGATCCTGTTGTTCCCAAGGAACCTTCGTGTTTTCTAAAATGATGACGAACATTTGCAACAGTTCTTGTGGGATTATCTGTTGCACATTCTACAACTACGCCAATTCCATGCGGTGCATAACCCTCATAAATTATTTCTTGGTAGCCGGTTGTATCTTTTGACGTAGCTCTTTTAATAGCAGCTTCCACTTTATCCTTTGGCATATTTACGCTTTTTGCATTCTGTATTGCAATTCTCAACTTGGAATTTACTTTCGGATCGGAGCCTGCTGCTTTAACTGCAATTTCAATATCTTTTCTTATTCTGTTAAATGCTTTTGACATGCGTGCATAACGAGCAAACATTACATGTTTTCTGGTCTCAAATATTCTACCCATGAATCATTTCCTTTTACTAAAGTTTTTTTTTGACGGGACAAATTTAATAAATCATATTTAAATTAGGGTATCAAACAACCAAAAAATTAACGGATACAATAAAATATAATTACATTGACATCATTATAAATTTAATGCAATTTCTGTATGAATATGTAAATAAATTGACGATTAAATTGCCGGTGAAATGATAGTTCCTAATAAAAACAGTTCGGTTTTATTCCTTTTCAGTCTATTCTTAATTATTTCATTATTAGGATGTAGCGAACTTCTTGATAGAGTAATTGTTCCAAGAAATGTAATTCTCTCTATTTATCGCTCTCCTAAAATTGATCAGTACAAAATTAATTCAGTTGCACTATTGCCAATGGCTCCGGATGATACAACTGATAGAGGTACTTTCTTTGCAACCAATCATTTTCTTAATTCATTAAAACAAAAATTTCCATATGTAAAATTTGAAGTACCCCTTGTAGATTCAATAATGACTATTGATTCTTCAGCTGTTGGTAAAATAATTAATTCAATAGAGAAATTGAGAAAACTTGACTTGAAATATTTTTTTGAAACCGATCTAGGTTATGCAGTTGAAGAAAATGAAGCTGATGCGATGTTGATAGGAACAATAAATAAAATTATAAACAAAAAAGGGTTTAGTTCAGGCAGAGGAATTTTCAAACCGGTAGATGCTACACTCACTTCATGTCAATTCACTTATTATTTAATATCGTTGAAAGACGGCCGCGTACTTTGGAAAGCAAACATACTAGGCGAAGAAGGATATTATTTATTAGGTCAAGAAGAAAAGTTCGCGCCTTTGGATTATGCAATCTCCAACGGAATTGACAAAGTAATTGATAAAATTCCATTGACCGATTCTAAACTAGAGTAACTATTTGTACGCAAATATTGTGGAGTAAAATGAACAATCAAACAGAAGATTTTAATCCGGCCACAGGAGAAAGCTTAGGTTTTTCTAAACTGCATTCTATTGGTGAATTAAAAGAGATGATCCAGCATGCAGCAGAGGCACAGAAATTATGGGAAGAATATTCATTGACAGAAAGGATTAAATATGCTCTGAAGATTCGTGAATACATAGTGGATAATGCAGATAAAATTGCAGAAATAATTTCCCGTGATAATGGTAAAACAAGAATTGATGCATTAGCAACGGAAATCCTACCCGCTGTTATGGGAATTTCATTCTACTGCAAAAATGCAAGAAGATTTTTGCGAGATAAGAAACTCGGGAGCGGAAATATTTTTCTGATCAACAAAAGAAGTAAAATACTAAGAGTGCCGTATGGGGTAGTTGGTATAATTTCTCCTTGGAATTATCCATTCTCAATACCGTTGGCAGACGTTATTCTTGGTTTACTTTCCGGTAACGCAGTAATTTTAAAAACAGCCTCTGCGACGCAAATGGTGGGCTTAGTTTTGAAAGAAGCGGTTGAATACGCAAATCTACCAGACGGAATTTTCAGCTTTGTTAATATGTCTGGGAAAATTGCCGGTGATGCTTTTCTTGATTGCGGAATTAATAAATTATTTTTTACAGGTTCTGTTGCTGTTGGAAAATATTTGATGGGACAAGCAGCTAAAACCTTAACTCCAATTTGTCTGGAACTTGGCGGCAACGATGCAATGATTGTTTGTGAAGATGCTGATCCTTATCGAGCAGCAATGGGAACAATTTGGGCCGGATTCCAAAATGCCGGACAATCTTGCGGCGGTGTTGAAAGAATTTATGTTCATGAAAAAATTTATGATTCCTTCACGAACATCCTAAAAGATAAAGTTGAAAACCTTCATGTTGATTACGATACCGATTTTAGTTCTGATATGGGTTGTATGACTACTGAAAGACAATTAGAAACCGTTAGAAATCATATTGAAGATGCATTGAATAAGGGTGCAAATGTTTTTGCTCAATCAAAAACACCGAAGAATAATCAATTGAAAAATTTTCATCCCGCTGTAGTTCTAACAAATGTCAATCACGATATGATTGTCATGCGCGATGAAACATTCGGGCCGGTTGTTGGGGTTATGAAATTCAATAATTATGATGATGCAATTAATTTGACAAATGATTCCTATTTAGGACTTACCGGATCTGTGTGGACTAGAAATCAAAATCGCGGTGAAAAAATTGCAAAACAAATTAAAGCCGGTGTTGTTACTATTAACGATCATTTAGTGAGTCATGGATTAGCTGAAACACCGTGGGGAGGCTTTAAGGAATCCGGTATTGGAAGAACTCATGGCGAAATGGGTTTTGATGAAATGACACAACCGTTAACTATTGTAAAAGATATTTTACCATTCGTAAAAAAGAATTTGTGGTGGCATCCTTACAACAAAAATCTTTACTACGGATTAAAAGGATTGATAGATTTACTTTACAGTAACAAATTATCTAAGCGTATAAGCGGTTTGGGAAATCTTTCGAAAATAGTTCTTAGAATTTTTAGGAAAGAATAAAAGAGCAGAGACGCGATATTCCGCGTCTCTACAAATAAACATTAGAACTTCGGTGTTAATCCCATATTATAGAACATAAAAGAATAAAGATCGGTAACAAGATCAATAGATTTTGAAGTGCTTGTCCCGGCTCCGTGTCCAACCTTTGTTTCAATACGAATTAAAGTAGGATTCTTACCACTGTTCATTTCCTGAAGTGTTGCTGCATACTTAAACGAGTGAGCGGGAAAAACACGGTCGTCATGATCTGCTGTTGTTACCATTGTAGCAGGATAATCTGTTCCTTTCTTAATATTATGAAGAGGGGAATACTTAATTAAATATTTGAACTGATCCGGATTGTCGCTTGAACCGTATTCAGAAACCCATGCCCAACCGATTGTAAATTTATGAAAACGCAGCATATCCATAACACCAACTTGAGGGAATGCTACTTTATATAAATCCGGTCTTTGATTAATTACTGCACCTATCAATAATCCTCCGTTGGAACCGCCTTGAACAGCAAGCTTTTTTGGATTTGTGTATTTGTTCTTGATTAAGTATTCCGCAGCAGATATAAAATCGTCAAAAACATTTTGTTTCTTCTCAAACATTCCAGCTTTATGCCAATCTTCACCATATTCACTGCCTCCGCGTAAACAAGCCGATGCATACACAACTCCGTTCTCAAGTAAAGGAATTCTGGCAACACTGAAGCCCGGTAAAGTTGATATATTAAATCCGCCATAAGCATATAATAGAGTTGGATTATTTCCGTCTAATTTCAATCCTTTTTTATAAACAATGAACATAGGAACTTTTGTCCCATCTTTGCTCTTGTAAAAAATTTCTTTTGTCTCATAAGCTGATGGCTCAAACTTCACTGCAGCCTTTCTGAATAATTCTGATTTATTGTTTTTTATATCGTACTTATAAATTGTAGGAGGATATGTAAAAGAAGTGAAGGTATAAAATGTTTCGAATTCGTCTTTCTTCCCTCCAAAACCTCCGCATGTTCCAACAGCCGGTAATTTTACATCATATAAATATTTACCATTTGTATCGAAGACGGATACTTTGCTTGTTGCATCTTTTAAATATGTTACAAATAATTTACCGCCTACAAGAGAAACACTTTGCATCACTTCTTTTCGCTCGGGAATAATTGTCTTCCAATTTTCTTTGGCGGGATTCTTGGGATCAATCAAAATCAGTTTATTGTTTGGTGCTTGATAGTTTGTTGATATTAAAAATTTGTCATCAAGATTATCAACAACACTGTATTCTGCTTCAAATTTATCAAAGATAGGTTGGATAGGAGAATCGTTTGTCAAATCCTTGTAGTAAAGCATGTTTTCAGAGGCAGTTCCTTGTGATACATTAATAATTAAAAACTTTTCATCATCAGTTACACCGGCTCCAAATCCATATTTTGGATTTTGTTTGTCTTCCATTACTAAAATATCATCAGATTGCTGCGATCCAAGTTTGTGATAATAAAGTTTTTGGAATTCTACTTTTTGTTTTAATTCATCTCCCGCTTTTGGTTCATCATAACGACTGTAGTAAAAACCATCTTTGTACCAGGAGGTACCGCTGAACTTTGACCATTTGATATAATCGGGAGTTAATTTTTTTGTTTGAACATCCATTACATAAAATTCACGCCAATCGGAACCACCGCGGGAAATTCCGTAACACAAATATTTATCATCTTTAGAGAAACCTAAACTCCCAAGACTAATTGAACCATCTGTAGAAAGTTTATTAGGATCAAGTAAAACTTCCGGAGTCCCGTTCAAACCTTTTTGAATATAAATTACACTTTGTTCTTGAAGGCCATCATTTTTTGAAAAGGTGTAGTATTCACCGTGTTTAGATGGTGCAGAATATTTTTCATAATTCCATAAATCAGTAAGTCTTTTTCTTAATTGATCACGGAAGGGAATTTTGGAAAGGTAATCGTGTGTTACTTTGTTTTCTGCTTCAACCCAATCAGCAGTTTCTTTGGAATTATTATCTTCAAGCCATCTGTAAGGATCCGAAACTTTTGTGCCGCTGTAATCATCAACGTGATCTACTTTTTTTGTTGTTGGATATTTGATTTGAGCTTGGATAGAAATTGATAAGAACAATATTAAAACAAATAACCTTGTTACAATTTTCATTTCTCTCTCCTCTAAAGATTAAATGATGTTTCTTTATTAATTCTAAATTAGAATTCAAAATTTACAATTCCAACTTAAAGACTGTTAATTTTGATCTGCTATTGTGTAAATAGTTTTCCATAAGTTGATAGACGCATTTATATCTAGATGACAAAAAAAATTGAGAAACACCATTTAAGAGCTAAAATGTCGGTGTTTTACATGTTTTAGCTTCCTTGCTTCAGAAGGCAAACGTGTCTATTTTTCTTATGTCAATTTTCCAGAATATGGAAGTTGAGTTAACGATTTGAGTTCTTATTTTTATATAAATAAATCCAATAATTCATTTCAGCACTGAATTTCAATTCGGTAACTCATCAATATTAATAACAAAAATACTAATAGAGGTTAGTTTATGAGTAGCGACAAAGCTTTTAATCCTTTCGAGATGGCACAGACACAATTTGACAAGGTTGCAGAAATATTAAATCTCGATGATGCAACAAGACAATTATTAAGAAATCCGTTAAGAGAATTCCACTTCAGCATTCCGGTGAAAATGGATGACGGAACAACAAAAGTATTTAGAGGATTCAGAGTCCAGCATAATGACGCACGCGGTCCAAGTAAAGGTGGAATTCGTTTTCACCCGCAGGAAACCATTGATACAGTGAAGGCACTGTCAATGTGGATGACGTGGAAATGTGCGGTTGTAAATATTCCTCTTGGTGGTGGAAAGGGTGGCGTTATTTGCGATCCTCACAACCTTAGCATGAAAGAACAAGAACAAATTTGCCGCGGGTGGATTCGTCAAATGGCAAAAAATGTTGGTCCGCTTAATGATGTTCCCGCACCGGATGTTATGACAAACGCTCAGCACATGTTATGGATGCTTGATGAATTTGAAGCTATACACGGTGCAAAATATCCCGGCTTCATTACAGGTAAACCTGTAGGGATGGGCGGTTCACTTGGAAGAGCGGAAGCAACTGGATATGGAGTTATATTTACTGTTCGTGAAGCGTTAAAAGAACTTGGCATTCGTCCGCAAGATACAAGTGCAGCAGTACAAGGATTCGGCAATGTAGCTCAATTTGCTATTGAACTTTATCTACAGATGGGTGGGAAAGTTGTTTGCGTTTCCAGCTGGGATCAAAATGATCAGTGCTCGTATACAATTAAACGCGCAAGCGGAGTTGATCCGAAAGAACTTTTGAAAATTACAGATAAATTCGGCGGTATTAATAAAGCTGAAGCAAAAATACTTGGTTACGAAATTCTAGATGGTAATGCATGGATTGAACAAGAAGTTGATATACTTATTCCTGCTGCCCTGGAAAATCAAATCCGCCAAGACAACGTGAATAAGATTAGTAAAAAAGTAAAAATTATTGCCGAAGGTGCGAATGGTCCAACAACACCTGAAGCCGATAAAGTGATTCAAGAAAGAGGAATTTTTGTAATTCCGGATTTCCTTGCTAATGCAGGCGGTGTTACTTGCAGTTATTTCGAACAGGTTCAATGTAACATGAATTACTATTGGGAAAAAGATGAAGTGCTTGGTAAGTTAGATGTTAAAATGACTGCTGCTTTCCATGCAGTGAGTGATCTTGCAAAGAAAAGAAAACTTTATATGAGAGATGCTGCTTATGTTATTTCTGTAAACCGAGTTGCACAGGCATGTAAAGATCGTGGCTGGGTATAATAAGCAAATAGCTTTTAACTCGCCTCGTTTTGGCGAGAGCGAAACGGGCAATTAGCGTTTAGCCGGGAATTGTGAGACATGATCAATCAATTTCCGGCTTTTTAATCTTCATCGAGTTTTCAATGCAATCAAACACAAATACCAATGACAAATTTTTGCCTCGATTCGACCGTAATTTTTTTGAATCAAGTGAATATTTTTCATGGCTAGGTGAAGGTTCGTTCGGTGGTAAAGCAAGCGGACTCGCTTTAGCAAATAAAATCATAAAAGAAAAAATTGATCTTAAAATTTTTCCGGAAGTTGAATTAAACATTCCGCGATTGATTGTTTTACGTACAGAAATTTTTGATTTGTTTATGGAGAGGAATAAGCTTTGCTCAATAGCATATTCCAACGAATCAGACGATGATATAATACTTGCATTTCTTCAGGCAGATCTCCCAACTGAAATACTGGGAGATTTGCGATCCCTTATCGAAAGTGTGCATGTACCTTTAGCTGTTCGCTCATCCAGTATGTTGGAAGATGCTAAGTATGAACCTTTCGCCGGCATTTATGCAACAAAGATGATTCCAAATAATCAGCCAAGCACGGATACGAGATTTTTGAAACTCACTGAAGCAATTAAATTTGTATTTGCTTCAACATTTATTAAAGCATCCAAAGATTATTTTAAAGTCTCATCGCACAAAATTGAAGATGAAAAGATGGCGGTTATAATTCAGGAAGTTGTTGGATTGAAACATAATTTCAGATTTTATCCCAATTTTTCCGGAGTTGCGCGGTCTTATAATTTTTATCCAACAGGAAGAGCAAAACCGGAAAATGGTGTTGTAAATCTTGCACATGGTCTTGGCAAGACAATTGTTGATGGCGGAATTGTATGGAGCTATTCTCCTGCGTTTCCCAAAGCGGTTACACCATTTGCTGATCCTCCTGATGTTTTAAAAAATACTCAGACTAATTTTTGGGCTGTTAATATGAATCCGGTTGTTGAATACGATCCGACCAAGGAAACAGAGTATTTGATTCAACAGGAATTAAGTGACGCCGATTATGACGATACCCTGCAATATATTGCATCAACTTATGATGCATCTTCTCAGCGAATTGTAATGGGAACCGGGAATAACGGACCACGAGTGATAAATTTTTTACAACTGCTTTCAATGAATGAATTTAAATTCAACGATCTTATCAAAAAATTATTAAAGGTTTACGAGCAAGCTCTTGACAGTCCGGTTGAGATCGAATTTGCAGCTACAATTTCAAACGAACCTAAAAAATTACGATTAGGATTTCTTCAAGTACGGCCAATGGTTGTATCTGATGAAACTATTGATGTTGCTAAATCTGAAATGTATGGCGATGATGTTTTAGTTGCTTCAGATCGAGTTATGGGTAACGGATTTGTAGATAATATTTTTGATATTGTTTTTGTAAAGCCCGAAACATTTGACAAAAAAGATACTATAAAAATTGCATCTGAAATTGACTTGATCAATAAAGAACTGGTTAAGGGAAATACAAAATATCTTCTAATTGGTTTCGGCAGATGGGGAAGCTCCGATCCTTGGTTGGGCATACCGATAGATTGGGGGCAAATTGCCGGAGTCAAAGCAATTGTTGAATCTACTTTATTCGGAATAAATGTTGAATTGAGCCAGGGCTCTCATTTCTTTCATAATCTTACTAGTTTCAATGTAAGCTATTTTTCAATAACTTTTGATGGAGACTTTAAGATTGACTGGCAATGGCTTAATAAACAAACAGTAGTTAGTGAGAAAGATTTTGTTAAACATGTAAAACTTTCTGAATCTCTAAAAATAAAAGTTGACGGTAGAAAGAGTTGCGGAGTAATTAAAAAATGGTAAACGAAAATAAACCGATAGATAATTTAGTATTTGAACTTCAAGAACGTGCAAAAGAATTAAACTGTCTTTACACTATAGAAGATAGCTTAAATCGGTCGGATATTTCGCTGCGTCAGGCGTTTCATACTGTAATTAATGCTATCCCTCCCGGCTGGCAATTTCAAAATGTTTGTAAAGCAAAATTGGTTTACGGCGAAATCGTTTATCAAACAAGTGATTTTGAAGAAACAAAGTGGGTTATAAATTCAAATATTATTGTGCAAGATCAAGTGGTGGGACGTATATCTGTTTATTATACGGAAGAAGTTCCTTCGTCAGGTGACGGACCATTTCTAAAAGAAGAAAAAAAATTATTAGATACGATTGCCGAGCGGCTTGGCCATTTTATACTCCATCAAAAATTAAAAAATGTTTTTAATGAATTTCAATCAGTACGCCAGCAAGTTGACGGACACACAAAAGGGGAATGGCGAATCGTATTAGATATGATCCGCAAGACCGATCCAAATTTGTTTATGAGTCTGTTAAGAAAAACGTTACATCTTTTATGCTGGAAAGGTATTGAAGAAGCAGAAATGTTAATGAAGCATACAAGTCTCTCCTGGAAAGGTGAAACAACAGAGGAAGACCTTCAATATGATGATAATAAACCGTTAAAAGTTTCTAAGATAGTTAACTATGATCAGTATGTAGAGCAAATATTAAAATTAGCGGATGAAAATTTACCGGATGATATAATTCTTTCAAGAATACAAAAGTGGATTCAAGAAGACAAATCAAGTTCTCTTATAAAAGTTGTTGAAACGCAGGACACTTCGCTGACAGACATTGCAGATGCAATTCGAAAATATTATCACATGGCACCGGAGAAATTTGAACTTCCGCCATCTACAATTAAAGGTTTACGTGTATCGCTCTTAAGAAGATTTTTTACCGAACAGTTAGAATATATAAGTGTAGCAAAAGAATATGTGAAGCTTACCGACTTTTATAAACTTATAGATAAAATGATTTTCCCTTCAGGAAGTCACGGCAAATTGGGCGGTAAAAGTGCTGGATTGTTTTTAGCTGCCCACATTCTTCAAAAAGTTGGTGAAAATGTTGAAATCTTAAGTGAACTCAAAACTCCAAAAACGTGGTATATAACTTCAGATGGCGTTCTTCATTTTATGCAGCACAACAATCTGGAAGAAGTGTTAGAACAAAAATATAAAGAGATAGATGAAGTCCGGATCGAATATCCGCATGTGGTCCAACTATTTAAAAATTCGGAATTTCCGCCGGATATAATTAAAGGTTTATCTGTTGCGTTGGATGATCTTGGTGATAGACCATTAGTTGTAAGAAGCTCAAGTCTTCTTGAGGATCAAATGGGAGCTGCATTTTCCGGTAAGTACAAAAGTTTATTTCTTGCTAATCAAGGGACAAAACAGCAGAGGTTAGTTGCACTCATGGATGCAATTGCAGAAGTCTATGCTTCAACATTCAGCCCGGACCCAATAGAATATCGTGCGGAACGAGGTTTGCTGGATTACCATGAAGAGATGGGTGTTATGATCCAGGAAGCAGTCGGTACGAAAGTCGGCAAATATTATTTTCCGGCTTTTGCAGGTGTTGCATTTAGCAATAATGAATTCCGCTGGTCGCCGCGTATTAAAAGGGAAGACGGACTTATTCGAATGGTACCCGGTTTTGGTACAAGGGCTGTAGATAGATTAAGCGACGATTATCCGGTTCTTGTTTCTCCCGGACAGCCAAACCTGAGAATAAATATTTCTCCCGAGGAATTAAGAAGATATTCTCCTAAAAAAATTGATGTAATAAATTTGGAGACGAATGAATTTGAATCAATTCAGATTAGTAAACTTTTAGATGAATGCAGTTCGGAATATCCTTTGTTCACGGAAATATTTTCTGTTCTGGACGGAACAATGATTAGGCAGCCAGGACCTTTAGATGTATTTGATCACTCAAAAGAATTTTTAGCAACATTTGACGGATTAATCTTAAAAACTAATTTCTTAAAACGCATTGATGTTATATTAAAAATTTTACAAGAGAAAATTAAAACTCCGGTAGATATTGAATTCGCTTATGATGGTAAGGATTTTTATATGCTTCAATGCCGTCCGCAGAGTTTTTCAAGAGAATCAAATTCTGATTCAATTCCTAAAGATGTGCCGGAAGAAAAAATTGTTTTTACGGCTCATAAGTTTGTTTCAAACGGAAGAGTACCCGATATTACACATATTGTTTATGTAGATCCGCAAAAATATTCAGAGATATCCGATCGGAACAAAATGCTTAGTGTCGGGCGTGCGATAAGTAAACTGAATAAAACTCTGCCCAAAAGAAAATTCATCTTAATTGGTCCCGGGAGATGGGGCAGTAGGGGCGATATCAAACTTGGGGTAAGCGTTACATACTCGGATATTAACAACACGGCAATGCTGATTGAGGTTGCAAGAAAAAAAGGTAATTATGTTCCGGATCTTTCTTTCGGTACTCATTTTTTCCAGGACCTTGTTGAAGCAGGTATTCGTTATTTGCCGTTATACCCGGACGATGCGAGAGTTGTATTTAGTGAAAAGTTTCTAAATTCCTCTCCAAATATTTTTGATGACCTGGTGCAGGAGTATAATTATTTAGAAGATACCATAAAAGTAATTGATGTATTGAAAACTACCGGGGGATCAATATTGAAAATATTAACAAATGCTGAACTTGATGAAGCTATAGGAATGTTCGCAGCTCAATCTGCCGAAACTAGTTTAGAAAAAGAATATAAAGAAGTTATTGAGTATCATCCCAGCGACTATTGGAGATGGCGGATGAAAATGGCTGAAAAAATTGCTTTAGAATTAGACGCGGACAGATTTGGTGTAAAAGGAATTTATGTTTTCGGAAGTACAAAAAATGCTATTTCCGGTCCCGGGAGTGATATTGATCTTATTGTTCATATTGGAAAAGATAAACGTAATGTTAAAGAACTTTCATTATGGTTTGAAGGATGGAGCTTAGCATTAAGTGAAATGAATTATCTTCGTACTGGTTACAGATCTTCCGGACTGCTTGATATCCACTACGTTACCGATGAAGATATTAAAAATAAAACAAGTTACGCTTCAAAGATCGGGGCAATTACCGACGCGGCACGCCCATTAAAGTTTAAGTCAAAAGCCAATTAGAAAAGACGTCTGAAAAATTATGAAATGTCATTTCGAAGAAGCGGAACAGCGGAGAAATCTTACAGAAAAAAATTTCTCCCTTCGACCAAAATGACATAATTTTATTTCAGTAGTTCTTAAATAAGAATTCGTTCTGCTGTTTCCGGATTGCTCAATTCGAATTTAACTAAAGCAAGTTCGTTTCCTTTATGAGCTGCACTGAAACAATATGTCTGACCAATTTTATCTTTCCAACTTCCGGAAATCTGTGCAGATTCATGAATATGACCGTGTAATGTAATCAGCGGTTGTTTCTTTTCAATAAATCTTTTCATTGCAATACTTCCAACATGAGAATCAACCGGCACATGATCAACTAATTTGGTGTTTGTCGCAACACAGTCTAAATTTGTTTGATACGGAGGTCCATGGAAAAGAAAGATTGCTTTAGTAAGATCATCATTTTTAGTAAGTGAATTCAAATCATCTTTTATTGTGGAATATTTTTTCTCATGTAAAGAAACATCAACTGTTCTTTTCCCTTCTTCCGGCGATATCGATCCCGGGTCAACAAACCTTGAAACATCATATTTCTCCCAATCCTTTAATAAAAATGGAGAGGGCGGCGTAAAGGCATAACCGTAAATTTCATATTCCATAAAATCTGTTTTGCGGAAATGGATATATTCTATTAATGATTCTTCTTCAAGTTTCTGAATTAACGGTTCTTCAATCCTGGCATCGTCATTGCCAAGGATTAAGAAAATTTTAGGATAACGGCTTTCAAGTTTGGTTTTTAATATTTGAAGATTTAGCTGAAGGAAATCGAAGACAAAGTTTTTATGAAGATAGTGATGCGGCAGAAGATCTCCGCCTAAGAAAACAGCTTTAGGTTTTTGAATTAAGATCTCATTAAATAATTTATTATATAATTCACTTCTACCATGGATATCCGAAACGAAAAAACAGTTTGTCATTTTGCATTCAGTTCTAAATTCTTAATTCAATATATGAATACGATCTAAAAGATGAAGTGATCTTATTCATCAAAGTTTATTTAAGAAATTATTTGATAATTCTTCCGGAAAAATTATATTTGCACAAGAAAAAAACAACAAAACAATGTTATTAGCAATCCATCATATTCACCATCATTTATTCCTTATTAAGGAAGCCGGAGTGCTATAACTAAATTTATAAATTACTTAGAAATGACACCCCGCTATCAACGGGGTTTTTTGTTTTAAAGGAGAAGTTATGTTAAACGGAAATCTAAAATTGGCTATTCAAAAAAGCGGAAGACTTACTGAAAAGTCCTTACAACTTCTGCGGACTTGCGGATTGGA
Source organism: Melioribacter sp. (assembly GCA_012026935.1). Classification (GTDB taxonomy): domain Bacteria; phylum Bacteroidota; class Ignavibacteria; order Ignavibacteriales; family Melioribacteraceae; genus Fen-1258. The sequence goes on along the minus strand of VEPI01000034.1, from coordinate 18,248 downwards.
TATCGAAAACTATTCAGACCGTTTGTTAGTCTCATCGCGCAATTTCGAATTAGACTTGCTGTTTCTACGCGATGACGATATTCCTGAATATGTGCAAGACGGTGTTGCAGATATTGGAATTGTCGGCGAAAATGTAGTTATCGAAAAAGAAGCTGATGTTGATACGATTAAAAAGCTCGGTTATGGGAAATGCACATTAATGATTGCAATTCCTGAAGATAAACAGATGCTTAATCTGGATGAATTGAACGGCAAACGAGTTGCTACTTCATATCCAAAGATATTGTCGAACTATTTCCGCAACCAAAAAATAGATGCAAAGATAATTCAGATCAGCGGTTCAGTTGAAATTGCACCCTCTCTTGGTATTGCAGATTGTATTTGCGATATAGTCTCAACCGGAAATACTTTAAAGCTGAATAAACTTAAAAAGTTTACAAACGTTTTCGATTCCGAAGCCATTCTCATTGGCAATAAAAATATTGATAAAGATTCCGAGAAGTATACTGTATTAAAAAATTTAATTGCAAGGATTGAATCTGCTCTAAATGCAAAAGCATCCAAGTATTTAATGATGAATGTACCCAAAACTGCACTTACAAAAATTAGAGAAATATTACCTTCGTTAAAAAGTCCAACTATACTTCCTCTTGCGGATGAATCAATGCTTGCCGTACATGCCGTAATTCCTTCAGATACATTCTGGAATATTCAAAATGATTTACATGAAGCCGGTGCATCCGGATTATTATTGATACCAATTGAGAATATGATACTATGAAAAGCTTTTCGATAAAAAATATTTCTCGGAATAAATTACGGGAATTATTCTTGCGTCCGGCAATTGAATTAGAAAAGGTTTATGAAATTGTTAAACCGATAATTGCCGATGTTAAGAAGAATGGTCTAGTAGCCGCTCTAAAATATGCAAAGAAATACGACGGCTTTGAAGAAAACAATATTGCCGTATCAAAAAAAGAAATTGAACTAGCTGAGAAATTATTAGATCGAGAATCAAAGAAAGCAATACTGGCGGCATTCAAGAATATTGAAAGATTTCATACTCAACAGTATCCAAAAAATTATTCAATAGAAACAATGAACGGAATAAACTGCTCGCGGAAATTCCGAGCAATCGAGAATGTTGGTTTATATATTCCGGGGGGTACAGCCGTTCTTCCATCAACAATGCTGATGTTAGGAATACCGGCTCGCATTGCGGGATGCAAAAGAGTAGCGGCATTGTCCCCAACAAAAAAAGAAATTAATCCCGCAGTTTTATTTGCCGCTAAGATTTGTGAAGTAGATGAATTTTATAAAATCGGCGGAGCGCAGGGAATTGCGTTATTGGCGTATGGCGATAAATCAATTCAAAAGGTTGATAAACTATTTGGACCCGGAAATCAATATGTAACAGCTGCTAAATCACTTGTTAGTATTGATCCGCAAGGTAGTGCGATTGATATGCCGTCCGGGCCAAGTGAAGTTTTAGTAATAGCAGACGAAAAAGCAAATCCTTCATTTGTCGCTGCTGACTTGCTCTCCCAAGCCGAACATGGCGTTGACAGCCAGGTAATCCTTTTAACTTCGAGTGAGAAATTAGCAGCTCAAGTTCAGGTTGAGATTAAAAAACAAAAAAAATATTTATTTAGAAAAAATATTATAAATGGCGCATTGAAGAATTCGTTTGTCCTTATTGTCAATTCAATTGAAGAAGCGATTGAATTAAGTAATAAGTATGCACCGGAACATTTGATACTGAATATCAGCAATGCAGAAAAGTATAAAAAGAAAATTGTGAATGCCGGCTCTGTATTTTTAGGGAGTTATTCATCAGAAAGCATTGGCGATTATGCATCAGGAACTAATCATTCTCTACCGACATACGGTTATGCAAAAACATTTGGCGGAATTTCTGTCGAATCATTCATGAAAACAATGACATTTCAAAACGTGAATAGAATCGGTTTTAAAAATATTGCCTCAACAGTGATCAAGTTGGCATCGCTTGAAAAATTAGATGCACACGCAAACGCAATTAAAGTAAGGATGAAGAATGGAAATTGAATCGTTAGTACGAAAGAATATTTTGAAGTTAAAGCCATATACTTCGGCACGCGGAGATCATATGACCGGTATATTGCTGGACGCAAATGAAAATAGTTTTGGTTCTGTTGTCAAAGATGAATGGAATGTCGGGTTGAACCGCTATCCGGATCCGTTCCATAATATGCTGAGAGAAGAATTAGGCGCGTATCTTAAAGTAGAAAAAGAAAATTTATTCATTGGAGTTGGCTCCGATGAAATAATTGATTTGGTTGTTAGAATATTCTGCGAACCGGCTGTTGATAATGCAATCACACTTGAACCGACTTACGGAATGTATAAAGTTGTCTGTGATGTAAATGAAGTTTCAGCAATATCGGTCCCATTGGATAAATCATGGCAGCCTGATCTCGAAAAAATTTATAAATCAATCACAAAAAACACAAAAGTAATTTTTATATGTTCACCTAACAATCCAACCGGAAATCTGATTGACTCGAAACTTATTTTTGAGTTGGCAAAAAACTTTAATGGAGTTGTCCTGGTTGATGAAGCTTACATTGAATTTGCTGATAAACCTTCGCTGATAAATTCAATTCAGGATTATCCTAACTTAATCGTTTCAAGAACATTTTCTAAAGCTTGGGGATTGGCCGGAGTAAGATGCGGTTATTGTGTGGCTTCGTCGCAAATAGTTAGTCTTTTATATAAAATTAAAATGCCATACAATCTAAACAAGCTTACAACTCAAGTTATACTAAACGCATTAAAAAATAATTTGCAAAAAGATAAATTTGTAGAGGCGATTAAAATAGAACGGCAGTTTATTACGAATGAATTAAAATCAAATCCTAAAATAAAAAAAGTGTTCCCCACCGAGAGTAATTATGTTTTGTTCGAATGTGAAAATCCCACGGAGGTTTATAACAAATTAATTGAAAAGGGAATTGTTATTCGTGATAGAAGTAATCAAGTAAAAAATTGTTTGAGAGTCTCGGTGGGAACTAGGGAACAAAATCATAAATTTATAAATGAACTGCGGAATGTTTTATGAAAAAGCAAAAATTAAAAAAGAAAATTGTCCGTAAAGCAAGTCATCAACGCAAAACTAAAGAGACAGATATAAAAATAAAATTAGATTTAGACGGCTCAGGCAATTCTAAAATTAAAACCGGTATTGGTTTTTTCGATCACATGCTGGAACAATTGGCAAAACATTCGAATATCAATTTGGAAATTATTGTTAAGGGAGACTTACACATTGATGAACATCATTCGGTTGAAGATGCTGGGATTGCTTTAGGTGAAGCGATGAGCAACGCACTTGGCAACCGTAAGGGGATCGAGCGTTACGGATTTATGCTGCCGATGGATGATGCACTCGCGCAATGTGCAATTGATCTTGGCGGGCGCGCGTATTTATCTTTCAATTGTAAATTTAAACGGGAAATGGTTGGCGGGTTCCCGACAGAATTGTTCAAAGAATTTTTCCGCGGACTTTCGATGGGATTGCGTGCGAATATTCATATAAAAGCAGTCGGTGAAAATGATCATCACAAAGCCGAGGCAATTTTCAAAGCATTTGCACGCGCATTGAACAATGCATTAAAATATGATTCTAGAAATAAAGGCAGTCTGCCTTCAACAAAAGGATTGATATGATTTCGTTGATTGATTACGGTGCCGGGAATACTGCTTCCGTAGCAAATGTATTAATTGATTTGAAATGTGAATTTAAAATCACAAAAAACGAACATGAAATTTGCAACTCGGAAAAAATTATTTTTCCCGGAGTTGGCGAAGCATCATTTGCTATTAGACATCTGCACATGACAAACTTATTTACAATGCTGCGCGTTGTAAAAAAACCAATATTGGGAATTTGTTTAGGTATGCAATTGCTTTGCGATAAATCCAAAGAGGGGAATGTTCACGGTTTAGGAATCTTCCCATACTCGACAGAGAAGTTTGATGAAAGTAAAATAAAAGTTCCTCATATGGGATGGAATCAAGTGAGTTACGCGAAGACATCAAAACTATTTGATGATATAAAAGATGGCGAGTTTTTCTATTTCGCGCATTCTTTTTATGTGCCAAATAATAAACATTCAACTTCTGTCTGCAACTATGATGTGGAGTTCTGTGCTTCAATTGAAAAAGATAATTACTTCGGCGTTCAGTTCCATCCGGAAAAATCCGGTCCTGCTGGAAGTCAATTAATTAAAAACTTTATAGAAAAATGTTAATCATACCTGCAATAGATATACTGAACGGGGAAGTCGTGCGCTTAAAGAAAGGTGATTTTGCATCGGCTAAAGTCTATTCGGAAAATCCTCTCGATCAAGCCAAGGTTTATTCTGATTTTGGATTTGAACAAATACACATTGTAGATCTTTCCGGCTCAAAGGAAGGAAAGATATCAACATTAAAAATTATTGAAGAGATAAAGCATAAAACAAAATTAAAGATAGAATTCGGCGGCGGGATTAGAAGCGTTGACGATGCTTCAAAGTTATTGGCAATTGGAGTTGACCAAATTGTGATTGGTTCACTGCCGTTTGTTAACAGACCCGAATTTGAAAAAGTAATGCAAAAAGTTTCTCAGGAGAAAATAATTATTGCCGCAGATACATTAGAGGGAGAAATTGTTATAAAGGGCTGGAGTGAAAACTCAGCTCTTGAAATCAATGATTACATTACTCAGTGTTACGAATACGGACTAAGACAATTTCTCATCACGGATATTGAAAAAGACGGAATGCTTGAAGGACCTAGCTTTCTGTTGTATAAGAATCTTAAAGATATTTTCCCGGATATATTTATCATTGCTTCAGGCGGTATAAGCAATATGAATGATCTGATCGAATTAGATAAATTAAAATGTAATGCAGCGGTTGTTGGCAAAGCAATTTATGAAAATAAAATTTTATTAAAGGAGCTGGCAGAATTTGGTAAGTAAAAGAATTATTCCCTGTCTTGATGTAAAAGACGGCAGAGTTGTAAAGGGTACAAACTTTGTTGATCTGCGTGATGCCGGTTCTGCTGTTGAACTTGCTGAAAGATATTATCACGAAGGAGCCGATGAACTTGTATTTCTTGATATTACTGCATCAATAGAAAAAAGGAAAACGCTTGTTGAGTTAGTAAAAAATGTTGCCGGTGTAATTAGAATGCCGTTTACTGTCGGCGGCGGAATATCCGAGTTAAACGATATTGAAGCTTTGCTTCGAGCAGGTGCCGATAAAGTTTCTCTTAATTCTTCCATTGTAAAAAAACATTCTTTAATTACAGAAGCGGCAAAACGGTTCGGCAGTCAAGCGGTTGTTGCAGCAATTGATGTGAAGCTAATAGACGGAATCAAAAAGATATTTATCAAGGGTGGAAAAGAAGAAACCGAACTTGAAGGATTAAGCTGGTGCTAAAAAGTTAATGAGCTTGGCGCAGGAGAAATTTTGTTAACATCAATGGATCATGACGGCACAAAAGAAGGTTACGATTTGGGATTTCTGAAACAAGTTGTAAAGAGTGTTACAATTCCCGTGATTGCATCCGGCGGAGCGGGAACAAAAGAACATTTTCTAAATGCGTTTAATGCCGGCGTTGATGCTTGCCTTGCCGCAAGTCTTTTTCATTACAGCGAGCTTGGGATTAAAGATCTAAAACAATATCTGAAATTAAATGGTATAAGAGTGCGTTTATGATAAAAGCTGAAGAATTAAACTTTGAAAAACTCGGCGGATTAATTCCCGCAGTTGTTGTGGATTTTCAAACCAGCCAGGTATTGATGGTTGGATTTATGAACAATGAAGCGTTTGCAAAAACGATTGAAACGCAACGCGTTACGTTTTTCAGCAGAACTAAAAATGCATTATGGACAAAAGGGGAAACGTCCGGCAACTTCTTAAATCTTGTGGATATTAAAAAAGATTGTGATAATGATTCATTATTGATCTTTGCAAAACCCGTTGGTCCAACATGCCATACGGGTGATTACTCATGCTTTGGTGTTGAGAAATCTAATATTAATTTTCTAAACCGGTTGAGTGCGTTGATAAAAGAAAGAAAGAAAAAGCTTCCGGAAAATTCCTACACTACCAAATTGTTTAAGGAAGGTGCCAATAGAATAATTCAGAAAGTTGGTGAAGAAGCAATTGAAACCGTTATAGCGGCAAAGAACCGCGATAAGAACGAAATTGTAAATGAAACTGCGGATTTAATTTATCATCTGTTAGTAATGCTAGCCGAACAAAATATTGAGCTTGAAGACGTTGTAAATAAACTTGTTGAAAGACACTCTGGGAAATAATTTTTGATTTACAGTTTCCTTTTTTGATGAGGCTATTTCTTGTCTTGAAAGTGACCAAAAACGAGCTGCAGTTGTTCTTTCTTGGGTAGGAGCTGCTTCAGTATTGTTGCTTCTCACATTGAAATATTAGTTTTAAATGTGTTTTCAAAATTCTAAAAAAGTTGTCACCTATCCAGCGCTTTAGTGCGTCCGAATCTTTGATGTTGTAGCTATTATATTAAAAGGTTATAATAATTTTATAATTATATATTCCTTTAAAAAATAGGACAGAAAATGCATTCCAAAAAATTATTAGTCGTTACGGCTTCGGTTATATTGATTGTATTGTTAAGCAGTTGTGCCGATGCAATTCAATATCAATATGCAGTAGATATTAAACCGGTTGGCTTCTGGTACGGTCTATGGCACGGAATAATTGCACCGATAGCTTTTATTATTTCTCTGTTTGATGGCAATGTTGCAATCTATGCTGTTTATAATAACGGCGGATGGTATAATTTCGGCTATCTTTTGGGCTTAAGCATTTCAATGGGAGGAAGTTGTACTGCTGCAAATAAGAAAAAACATTTCTGGAAAAAATAAAAAGTTCATCCCATTCCAAATACTGTCAGGTTAAGTAAATTGCAACAAGCCGACTGCTGTGGACAGGCTTTAGCTCGTTGGACAGTAAAGAAAAGAACTTCGACTTTAGCAGCATTAAATGCGGCTAAAGCCATCATCGTTATACGTTTGTTCGCCGACCTGAAGGTCTGCGCTATTCAATGAATATCAACTAACCTGACATCTTTGATCCTGATCCTTTACTACGCGCCCCGCTTTGCGGCGAAGCGGAAGGAAGGGTTATTAAATTTAGCCAAGGTCTTTACCTTGACAGCCAAAGAAATATAGAATTATATTCCCATCCAAAATTTCTAACTAAGAGTATTCTATGAACAGTTTAATAAAAACAAAAAACCCGGATGTTACTTTCCGTTTTGCAGAAAAAAAAGATGTTCCGTTAATTCTCAATTTAATCACCGGACTTGCTGAGTACGAAAAACTTTCTCACGAAATTGTTGCAACTGAAGAATTACTGCTTGAGACACTTTTCGGAGAGAGAACAGTTGCAGAAGTAATAATTGCAGACTATAAAAATGAAGCTGCCGGGTTTGCACTTTTCTTTCATAACTTTTCTACGTTTGTTGGTAAACCGGGAATTTATCTTGAAGATCTTTTTATCAAACCGCATCTGCGCGGGATAGGGATTGGAAAACTTCTTCTAACATTTCTTGGAAAACTTGCACTCGAAAGAAACTGCGGAAGAATTGAATGGAGCGTTTTGGATTGGAATGAACCGGCGATTCAATTCTATAAAAATCTTGGTGCAAAACCGATGGATGAATGGACAGTCTTTCGCGTAAGCGCGGAAGAAATAAAAAATCTTGCCGATCTATTTGATTAGTTTTAAAAATGCCGGGTCAATATCAGCCTAATTACCAGGTTTCAAAGAAAACTTCCTGACAAAATAAATTGTTATACAAAGTACGGGTCTTTTCCGCCAAGAGCACCTGAAAGTAAAAGTGATTGGGTCATCATTAAAAAGAAAGGTTGAAAAAAATGAAAGAATTATTCACACTTTCCACTATCTTCCAAAATCGTTTTCAATACTTCAAACTAAAAGATTATACAGAACAATACATTGGGGGCGCGCTCAAACATTCTCGAACTTTTCTCCTGGTATTCAGCTTGCTTGTCATCTTACAGCCGCTTCATATTTTCGCGCAGAAGAAGTCTGATACACCGGGAACAAATCCTCAACAAATTAAAACTGCTCAGGACGGGCAGCACGATTTTGATTTTGAGATCGGTACATGGAAAACCCATCTATCGCGGCTTGTGCATCCGTTAAGCGGTTCAACCGAATGGGTAGAATATGAGGGTACTACTATTGTAAGAAAAGTTTGGGATGGCCGCGCTAATTTGGTGGAACTAGTAGCTGATGGTAAAGCAGGTCACTTCGAAGGTCTGAGTCTGCGTCTTTACAATCCGCAATCACACCAGTGGAGTCTCAATTTTGCAAGCATCAACGGCGGAACAATGACCCAGCCTACAATCGGTGAATTTAAAAACGGGCGAGGCGAATTTTTCAGTCAGGAAACACTTAACGGCCGTGCGATTTTTGTTCGATTTGTTATCTCTGATATTACTCCTAATTCTTGCAGATTTGAACAGGCATTCTCGGATGATGGCGGCAAAACCTGGGAAGTAAACTGGATTGCAACAGACACTCGTGTGAAAGATAAATCCAACTAAAACAAATAAATTTATTCTGCTGTCACGTAGTTACCATTACGGCTTTTGAACGTGGCGGACAAATAGAAAGGAGATATTATTATGGCAAAATATCGCATCATTTCTATAGATGGCGGCGGTATTAGAGGAATAATACCTGCAACAGTATTATTACGTTTGAATACTGATCCGGCGTTGAAAAATTTTCTTAATAAAGCCGATTTAATTGCCGGAACTTCTACAGGCGGATTATTAGCATTAGGTATTGCGAATAATATGGATCCTGCTGTTATGCAAAAAATTTATATAGACGATGGTGAAAAAATATTTGATGATTCTTGGTTAGATGATATTAAAGATCTTGGTAATTTGATCGGTGCCGATTATGATATTGCTAACTTGGAAAAGGTTTTAAAAAGAATTTTTGGGAACATCAAATTAAAAACATTGAAGAAAAAAATTCTTGTTACGGCATTTGATCTTGATAATGAATCAAAGAGTGTAAATGCACGGAGTTGGAAACCGAAAATATTTCACAACTTTGATGGGGCTGATAGTGATGGTGAAGAATTAGCATATAAAGTTGGATTATATACAAGTGCCGCACCAACATTTTTCCCGTCCGTTGACGGTTATATTGACGGCGGTGTTTTTGCAAGTAATCCGAGTATGTGTGCTTTGTCTCAGTCGCAGGATATCCGTAGCATTTCTTCTCCGCCTAAACTTGATGAGATTATGCTGCTTTCACTCGGAACGGGAATTTCCTTGAATTACATTAAAGGAAAATCTTTAGATTGGGGCGAAGCACAATGGGTCAAACCGTTAATCTCTTTGATGATGGATGGAGTAAACGGGATTGCCGATTACCAGTGCAAGCAGATATTAAAAAATAATTACTATCGTCTATCACCGGTTTTTCCAGCAGATGTGATTATAAAAATGGATGATGTAAAAAAAATACCTTATATGAAAGAATTTGCCGAACAACTTGATTTGAGTCCGCTTAAAAATTGGCTTATTAATAAATGGAATTGAGAATTCGTAATACCGGTCACTTGTATGAACCTTGACCGCCGAAGGAAATTGTTTTTGCCAAGAGCAAAAAGCTAATTGCAAAAAAGAAAAATAAATCTTTAGTCGTAACGCTGTTTATTATCTCATCTACTTGTGAAAATATACTAGAGTTTAGTTTCAACCTTTCTAGGACAGCCATTCGGTAACTCAAATGCCGTTTCCAAATGCGATTCCGAACATTCATCTGGATTACAGCAGGTGTAACAAACACGTTTCAGCGCGCGAACTTCCAATAATTTTATATGCGGAGATAAGAAATCTTTTTTAATTGGTTCTTCGTTAAATAAATCCGTACTTAAATATTTTTTATTATCATCCGAAAAAACTGTTACAATAACGGAATCCCTGCCAAGTTCATTCTGAATTTTTAACGCGCCAAGTAAATTTGCCCCCGATGAAATTCCAACGCCAATGCCGAGTTCTGCCGCAAGTTTTTGCGCCATAATAATTGAATCACCATCGTCAACATCAACAACTTTATCTAAGGAATCTAATTTTAATATCTGCGGAATGAATTCATCGGATATACCTTGTATGCGGTGTTTGCCGACTTTATATCCGGTTGATAGTGTTGGAGAATTGGTCGGCTCTAAAGGATAAACTTTTATGTCGGGATATTTTTCTCTTAGGAATCGTCCTGTTCCCATAATAGTTCCGCCGGTTCCGACACCTGCAATAAAAGCATCCGGTTTTATTCCGTGAAATTGTAATTGCCAAAAAATTTCCGGTCCTGTTGTACGGTAATGTGCTTCACAATTATCATTGTTAGAGAATTGTCTTGGAAGAAAAGAATTTTCTGTTTTAGCTGCTAATTCTTCAGCGCGTGCAATACTACCGAGAAATCCTCCTTCTTCTTTGCTTACTAAAACAACATTAGCACCAAAACTTTTAATTAGATTAATTCTTTCCTTACTCATCCAATCCGGTATGAAGATAGTCACTGGATGCCCGAGAGCTCTGCCGATAGCAGAAAAAGCAATACCAGTATTTCCGCTTGTTGCTTCAATGATTAACGCACCGGGTCTTAGATTATTTTTTTCATATCCATTCTTAAAAATGTAAAATGCCATCCTATCCTTGATGCTTCCTGTCATGTTTAGATTTTCTGCCTTAGCAAAAATTCTTCTCTTCTCACCGTTAAATAAAAGTTTAATTTCTAAAAGGGGAGTGTTGCCCATTAGACTTGCAAGTCCAGCTACGGGATTTTGATGATCTGACATATTATTTCCTGTAATAAATGAAATGGAATAAATTACTTTATGATATTTAAAACCCAATCTCCAATTGTATCCAGGAAACCGGGTACAAATTCCTTTTTCAATTCGGAATATTCAGTCGGACTTCCGATTTTTGCTTCTTGATACAGATGATTTGCTTTCGGGAATATAATTGACTTGAAATTTTTATTCCCGGCTTTAACAAGTGCTTCTTCCATTCTCGGTTTGTTTAATGATGATGGAAACTGTAAATCAAATTCTCCAAATAACATTAACACCGGAATTTTAATTTTTTCTAATGTTGGTATCGGATCGTATTTAACATAAAATTTAAACCAAGGATTATTAAAAATATTTATCTGCGACTGAACATTAGAGTTAATATATGTTTCTTTATCCTGTATAGATTTTTTTACTTCTTTGCTATAACCTTCATAATCTTTTTCGGCAAATGCTTTTATATCTTTTTGCAAACTATTAATATCAATATCATTATAGAGTGCATAGTTTATTTTGTTTTGTAATTCTAGATTTTGTGCTATTAAAGAATCGGCAACACCGCTTGCTTTCAAAATTAATTTTTGCTGTTCGATCAATGCTTTGCCGCCGTCAACACCGTTTCCTGAAAGCAATACTATGAAGGAAACGTCTTTAGAATTAACTGTTGCAAGCTCGGCAATTTGGCAGCCTTCACTGTGACCAAGTAAACCAATTTTTGTCCTGTCAATGTTATCTTGCTTTTTTAGAAATTCGATTGCAGCGAGTGCATCGTTAGAAAAGTCTTCAGTTGTTGATTGCATTGTGTTGCCGGTTGATCCGCCGACTCCGCGGTCATCGTATAGAAGAACGGCAAAACCTTTGCGTGTTAAATAATCGGCTATAATTTTAAAAATTTTGAATCCGAAAATATCTTCATTTCTATCTTGAGGTCCGTTTCCTGTCAGTAGAATTATTGCGGGGAATTTTCCATCTGCCTTTGGTGTTGTTAATGTTCCGGTTAGCAAAATCCGTCCGTTCTTAAATGCTATATCATCTTTTAGGTAGGGAACAGGCTCATCAATCAGTTCAGCCGGTTGATTCTTAACTATAGGTTGTGTTGTCTTTGCTAAACTGAATGTTCCTTTCATGCCTGCTTGCAGAAGTGTTCCGTTAATTGAATCAGCTTTTAATTTGCCGTCAAATTTTGCAGTACCGGCAGAACTTGGCAGTTCAAAATGGATTTGATTTTTCTTATATGTAAAAACCGGTAATTTATATTCACTTACTTTTTGTGTGGGAATGCTGATGAATCCGTTTAATGATTTATTTGTTTTGGTTACGTTAATTTGAAAATCCAATTCGATGTTAATCATTTTCAATTTACCGGACCAATAACCTAAAATTTCTTTTTGTGCATTGATCTGAGATAAAGATAAGATCGAAATGAAAAATATTTTTAATAAAGTTTTCACATGGTTCCTAAATTATAAATTCTAAGCTGTTCAAAAATAAACAGTTTAAAACAAAAAAGCCCCTCGCAATGCAAGGGGCCTTAACAAATTAACTAATATTAACCAAGATAGGCTTTCAAGTTCTTACTTCGTGTAGAATGGCGTAATCTTATTAGCGCCTTTTCTTTTATTTGACGAACACGTTCACGGGTTAGATTTAATTTTTCACCAATCTCTTCTAATGTAAGTGAGTGTTCTTTTCCTAATCCAAAGTAAAGACGAATAACTTCAGCTTCTCTTTCTGTCAAAGTAGAAAGTGATCTTTCGATTTCTGCTTTCAGGGATTCTTTCATAAGAGTAAAATCGGGAGCCGGCTGATCATCGTTAGGCATAACATCTAACAAACTGTTATTGTTGTCTTCGCTGTGAGCAAACGGTGCATCCATCGAAACGTGACGGCCTGCAATCTGCATAGCATAAGTAACATCGGAAACATCCATATCAAGCTGGTTAGCAATTTCTTCAGGACTTGGTCTTCTTTCATATTCTTGTTCAAGCTGGCTGAGTGCTTTTCCCATTTTATTCAAAGCACCAACACGATTTAGAGGAAGACGAACCATTCTTGATTGTTCAGCAATTGCCTGCATGATTGATTGTCTGATCCACCAAACAGCATAAGAAATAAATTTGAATCCGCGTGTTTCATCGAATCTTCTTCCGGCTTTTATCAAACCTAAATTGCCTTCATTGATCAAATCGCCTAGAGGAAGTCCTTGATTTTGGTATTGTTTGGCAACACTTACAACGAAACGTAAATTAGCTTTGGTAAGTTTTTCTAGAGCTAATTGATCGCCTTTTTTAATACGGATTGCTAATTCAATTTCTTCATTTGGTGTAAGAAGATCAACTTTACCAATTTCTTGAAGGTACTGATCTAAAGATTTACTCTCCCGGTTTGTAAATTGCTTCGTAATCTTCAATTCTTACTATCTCCTTGAATTATATTTCTACTGATAAACTAATTTTTTTATTGAATGAAACTTACTTTTTGACTCTTATTTCGCTATAAAGTTCCGAAAGAAGGGCAATATTCTTCTTATGAATATTTTCTCCTTACTTAATTTGCCTCTGAAGTGGATTTGAAAAGAGAGTACAAAACTTATCTTTATAAGTAGTTATTTGATATGTGTTTATAAAAATCACCGCTCAAAAATAAGTAAATTTTGTCTGATTGTCTATCAAAATCTAACAATATGATCTAAAAAGTTAGCTTATAATTATAAATTGTAAACAATGAATGCGGAACATTTAAGCTATAATTCAAAACAAATTGCTGTCTGAATAGTTCAATTAACGTATTAAAAAAGAGCCCAAGTAAGTGTTCTTAGGCTCTAAATGAAACTATTTACCAACGAATTTTGATCCGTCTTCGCTTAGATTCTTCATATACTTTTCGGGATCCTTTTGGAATTTTTTAATACATCCTGAACAGCAAAATCCAATTGTTTTTCCCTGATATACTACTGTAGGTGTGTCGGAATCTACATCTTCACCCGTTACTGGGCAGACTTGGTTCCAAATACTAACTTTTGCTTCGACTGATTTATTTTCGGTTCCGGGATTCTCTTTGAGTTCTGTTTCAGAAACCTTAAATCCTCTTTTCAATAATTTTTCTTTAGCTTTTTCTACTGTTACTTCTCTAATATCCATTCCGCATAAAGGACATTCACCTTTTTCGTCTGATAGAACATTCGCTTCCATAGGACATTGATAAACTTTCCCATCGTTATTTTTATCAATAGATTTTAAATCTATCACTCCTTTTCTAACGATAATTGAATCAGCGGTTTGTTTTGCAGACTTCATGCCTTTCATATTCATATGCATAGATTTTTCTTGAGCGAATATCGAGGATGCAATTAATAATGCAACGACGATAAAGAGTTTTGTGAAATTACTTTTGTGTAACATATTTCCTCCAATAAGCCGTTTTTTTCAATAAATTTTAATTATGTAATACAAAAATCATCAACATCAAAAAGAGTAAAGCAGTCAATTATAAAGACCATGTACAAAGTTTGGAAATGGTTACTTCATTAGCACAAATTTTTTAGTTGCAATAAATGAGCCGGCATTTAATTGATAGAAATAAACACCACTTGCAAAGTTATCAGCATTTAGAGTTATTGTGTGCCGCCCGGCTTGCTTATAACCGCTATCCAATGTTTTAACTTCTCTTCCGGAGATATCAAAAATTTTCAGAACGATATTTTCTTCATTAGGTAGAGTATAACTGATGTTAGTGCTCGGATTAAATGGGTTTGGATAATTTTGTTCGAGAGAATATCCCGTAGGAACAGTTGCATCATATTCAACAGCAGTAACATTATCGGAAGTTAAAATATAATAGCTGGCAATCTGGCTGTTAGAAAAAGTAATTGTATTAGTGGATGAGTTAATTACCGCGTTGGAAATAATAATCCATTGATTTGTTTGGCTGTTCCAGTATTTTACTCTCAAACTGTTTTTATCAATGTGGTAAGCCTGTATTTGTTTATCGTTGAAATGAAATTGAAAGTTACCGTTAGAACCAAAGTTCATCATTCCACCGCAGCCGCTCTGCATCATTCCGTTGGAGCCGTTTGAATTAAATATGCCGATCTCATAACACTTAAAAATATTTTCTCCTTTGCTTTTCGGCATATTGTACGGATTCAATTCCAGCATTCTTGTAAACATAGAATCAGACATCATACCACCCATGTTCCAACCGCTTCCCATCATCATAAAATCATTTTCATCAAAAGGGTTCATCACCTTATCGTTACTATTATTTTTTCGCATCCATCCTCCGCCAAAATATTTTCCTATTAACGAAGAATCTCTCCACACTTTACCGTTAATCTGATAAACAATTACAACACTTAAGCCATTTGTTGCTTGCAATTTTCCTCCCACGATTGTTACGTTATCGCCATTGTTTGGTCTCTTTGCACCTGTATTCGGTTCGTACCACCACGGACCAAAATTCAAAAAGTAATCCGGTTTACCGTCTTGATTTTCATCTAAGTAGTATAGATTCATAAAATAAGTTGTATCAACTAAAGCAGTTCCTGTCAAAGTTACATTCTGGGCTGTTGTTCCGCTTACGCCAAAGGCATAGCCGCTGCAATTGTCTGCATGTTGTCCCATCATATGTGTATTGTTTCCAAAACTATTCCACATCGGATCGAACGGATCTCTCCAAAGTTTTCCATTAATTTGATAGACAATAATCATCGGCAGTCCGTTCATGTTCATTGAACTGTTCATCTGTCCGCCTATAATGGTAACTTGGTCTCCGTTATTCGGTCTTACTGCTGTTGAGTTATCCGGTGAATACCAGGTAGGACCGAAGTTAAGATAGTATTCATTTGTGTTGTCGCCATTTACGTCGAGATAGTATATCGGCATGGGAAGAGAATTATCAACAGTAACTTTACCGGTGAGTGTAACTTGTGCTAATGTATCGGGGAACATAAATCCCATCCCTTGAGCTGATAAAGTAACAACTGAAATCAGCATCAAGATTAACAATCTATTTATTTGTTTTTCCATATAACCACCTTTTGATTTATTGAATCTATTTTAATGACATGGATTGAACATGTCCCGTTCTCATTTTCGTAAACAATTCTAATGTGCTATTACTCCGCCTAAAAAGGCAGTAATCAAAATCAGAACAAAAATTATTGCTCCAATAATCCACGCATATTTTTTAATCTTATCAACAAGAAGAAAGAACAACCAAATAAAGTAAGTGATAAGGATACTGATACCGAAATTTCGATGCAGTTCCACAACCCAGTATTTATTTGTTCCTTCAAATGGTTGAACTTGATTCAATCCGGTGAAGAAAGCTAATACTGAAAAAGCCAATCCAAGAACGACGAGGATTAATATTGTAGTGTTATAATTCTTACGTCTGAGATGCAATAGTGAAAAGAAGAACGCAATAACACCGATGGCAATTGGAAAGTGGACAATTTTATTGTGAAGATGTTCGAATATTTCTTCAGATGGCTTTAGCTCAAATTTTTCCTCTTGCATCTCTTCTTTTGTCATCATCGGCATTTTATAATTCTTTGGATGACCGTTTACAGCAATTGTATCACCATCCACAATTGTTAATGTATCAGCTTTTACTTTTTTGTGTTTGTCATGTTCTTTCCCGTGTGCATAAATATTGAAAGAAAATGCAGTCAGTAAAAATATTAATGCGAATAGAATACTTTTCATAACAATCCTTTCAGAAACGCTATGTTTATAAATTCCACTTCAATCCGCTTGAAAATGAATAATCGGAAGTAACTTTACTTAATCCGGCAGAACCGATAAAGGAAAGAGTTAGAACCGGATTGAGCTTATAATTAAATCCCAATGATAATAGTTTGGGTGCGTCATAACCCTCAAGAATTGTGGTATATGCTTGATAATAAAGCAGTAAAGAATAATTGCCGTCGTTGAAGAATTTTCCAAAACCCAAACCGTAACTAACCGGATTTTTGTAATTAATACTTTCCGGTTTACCGATTATCATATAACCGAGATCTGCAAAAGTCACAAAAGTATCAAATGCTTTTTTTGCTGTTGCGGAAATACCGTAATCAAATTCACCGGTTCCTAATCCTTTTGTTTCGTTAGCGGTGGGTATTTTTACAAATGGGTTTAAGTTCAAATCAAAAGACGAAGTAAATTCATCCAAAAGATTATATGAACCATAGAGATAAATATCTCCCAAACCAAAATGATTTGATGAAGACATACTTCCGGACAGTGTAGAATTATAAGTGCCGTTACCCATCATTCCGCCGTTGTTGCCCATCATTCCACCGCTGTTTGTGCCGCTATTATTGCCCATCATATTATTCGGGTCGCCGCTGTTTCCATTCGGCAGCATCATTCCGCCAACTTGGCCAACTCCGCCGGAGCTTTGAGAAACAACCGGAACAGAAATGCTGATACTCCAATCCTTAGCTTGATAACCGGCGCCTCCGTATATATAGAAAATTCTGTTAGAATTATTATACAGATAATTCCCGCCTGAGTATTGAATAGATGTTGAAAGCGACCACCCCTCTTGTCCAAACACAAATGAATTATTTGCTGCAAAAAGAAAAAGAATCAAGAAGCCCCAAAAGGACTTCTTGATAATTCTTTCTATCAAAATTTTTCTTTGGTGAGAAATCATTTCTTCCCGCCTTGTTGTGTTTTCTCCATCATCTTCAGCATCTCATCATAATCTTTCATCATTGATTTCATATTGCCCATCATATCTTTCATGTTGTTCATCATATCACCATCTTTCATCATATCTTTATCGCCCATCATCTTTGTCATTTCGCCAAGAACATCTTTCATATTCTTTCCCATGCCGTCCATACCTTGCATCATTGGAAGCATTTTAGAATTCATGTTCATGTTTCCCATATTGTTTCCTTGCCCCATTCCCGATTTCATAGCGGACATCATTTGAGATGACTTTTCCATCATACCGTTCATTTTAGTCATCATATTTTGCATATCGCCCATATGCTTCTGCATTCCCTGCATTTGCATATTTTGATTTCCACCCATTCCGGTGCCGTCATGCTGGTGCTGAGCAAATATTGAAACACTTCCCAATAGAGATAGGAAAAGAACAGCCACAAACATTTGCATTATGGTGTTCTGCATTCGGAAATTATTTTGATTTTTCATTTTGGTTCTCCATTATTTATTGTTTTAAATTTGGTTTCGATTTCTTACCAATGCCATTAAAAATTTGAGAGTTATATCTAAAATTCGATTCCACTGATTATTATTTTACCTTAAAACCATTTTCAGTCAAATTTTTTCTTGCTTCTTTAAGTGTTACTTCTTTCA
>VEPI01000137.1:9847-11674 GCA_012026935.1 Melioribacter sp. | reverse complement strand
GGGAATTTTTCTAATGTTTTAGCTGTAAGAATTCCAACAAATGTTGCACATGATGCACCAAATATAGATGTCCCGATAATTATTGTCGGATCACTGCTTCCGGATGCTGCACGAACTGCAATCGCTGTAGCTGGAATTAATGTTAATCCCGCCGTATTGATGGCTAGAAAAGTTACCATTGCATTTGTTGCTGTCCCTTTTTCCGGATTAAGTTTATCCAATTCTTCCATAGCTTTAAGTCCGAATGGAGTAGCAGCGTTACCGAGTCCGAGCATGTTTGCCGAAATATTCATAATCATTGGACCCATAGCCGGATGATCTTGAGGTACATCAGGAAATAAAAATTTAGTAACCGGTTTAACAGATTTTGCAATAATTTGAATTAATCCCGACTGTTCAGCAATTTTCATGATGCCAAGCCAGAGAGCCATAATTCCGATCAATCCCAATGCAATATTAACTGCTTTGCCGGCGTAATCAATCGCTGAGTTAGTCACGTCTTTCATTTTAACAAAAGAAATTCTCTCTAAAGTAAAAATAGAATTATATGAATTTATTCCGTTGGTATTGCCGAATACAATTTTTCCGCTAAGATCATTTTCCTTCCCCGATACTTTAGCCATCTCTTGCCAGATCGAAGGAGACTTTTCATCAACAATAAAATAAACTGTGTAATTATTTTCTTTTTTGTTAAATGTAAGTTTAACTTTTTGATCAATCGCTTCGTTTTGATTTATTTTATAAAATTTAGCGAATGACTGAGCAGAGATTTTAATTATTGCATCAAAGGGTTTTTCGCTTTTTGCAAAACTCGAATCAAATGAAACAGTAACCTCAACAGATTCACCGTTCCTATATTTATTCTGTGTTTGATTGGATAAATCAAGTGTAAGTGCAGTTCCGATACCGAGAAAAAGTAATCCAAGCCAAATATAATTGAGCATGTTAAATTCTCTGATGAATGATTGATTGGATGCAAATTAAAAATTATCTGAGTAAAAGACAGATTTTATTTAATTTAGAATGGTTGAAGTAGCAATAAGAAATCAGAAATAAGAATTGAGAGTTAAAATGAAACTTGGATTGGTTCAATATTCACCGGTTTGGGAAAATCCCGAAGAGAACATTTTAAGGATCGAAGACTTATTAAAAACGACAAACACAAAATTCGATCTGCTTGTTCTCCCGGAGATGACTCTCACCGGATTTACAATGAATTCTGAAAAATTTGCTGAAGAGTTAGATGGAATCGGGACGCAATATTTTTTAAACCTTTCAGCACGATTAAAGACAAACATATTTGCCGGAATAATTGAGCGTGACGGTGAAAATATTTACAACTCACTCGTTCATTTTGATTCCTTTGGTTTGATACGAGCACGCTACAGAAAAATTCATCCCTTCAGTTATGCAAAGGAAAATCAGTTCTACAATGCAGGAAATGAAACAGTAATTACTCAAATAGATAAAATAAAATTTGGCTTGAGCATCTGTTACGATTTACGTTTTCCCGAATTATATCGCCTTTATGCAAAACAACAAGTTGATGTTTTAATTGATATAGCAAATTGGCCGATACCGAGAATTGATCATTGGAAAAGTTTACTTAAAGCACGCGCGATTGAAAACCAATGTTTTATGATTGGTGTGAACAGAGTTGGAACCGATCCGTTTAGCAATTACAACGGCTGCAGCGCCATATTCGATCCGATGGGAAAAGAAATTATTTTGGTAGAAGACTTAGAAAAAATTATTGAGGTTGAAATTGATTTAGGAGAAGTTAGTGCCACAAGAAGTAAGTTACCTTTTCTTCACGATATAAAATTA
>VEPI01000137.1:0-9834 GCA_012026935.1 Melioribacter sp. | reverse complement strand
ATCTGTTTTATTAGTGATCAATCTAATTCCATTCCGGTTTGTTATATACAGCCAAATCCATTCAGCAAGAACTTTGTAGCGGTTTCGAAATCCGATCAAGTATAATATATGAATGAAAACCCATGCTAACCATGCAATTAATCCCGATGCTTTGATCTTGCCAATCTGCATTATTGCTCTGGCTCTGCCAATCGTTGCCAAATTCCCTTTATCAAAATATTTGAATGGACCTCTTTTTTCTTTTGGAATCTGTTGAGCAATAATTTTTGCAACAAAATTCCCCTGCTGAATTGCAACTGGACAAACTCCCGGCAATTGTTTACCGTTTTTATCATAGCACAATGCTGCGTCACCGATAACAAATATTTCCGGGCGCTCTTTTACGCTGCAATCTTTTTCAACAACAACTCTCCCGACTTTGTCTTGTTCCGTCCCAAGTGCTTTAATTAAAGGTGGAATTGTATTCCCTGCCGCCCAAATCACATTTTGTGTTTCAATAAATTCATTTTCGAGTTGGACGCCTGAAGAACTTATCGCAGTTACTTTTGAATTTAATTTTACAGTTACACCAAGTTCTTCAAGAAGTATCTTACCCTTTTCGTTCAGTGGTTCATCATAAATCCCTAAAATTTTATTTGTAGCTTCAACTAAAATTATTTTAGCTTTTGCAGGATCAATTTTTCTGAAATCTTTCATCATGGTATGTCTTGCAATTTCAGCTATCGCACCGGCTAATTCGACTCCAGTTGGTCCGCCTCCAACAATAACAAAAGTTAAATGCTTTTGAATTTCTGCTGCATTATTAGATCGTTCGGCTTTCTCGAATGACAATAACATTTTTTCACGCAGAGCAAGCGCATCACTCATTGTTTTCAAACCCGGCGCAAATTTTTCCCATTCGTCTTTACCGAAATAAGAATGACGCGAACCGATTGCAACAATCAAATAATCATAATCAAATTCATCACCATGCAAAAACACTTTCTGCTTCTGTATATCTATATCAGTTACTTCTCCCATTATCACTCTAGCATTTTCCTGCTTGCGGAGTATAGATCTGATTGGTGCGGCAATATCAGCAGGAGAAAGTGCCGCAGTAGCTACCTGGTACAGTAACGGTTGGAAAAGGTGATGATTGGTTTTATCTATAAGAGTTATTTCGACATCGGCATTTTTAAGCGCTTTGGTAGCTGTCAATCCGCCAAATCCTCCGCCGATTATTACAACTTGCTTTTTCATTTTTTCCCGGAGTTTATTATTCATCGGTTAAAAATCTTTTCAAACTAAAATAAAACAATAGTTAGAATAGTTTAATTTGAAGTCCGTGTGTAATATAAAGAAAGGCCACAAAAGATTTTACTCTTAAGTGACCTTGGAGAGTTGACTATGCATCGGGAATCTTTTTAAAAGCCTGCATTTACATTAACATCAACCTGTTCATTATTTCTGCGTTTAAAGTTGTTGAAGTTGTAACTCAAAGTTAGATTAAATATCGGCGCTTCGGGTCTAACATTTAAGTTGGATGTAAATCCGGTTCCGTTAGAAATAATATTGTATTTAGTTTGTCCGAACAAATTCTGTGCGCTTAATGTTGCAATTAATTGTCTTTCAAAGAATTCTTGTCTGACTGAAGCACCAATTATCATAAATGATTTTATTTCACCCTGCGACGTAATATTCTTTGGATAATAATTTGTAAAGAATTGAAACCGTGTTGCTGCTGATAACATTAATGTTGTATTCAATCTTGCATCCCAGGAAAAATTATTTTGTTCTGGGATTGCATATTCCGGGACTGCCTTCAGGCTAAAATTATAAATATTCAATGAGGGATCCATTTTAAACCAAGGTGCGAATGTGATGTTGGCAGAAATTTCAGAACCGATTGAAGTTGAATTTGTTGTATTGGCA
Source organism: Melioribacter sp. (assembly GCA_012026935.1). Lineage (GTDB taxonomy): Bacteria > Bacteroidota > Ignavibacteria > Ignavibacteriales > Melioribacteraceae > Fen-1258. The sequence continues at coordinate 7,923 of VEPI01000137.1, read as the reverse complement.
AATGTCAAATTTAGTCTTCCGGTATTATCCACTACTTGAATTTGATCAATTCCGTCATCGGTTTTTCTAAAATAAGTTTGCACGGTCAAATAAACACCGGAAAAAGATTTTTGATAATTCAATTCGATTGAGTGTGTAAACGATGGCACCAAATATGGATTACCGCCTGTTGCAGTGTATGTATCGGAAAAATATGTAAACGGGTTTAACTGTCCGTCAAACGGCCGTTGAATTCTTCTGCTGTAACTAAATTGTAATTGCTGATCATCCGGAAGTTTTTTAGAAATATTTAATGTCGGGAACAAATGTAACTTCTGGTATTTGTATCCTGTACCAGTCGTTATTTGATCCAGTAGTCTGTCGGTATATTCAAGACGTAAACCTGCTTGATATTCCAGTCCAAATATTTGGTCCGAATAAGTTGCAAACCCGGCATAAACATTATTTCTAAAATCAAAATTATTAGAGAAGGCATTGTTAATCGTCCATGTCTGATCTGCAGAATTAAAATCTTTACTTACTATATCAATGTTTTTGTAGAAAAGATTTGCCTGAAGGCCGGTTTCAAAAACATTTTTGTCGGCTAAATTATGCTTATAATTTAATTTTATTCTCGAATCAATTCTTGAAGTATTATTTTCTCTTCCTTTAATTTTTACTTGTGAAGTTGGTGAAGAAATAGTTTCCGTTGTAATCTGGTCACTCGGTAATTCCAATTTAGTAAATGTTGCTTCAAAATAAAGATCATTTACCTTTGGAGTAAAGATATTGGTCAAGTTAATTGATCCGTTAAAATATTTAGCTGTAGTATTGTTTCTATCATTTGTAACTGAATACGAGTTTAATGCCTGGTCCGTAAAATTAGAAGAGTTGTTGTAAGTGTTTACGCCCATATTAAAATCCGTATAACCAACAGAGCCGTTGATTCCTAAAGTGACTTTATCGGAGAAATATTTATCGAAAGAAAATCTTCCTGTGTAAGCATCTCTTTTTGAATGTAGATCTGCTGATGATGTTACACCCGAAATATTGAAAGCTGACCTATCAACATTTATATCTTGCATATAATTAAAACGTCTTGCATCTCCTCCAAGTGTAATATTAAAATCTTCATCCCTGTAACTAAGATTAAAATCACCGTTGTATTTATCTCGTGAACCTGCTCCGCTATTTACAATTCCGCTTGTACTTGTCAAATTAGTTTTTTTTGTAACAATATTAATTATACCGGCAGTGCCTTCGGCATCGTATTTAGCGGAAGGATTAGTAATGATTTCAATATTATCAATAATGTTTGCCGGGATTTGCCGCAGTGCATCCGTTCCGGAAAGAACACTCGGCCTTCCATCAACCATAACTGTAAAATTTCCGCTCCCGCGTAATGTAAGATTTCCGTTTGCATCAATTTGAACCGACGGCTGGTTCTGAAGTACATCCACAGCTGTTCCACCTGCAGCGGAAAGGTTTTGACTTACGTTAACAACTTTTTTATCTATCTTAAATTCCATAGCGCTTTTATCAGCCACAATTTCATTTTCTTTCATCTGAACAGCATCCGGTTGTAGTTTAATTACATTAAGATTTATTAAATAATTATTATCTGATATCTGAACATCATCAATTGTTTTCTTTTTAAAACCAATAAATGTGATTACTAGATCATAATTGCCGTTTGAAATTCCATTAAGTAAAAATTCTCCCTTCTGGTTTGAAGCAATACCTGTAACCATTTTCGAATTTTGTTTCGACATTAATACAACATTTGCATATTCGATAGGACTGCTGGTAATTTCATCAATCACTTTACCGCTTATTGTACCTTGTGAAATAACTTTTGACCCCGTATTTGCAGCAAATAGAACATTATTCTGTGCAAAAGTAGATGTATATAAAAATATTGTTGAAATTACTAAAAAATATTTCTTCATAAAATTCTCCGTTTGTTTATACTTATGACGTAAGGAGAAAATAAAAAGTTACAGAAGAGAAAAAATATTGCAGTTAAAAACTGTTAAAGGTCAAATGATTGTCCGACAAGAATAATTATCTTCTGCCGGAATACAAACCGCCGGACTTGGTAACTTTAATATCTTGAAGCTCAGGTGCTTTAAGACGAATCTCAAACCGGAAACCGCTGTAAGCCCCCAGCGGATTCCAATTAAAATTCATTTCCCAGCAATGAAGGTCCCTGTAAATTGTTACTTGCGGGGCTGAAACTTGTTTAGTCTCAAAATCATAACTGCCGCGTATTGTAAATTTCCAATTCTTCGTTAAGCTAAATCCCAGGTCTGCATTTAGATTTGAATAGGACTGTGACTGATTTGGTGTCGGTTTAGAAAAATTATAATTGTAACTCAAACTTAAATTCCAAGGAATAGTTAAATCCGGCGATTGTTCCTCATCATACAAGCCGATGTAATCTTTTTTTGCAAATGCGTTGAACCCTTCGTCCTTTTGTTCTTTTTTCTGTTTGTTAGTTTCAACTGGTTTTAATTTTTCACCACTTAGAGAAGTTGATACGGAAAAACTAAAATTAGTTAAACGAAATAAACCTTTTCCGTTTGATGCCAAGTATTGATTGATCCTTTGATAAATATCATTGCCGTTTCCATCTTTACCTTTAACTGCATAGTCATAAAATGTATAGGAAGACGAACCGGAAAAACTTAACAGGTCTCCTATCTGCGTTCTGTAACTTAAATTCAAATCAGAAAGCTTCATACTATCGGCGGCAAAGTTATAACCAATGCTTGCATTCAAGTTTAAAAGCTGAATTTTCTTTTGCTCTTTTGTTGTATCAGCTGCACTCTTGGCCATTTTCATTTCAAAAATATTGCCTAAAGAAAAACTTAAACTTTGTGATTGACCGGATGAGACACCGCCAAATACTTCACCGCTGTATTTATCATAACGTACAACTTCGCCAGTTGATTTTTTATATGAATCATAATACCCCCAAGCATCATTGGAAAAATCCGGTTGATAATTATATGAGATTGAAGGAAGTATTGTATGGCGGAAAGATTCAATTCCTAAAACATTCGGATTGATAACACCATACAATTTTGTTGAGGTTGAAACACTCATATTAAAAGTTCGAACAAAATTTAATTCATTAATTGTTGATTGTATTGTTGAATCTTTTGTGGTTTTTATTCCTGTTAAAGGATCTACCGTTTCAATGGTTTTATTCTCCATCTTCGTTCGCTTGTTATACCACTTTTCCGTGTAAGAAATATTTGGCGATACGTTAAAGTAACCTAACTTTGGAGACGCACTAACTGAAATGTTATACAAAGCTCCTGCATGAATGTCTAAATTATCACCGGTCTTTCTTCTATTATTTGTGAACTGGCCTGAATAGCTGTAACCAATTAATTCATACCATTTTTGATCACTCAAGGATTCAACATCATAACGCTTGAACGGATAAGTCATTGACTTGCTGAAATTAATATTTGGAAGCGACTCGTTAATATTTCCGCTTGTCAGGTTTTGTGTTCTGCTATAATTGATTGCTAAACTTGCGCCTGATTCATCCCATATTTTACTAAACGTTGCATTGGAAGTAATATCTTGTGAAAGGATATCATTGTAATTAATACTGTTATTTTTCAAAAAGTTAGATGATAAGAATTGCAGATTTACATCAAGCCGTGTTGTTGGATTAATTTGCTGATTATGATACCACGAGAGATTCCAATCGGTCCTAACTTCTCTGTTTGGATCATTTGCTTCACCTAAAATAATTTTGGAATAACCGGCATTTACTGTTCCGGAAAAATTATATCTCTCAGCATAACGGAATCTCGATCTTGCGCCCCACCCGCCTTTTGTGTAATAATCTCCTGTGAGTGCAAGATCCACATAATCATTCATCGCTAAGAAATAACCGAAATTTCTAAAAAATTGCCCCCGGTTATTTTCTTGTCCGTAAGCAGGAATAATTATTCCAGAACGTCTCCCGGTTTCATTCGGGAAGACTGCAAACGGCAACGGAATTGGGAACGGAACACCGCCGATATACATAAATATCCAGCGCGCAACAATCTTATCTTTTTGAATCACCTTCATTTCACTTGCGGAAAAATATGTATGCGGAGTATCGGAATCGCAAGTTGTGAAGGTTCCGTTTTTAATGAAGTAAGTACTCTTATCAACTTTATTTACTTCTTCTCCGGCATAAGTTTGTCCCTTGTCTTTATTTTTTGCAAGAGAGATATATCCGCGCTGATTCTTAAAATTATATTTAATTCTTTCACCTTCGTAAGTCTCACCGCCTTCAGTTAAGTGTGGCGATTGTTTTAATTTTATTTTTGCAGTGTCAGCTGTATCAACAGCGCCGAATGCATCAAGTTCATTTGTGTTGTAATCAACAAATATTTTTGCACTCTTGAGATCGGTTGTTTTATATTTCAATTCACCGGATCCATAAACAAACATTTTTTTCTTTTGGACATCAAAAATCAGAGAGTCCGAAGCGTTAGCAAAAACAGTTGCATCAACATCATATTTCTTTTTTGATTTGGTGGAATCTGAAGAAAAGAGAGAATCAGCAGCATTTTTTTTAAATGATGTTGAATCTTTCTGCTGAGCGAAGAGGGTTGAGAAAAAAAAGATTAATATTATTGAAAATGAATACTTCATCGTTTCCGATATTTCTTATTAACTTCACTTCAAAATTAAGATTTATAAAACACAAGCGCCGATGCACCTTTAATACCGGCATTGTTCTTCAATTTAGCCGGTTTCACTATTATCTGATCTTTGAACGGTTTTATTACTCTCTCTTTTATAGCTAATTTAACAGTATCAAATAATAATTGACCAAAGCCAGCTACTCCACCGCCGATTATAATTGTTGATATATCAAGAATATTTACAACGGATGCTAAAACATATCCAAGTTTTAAGCCGCAATCTACAATAATTGATTTTGCAAAATCATCTCCGTTTTCTGCAGCCTGATGAATTAATTGAGGTGTTAGCAGATTTAGGTTATCACTTGTAAGTTTGTTCAATTGAGAATCTTTTCTCTCTTGTAATTGTTTTTTCACCCGCTCAATTAAATAATTATTTCCAATGAAGGATTCGATGCAGCCAAATGATCCGCATTTACATTGAGGTCCTTCATAATCAATTGTAACATGGCCAATCTCTCCTGCCCCTCCGGTTTCTCCGCGATAGATTTTTTTATTAATTATTATTCCACCGCCGACACCGGTACCAAGAGTTATCATTACAAAATTTTCTAGTTTTTTCCCGGCACCATAAATCAACTCTCCTATAGCAGCAGCATTGGCATCGTTCTCAACATAAACATCGCAATCAAATTTTTCTATTATAGCTTTACCCAAATGTACTTTCCCCCAATTAGGAAAGTTGGGCGGATTTTCAACAGTTCCCTTTTTTAATTTCACTGCACCGGGTGCACCTATTCCAATTCCAAGTATCTTATCGGTCTTTTTATTCGTGATTAATTTGATTCCTTTAACGATCTGCTCAATTACCGCATCGGGACCTTTTGAAGCACAGCTATCAACAGAAGTCTTCTTATGAATCATTCCATTTGAATCCACCAAACCAATTTTTATAGATGTCCCTCCGAGATCAATCCCAACAGCATATTTTTTCTTCGACATTAATTTCTCTAATTGAATGATTTATCAACAATAGTTATTTCATCAGGATATTCCAGCTTACCGAACTGGGTGCCCAAAACGGGTTTAGCTACCATCTTTAAGTTTGATGTTGATCCATGCACTCCGCCTATTTGCAAAAGCAGAAGAAGGATATCATCCATACTTTTTTCCTTAAAGGACTTTGCAACATTAAATTCAATCTTGATCGGAATGATAACTGATTCTCCCTTGCCCGGAACGAAAACCGGTTCGGTGATATTTCCTTGAATAATTTCTTTTTCGTTTAAAAATAATCTCCATGGGAATGATGCAATGTTCAAATCCGTTCTGGCAAATCCTCCATTGCCGTCATTAGGATTTTTTGCCTCAATATTCAGCAAAAAAGTGAGCGGAAGATTTCCATTAATAAATCCGGAAGTAATTTTTAACAATTCAATCGAATTAAAATCTTTTATAGATTTCTTTTCTGCAACAGCAACACCGGCTATTCTATAATCTGTTGCGGAGTAAATTTTATATTTCAAACGAGAGACATTAGAAATAGTTTGATAAACACTGCAGCTTGAAAGAATTGAAAGCGACACAAAAATTATTATTAACAGTTTATACGGATTAAGGATTAACTCGCTTTTTCTAGTTAACATTGCTCAGCCGACTGGAAAAATTTTTGCATTCTTAATGGATTCCTCAATTTTAGCAATGATCATTTCCGCAACACGCAAAGCTTTCAATCCGTCTTTTCCGCTTACAATAGGCGTCTCTCCTTTCACAATTGCATCAAGGAATAGTTCTAATTCCAGTTTTAGTGCGTTCACTTCCTTAAATTTTGGCTGTTCGTATGCAACTATTTTCTTTTTATCACCAACCCCAATCTCCCCAAATGTTTTGAAAAATCCTTTTGGTTTTTTATCAGGCGGTAATAATCTAAATACTTCCGAAACGCCAGTAATGAAATCCAAAGAGATATAAGCATCGCGCTGGAACATTCTCATCTTTCTCATTTTCTTCTGCGAGATTCTGCTGGCAGTTACATTGGCAATAGCTCCGTTCTCAAATTCTATACGGGCATTTGCAATATCAATAGTATCGGAAACTACCGGCACACCGCTCGCACTTACATTCTTGACATCGCTTTTTATAAGACTAAGAATTATATCAATGTCATGAATCATTAAATCAAGGACAACAGCAACGTCAGTCCCGCGCGGATTAAATTGTGCAAGACGATCTGTCTGAACAAATAAAGGATCAAGTTTGAACTTCTCAAGAGATATTAATGCAGGATTAAACCGCTCAATGTGCCCGACTTGAAGAACCAATTTTTTAGCATCTGCAATTTTAATAAGTTCTTCGGCTTCCCAGATTTGTTTAGTTATCGGCTTCTCAACAAAAACATGTTTGTTCTTTTCTAAAGCAAGTTTAACCAATTCGTAATGAGCACTTGTTGTTGCAACTATATCAACTGCATCTATTTCATCTAAAAGTTTGTCCGGATCTTCAAATGATTTTACTTTGAATTCACTTGCAACCTGTTTAGCGCATCCCGAATCCCTATCATAAATTCCCATCAGCTCACAATTAGCTACTTCCTTAAAAAGTTTTGTGTGAATTTTACCGAGATGACCAGTTCCGATCACACCAACTTTAACTTTGCTCATAAAGCTCCGCTCTTAATTTTTTTATAACCTATAATTTTGTCATAACCGCCTTTCTCTTCGGTTCTATAAAAGAGAAAAATAGAATATTCATTCTGTGTTTCCCAAAAGTTTCCTTCCAGAATTTCCCAGTCTATATTTTCAATATTATTATTTATTAGATCACCCGTAACATATTGATAATCATAGACACCTCGTTTCAACCGTACAGGAATATTCATCAATCCGTTATCATCATACATTTCATATTCAGGGAGGACAGTCCAATCGTTAAATGATCCGACAAGAAATATTGGTGATTTGATATTTTCAGGCGGACGTAATTTAAAAACAACATTCATGTAATCTGCATTTTCATTTCTATAATTTAAGAGTAATGATCCGCCGTTAAAATCTCTTCTGCCCCGCGTAAAAAAGTTCGAAGTCTCAATGTCGCCGAACTTCGCATTCACAGTTGGAGTATTGTATTTCCCGATATCCCGTGTGTCCGTTTGGCGTGCTTCATTACCTGGTCTTATGTTCCGTGCCGTGAATGAAAATTTATTTGATGCATTCCATTCATAAAATTTATCGGCTGTATATGAATTGCGGTCAATAATTATCGGATAGTTGAATTTTCTATTTGC
>VEPI01000070.1:6036-11873 GCA_012026935.1 Melioribacter sp. | reverse complement strand
TTTTTTGTAACTCACTCCGGAAAGTTTTTCAATTGCATTAATTATAGGCGTAAAAACATCGGTATCGTAATTTGAATTTTTCTTTTGCAGGACAGCACACACACGCTCAAATCCCATTCCGGTATCAACATGTTTTGCCGGAAGATCGTGAAGTTTTTTATTTTCATCGCGGTTGTATTGAATAAAAACAAGATTCCAAATCTCAATACATTTCGGATCGCCGGCATTTACATATTTCGGGTTATTGTAATCATCGCTTAGATTAATATGAATTTCAGAGCAAGGACCGCACGGACCGGTTTCGCCCATTTCCCAAAAATTATCTTTTTCATCAAATTTTAAAATGTGTTTCGGATTAATATCAGTTTCACTTTTCCAAAATTTTAACGCTTCATCATCAGTTCTGTAAACCGTTGCCCACAATCTTTCTTTCGGAAGTTTCCAAACTTCGGTTAATAATTCCCAAGCCCAGCCGATTGCCTCTTTTTTATAATAGTCGCCAAAGCTCCAATTGCCGAGCATTTCAAAAAAAGTGTGGTGATAAGTATCGTGACCAACTTCTTCAAGATCGTTATGTTTACCTGAAACACGGATGCATTTTTGTGTATCGGCTGCGCGTTTGTATTCACGTGAACCGGTTCCTAGAAATACATCTTTGAATTGATTCATTCCGGCATTAGTAAAAAGAAGAGTAGGATCACCATGCGGAACAACAGGTGCACTTGGCACGATCCGATGATCTTTGCTTTTGAAGAAATCTAAAAATTGCTGCCGTATTTCATTTGATGTCATAAGTCAATCTAAAGTTTTTAATGAACAAATATAATAAAAATAGCTTATAGCATTCAGCGGTCGGCGTTCAGTATCCGGAAGAAATATTTTGAATTAAGCATATAGCTAAAAGCCGAAAGCTGAATGCTGATGGCTGACAGCCAGATGTTAATTGCAATTTTGATATAGTAATGATACTTTTGATTGTAAACATTCAACAAAATTGAAGAAGCGTGAGTAAATTTAAAGAGTTATCGGATTTAGAATTGATGCGGGAGATTGCACAGTTTGAATCTCGTGCGCTGGAAGAGCTTTATGAAAGATACTCATCACTATTATACACAGTTATCAAGAAAATTTCACCGGATCAGGCCACATCAGAACAAATTTTAATTGAAGTTTTTGTAATTATCTGGCGCAAAATCAACAAGTTTGATTTAACTAACGGAAATGTTTTTAGCTGGCTTGTAACTCTTGCCCGCAATAAAGCCGTTGATAGTCTAAGAAGAGAGCGCTCTGCAGGAGCGACGGTTCAATTTTATGACGATGACTATGAAGATTATTTTATCCTTCCTTCATTCCCGAATGATATGGATAGTTTGGATTTTAACACAGCCTTCACAATTAAACCGAAGATCGAACAAGCATTATCGAAATTAACCGACACACAGAAATATGTTTTACATTTAGCGTATTACGAAGGATATGCAATAGATGAGATTTCGGATAAGCTTAATGTACCTGTTGAAACTGTGAGAGGAAAAATTATGACGGCTCTTTCGAGTCTTAGAGATTATCTGGTGGGTGAGTGATGGCGGACAAAGCATTAAGTGAAATGATTGCCGCCTTTGCCGCCGGTTGCATGGATAAAGAAAATTACATGCAGTTCAAAGATTATATGGATGAAGGCGGAAACTTACCGAAAGGTGAATTGGGTGAATTACAAAATATTATTTCAATGATTCCGGTTATTCTTGATTTAGAAAGACCTGATCCGTCAATTAAAGATTTAGTTGCAAAAAAATTAATTGGCATGAAAGAGGAAATCAAAACAAAAATTTTAGAAGGGAAGAAAAAGACAACAGCAGCAGCAACCAAATTAAGCAGGTCTTCAATAAGTTCGCCGAAAAATAAAACAATAAGTTTTATTGATAAAAAAGCATCAACAACAACATCAGCATTTCAATTTGGTGATGAAGAACCGCAGAATCCTTTGCAGGCAAAGCAAAATAAAATTAAAGAACCAATACAAGAACAGAAAACCCCGGCCATGGAATCTAAAAAAATTGAATCTCCCGAAAAAATAACTGGTCCGCAATCTATAATTGCACCGCCGCAATTAATTAATCAATCTACCGGTGAACACCTAAAACCAACTGCCCGGGAAAAAACCTCTTCGGGATTAATGGGATTGATTGCTTTATTGTTGTCTATGGTACTTCTATCAATTCTAGCATATTTTACTTTTACATCAATCAAATCCCTTACCGGAACTGTTGATGATTTAACTACGCAGGTTAATGCGCTAAAAAGTCAAATTTCCACTTCAAATAATTTTATCAGCAATTACACATCTTTAATTGAATTTTTTAATTACAAAGATATTTTAGTAACAGGCTTATCAAGCTCAGACACGGCAGAAAAAGGCTCAGCTCAAATTCTTTTGTCCTTTGGTCAAAAGGAAGGGTTGATTCAATTCAAAAATGTAAAACCATTGCAGCCAAATCAAGGTTATCAAATTTGGGTTCAAAGCAAAGGTCAATCTTATTCACTTGGCGTGTATCAACCGAGCGGAAGTGAGTATTTGAAAATAAGTTCTTTTCCGTTTCTACCGAAAGAAAATATTGAATCGTACTTTGTAACAATTGAATCTAAAGAAGGATCACCTACTCCTTCAACGGTAATTTATTTATCGAGTGCTGCGGGCGGTAAAAGAGTTAAATAAAATTGTTACTTCTTTCTATAGACGAAAATTATCATTCCCATCACAATCAGAATTACAGGCCAAAATACTTCTAACAAACTCCCAATTCTATTAGCTGAGTTAAACAATCCTAATCTTTTAAATTGAGTTATGCTTAAATAACTCAGCACAAGAAGAAAAATGCCGGCATAAAGGAAAACTTTTTCTTTTATATTCTCTATGAAAAGAATTATTAAGACAGACCCGCTTATAAATAGAACAGAGAAGAAAACTATTCCACGTGTATCAAGAATTTCAAAATACGATTTTACCAGAAAGACGACTCCGACTAAGAACAGTATTGTGGATACAATTAATTTTCCCCGTTCACCATTATTCAATGCTGAATAAACGGTCGGAATCGAATAAAAAATAAAAACAATTCCTATGACATCTTCAAAAGTCAGTAGAAGTATATTACGGCTACTGAGCAAAGAAAGTATGCCGAAAATCAAAAAACTAATTCCGGATATAATTCTGTTATTCAAATTTTTGTCCTTCTTCGTAAGGAATTGAAACAACAAGTGCGAGATAGAGTAAAGCAAATATTCCTAATGTTAATAACGCAGCAAGAATGAATATTATGCGTAATACAGCCGCATCAATCCCACTATATTTTGCAAATCCTCCGCATACGCCGTTTAATTTTCTATCTGTTCGAGATCTTGATAATTTTTCCGGTTGTCCGGATAAAATTATTTCATCTTTTGATTGCTTAATTATTATAAAATAAATTCCTAATGCGAAAGCGGCTAAAGGAAATATAAAGTCATTTGGAAGAATAAAGATTCTGGAACCGCCGGAAATTCCGATAATTTTAAAAGCAAAATAAAATCCGGAGAGTATTAATAATCCGCTGACAACAGTTTTGAAATTTTCTTTTCTTAAAGAAATTATTTCGGTTTGAGAAAGCGGTGCGGAATTCTTATCAACCGGAATTAGTGAAGCTGCAATTAAATATGCAACAATACTCCACCCGCCGAAGAGGATAGTTAAAAGTGCAATGACTCTAATATTTGCCGGTTCTGTTTTCATATAATCGGCGATACCTGCACAAACACCCATAATAACAACATTGTTTTTTGAACGGGAAAATTTTTTCATTGGCAAAGGTGAAACCGGGGAGTTATCCATTTTATCGAAAAGTCTTTCTTCGGAACGAAAAGGTTCGTTTTGATCTTCAGAGTTTGATTTGTTTTCGTTCTGTTCGCTCAGATAAGCTCCAAAATATTTTTAATTGTTAAATTCATCGTCAATTAATTAGTTTATTTTCTTTTTGAATATATAAAATTATGTTTATGCTAACAATGTTTTGATAGGTGCATCTGCTAATCCATTCATTTATATTTCTAATTGATATATCGCCTCTCTCGTTTAATGTAAAATTATTCAGTACCAAGTATAAATTAGAAATAAAACGAGGAAGTTATGCTTACAAAATATTTCCGCCTAAAAGAACTTAATACAACCATCAAACAAGAAATCATAGCGGGGGCCACTACATTCGTAACTATGGCTTACATTATTATAGTTAACCCTAAAATCCTTGAAGCTGCAGGAATGCCGTTCGGCGCATCAATGGTTGCAACAATACTAACAGCCTTTTTTGGTACTGTTGCAATGGGCGTATATGCAAAAAGACCTTTTGCAATTGCGCCTTATATGGGCGAGAATGCTTTTGTGGCATATACACTTGTGAAAGTCTTGGGCTATAGTTGGCAAACGGCTTTAGCTGCAATTTTTATTGCGGGTTGTTTATTTACAATATTAACGATAATAAATATTCGAAGCTGGTTAATTAACGCAATACCGGAATCGCTTAAGATTGCGTTCACAGTCGGTATTGGTTTCTTTTTGGTGTTCATAGGATTGAATGATACGGGCATCGTTAAAATTGGAATTCCTGGAGCGCCGGTGCATGTAGGAAATTTTAGAGAACCGGCAGTTCTACTTGCCATACTTTCATTTTTAATTATTGCCATCTTGATGATAAAAAAAATTAACGGCTCAATTCTGATTGGAATAATAACAGTAACCGTACTCGGATTTATTTTTAAGATATCGCCTTTACCTGAACACTGGGTGAGTTTTCCGCCGGATATTTCTCCAGTAATTTTTAAAATTGATTTTGCAGGAGCTTTCACATGGGGTTTTCTTGCTGTAATGATAGTTGTATTTGTTATGGATTTCGTTGATACGATGGGAACATTGATTGGTCTTTCTATAAAAGCAAATCTTGTTGATGAAAAGGGACAACTGCCTGGAATAGAAAAACCATTACTGGTTGATGCATTATCAACAGTTGTTGCATCTTTATTGGGAACAACAACTACCGGTGCGTATATAGAGTCTGCTACCGGAATAGAAGCCGGTGGGAAATCGGGATTAACTGCTGTTGTAACCGCATTTTTATTTTTAGTAGCATTATTCCTTGAACCGTTTTTAACAGCCGTACCTCCATATGCATATGGATCTTCGCTTATAATAGTTGGATTACTGATGATGTCCCCAATAACAAAAATTAATTTTGGCGATCTTTCCGAAGTGCTTCCGGCTTTTGTAACAATTGCATTGATGAGTTTTACTTACAATTTGGGTATAGGAATGACAGCAGGTTTTCTAATCTATCCCGTAACAATGCTCAGCGTTGGCAAAATTAAACAAGTATCATTTGGTATGTGGATATTGTTCGGTTTCTCAGTTTTGTTTTATATTTTCTATCCTTATTAGTTAACAGTTTTAAAAAATTTATGGTTGGGAAAATGCAAGATTATAGATCATTAAAAGTTTGGGAGAAAGCACATCAACTAATTTAAATGTATATAAAGCGACAAGTAATTTTCTTAGAGAGGAATTATCTGGACTTGTTAGTCAATTACGAAGGCTCGGTTTCGATTCCAACCAACATTGTTGAAGATTCAGGCAGAGGAAGTAAAGCAGACTTTAGCCGCTTTCTCCAAATTTATTTTGGTTCAGCTAGTGAGCCGGAATATGAGTTTATGCTTTCGAAGAACTTAGGTTATGTAAATGAAAATTCATTTCGGGAAATAGTTCTTCTTATTGAAGAAGTAAAAAAGATGTTAGGCGGATTGTTAAAATCTAT
>VEPI01000070.1:0-5997 GCA_012026935.1 Melioribacter sp. | reverse complement strand
TAAACTGTGGAGTTTTTATGATTGACCAATTTCTACAAGCAGCAATTGATGAGGCGAAAAAAGGATTGAGTGAAGGAGGAATTCCCATCGGATCAGTTCTTGTTATTGATAATAAAATTGTTGGAAGAGGACACAACAGACGTGTTCAAAATGGAAGCGCTATTCTTCACGCGGAGATGGATTGTTTTGAAAATGCAGGAAGACTGACCGCGAAAGATTATCAGAAAGCAATTTTATATTCTACACTTTCTCCATGTGATATGTGCAGCGGAACGGCCTTGCTTTATAAAATTCCGAAAATTGTTATAGGTGAGAACAAAACATTTCAAGGACCGGAAGAATACGTTAGATCACGCGGGGTTGAGCTGATAATATTAAATGATGCGACTTGTATTAAGTTGATGGAAGACTTTATTTTTAACAATCCGAAATTATGGAATGAGGATATTGGAGAGTAAAAAATCTGTTAGCAGTTAGCCGGCTTCATTCTCACGAAAGCGAGGCGAGCATTTAGCTTTTAGCTGTAATGAGAACAGAATCTTTTCTAAACAATTTTCATCTTATACTATATGAAAAGCTGAAAGCAGAGAACTGACAGTTGAAAGCAAATAACATGGAGTAACAATGGCAACAAAGAAAGCATTAGTAAAACACATCAAAGGTGTCACATTTTTAGGGAAATCGGATTCTAACCATTGGATAACTATGGACGGACCCGAAGAATTTGGAGGAAGCAATGCCGGAACGCGGCCCAAAGAATTATTACTCATTGCACTCGGCGGGTGTACGGGGAGCGATGTTGCTACAATTCTTCAAAAGAAAAAAATTAAGTTAGACGGGTTTGAAATGAACATCTCTGCCGATGTTCAAGAAACTCATCCGCAAGTTTATACTAAGATTCATCTTGAATATATTTTTTACGGAAAAGATATTCCGAAAGATGCGGTTGAGAGAGCAATTAAACTTTCGCAGGAGACTTATTGTAGTGTTACCGCAATGCTGCAAAAAGCAGTTGAGATAAATCATTCTTATAAAATTCTTGATAGCTGAAAAATATCTTGTAGGAATTTTAGATTAGTTTCTTTGTAAATATTCTTCCGGTATTGGTTTTCTTCCGGCAAATCCTTCTTCAATACCATGATAAAACCGGATATCATCCTCATCGCTCCGCCAGCAGAGAAGCACTTCTTCATTATCAATAACCGCGGGGAAATCAACCAAACCGATTTGGAAATTCCAATCTTTATATGTACAGCCGATATCATTAAGTTCTTTCATAAAAGAATCTATATCAGAAATTAGCTGCTGAATTTCCCGATTGTCTTCTATTTTCCCGCCCAATGATTCTGCAATAGTTTTTATTTGATATGCATTATTCAAAATATCACGAACGATTTGTTTTACAAGCGGAAGCGTGCGCTTAGCTTCATATGGTGTAAAATATTTGACTTCTGTTTGCGACATAGAAATTATTTTCTCTCCGTGGAGACTTTATGTTCAAATTATATTTCCAGACTAATTTAATATTAAAAGTGCTACTTGACAAGGCATATAAAAAAAATTATTTTGAACTCGAACTAATTATTATTGGTTTAATTATTTGATGAAGACAACAAAGAAATACGGAAAAAAAACAGATCTGGCACTAACAACTTGGGTTAAGTTAGCGCGTGCGTTTTCGTCATTCAACAAAAGATCAATAGAAAATATTCGGAAATTCGGTTTGACACAACCTCAATTTGCTGTTATAGAAATCATTGGGCATTTAGGACCATTAAAGGTTGGTGAGATATGTAATAAAATGCTGGTAAGCGGCGGCAATATGACATTAGTCTTGGATAATATTGCAAAGTTGGGTTACATTGAAAGAGTGCACAGTTTAGAAGATAGGAGAGCAATATTGATTCAATTAACACAAAAGGGCAAGGATTTATTCGATAACGTGTTCAATAGTCACGCAGAGCATGTAACAAAATTAATGTCAGTACTTACTGTTGAAGAGCAAAAAACGCTTGGCGAGCTGTTGAAAAAATTAGGATTGACGGTTGGGAAACTAAAATAAAAATTTTTATGTTATTATTACTAACTCGTAATTTACTAAATCGGCGTATTACTAAACAAATTAACCAAGAAAGGTTGCTATATGATTGAAATAAAAAAGAGTAATGAACGCGGACATACAAAAATAGATTGGCTGGACAGCCGCCACAGTTTTTCATTCGGGGAATATTATGACCCAAAGAATATTCATTTCGGTTCTTTGCGTGTTATAAACGATGACACAATTCAACCGGGAGAAGGTTTTCCAACTCACCCTCATCGCGATATGGAAATTATTACTATCATTCTCGAAGGAACTGTTGCGCACAAAGACAGTTCCGGCGGAGAAGGAACAATTACTGCAAATGAAATTCAAAGAATGACTGCCGGCAAAGGGATTTTGCATTCCGAGTTTAACGCATCGGATACAGAGACTCTAAAACTTTTACAGATTTGGTTTATTCCGAACCAACAAGGACTAACACCCGGATATGAACAGAAGAAATTCTCTCACGAACAAAAGAGGAACAAATTATTAAAGGTAGTTAGCGGAAAAAAAGAAGACGGAATAATTTTTATTAATCAAGATGCGGAAATATTTCTCTCTGATCTTGATGCTGGAATAAAACTCAATTATGAATTAAAAGATAAACGCGGCATCTATATTCAATTGGTTGATGGAATCTTGAATGTTGACGGCAACAAAATTGAAAAAGGGGACGCACTCAAAATTACTGGTGAAAAAAAACTTGAATTAACAGCGGAAAAAAACGCAAAAATTGTTTTGTTCGATTTAGCTCTCGAATTTTAACATATTTTACACATTATAGGATTGTCTTTCCAATCAATCATTTATATTTTAATCCCAGCGTACAATATCAATTGGGAGTTTTTATTATGAAAAAGATTCTTTCATCAGCAGCAATTCTTGTCTTCTTTCTTAGCGTTACATTGACCAATGCACAAGCGAACAAAAATTTTTCATTTAAGCCCGAGAAACCAAAAGCCGGAGAAAAAATTACAGTAACATATAATCCCGACGGAAGCAAACTTGCAAATGCAAATAACGTTACAATGCTTATCCATGCGTACGGAAAAATTATTTATTACAGTGATGAAGTAGTTTTACAAAAAGAAGGTAATGTTTGGAAAGGAACATTTGCTGCAGCCGATACATGTGCGGGAGTTGTTCTTCGTTTTACGGATGGGAAAGAATTTGATAACAACGGCTCCAAGTGTTTTCCAATTCGTTTTTATGGTAAAGATGGGAAGTTGACGAAATATGCTTCCGGAGGATTGGCAACCGGGTATGTTAATTGGTTCGGTGCATTTGAAATTGATCCGGATCCCGAAACTGCATTAAAATTATTCCAGGAAGAATTTAAAAGTGATCCATCTACCCAGAGAGATTTTTTGATGATGTATAATTATGCTTATACGAAAGTAGATAAAGAGAAAGCCGCAGAGTTTATGAAAAAAGAAGTTGAGAATTATGAAAAAACACTTTCACAAAGCGAAGAAGATCTTGGTTTTTTAATGCAGCTTTATAACAATCAAAAGATGAAAGAGAAAGCCGATAAAACAAAAGCACTTATACTTGAAAAATATCCTACAGGCAAACAAGCAGAGATGATTATATTCCAAGAAGCTTATGGAATGAAGGATGCGGCAAAGAAATCCGAACTTGCTAATAAATTTAAAGAGCAATTTCCAAATTCACCATATGTCACTTACTTATTCCCTGATCCATCTCAAGCATTAATTCAAGCCGGCAAATACGAAGAAGCTTACGATGCAATTAAAAAAAATCCAAAAGCAGCAAGTGGATTATATAATAATTTAGCGTGGTCAATGTTTGAAAAAAATGTTAATCTGCCTCTTGCAAAAGAAGTTGCATCAAAAGGAATTGGATTAGTTGATACAGAAGTACAAGCATCATTATCCAAAAGATCTCCTTACTACAGCGAAAGCCAATGGAAAAAACTTATGAAGTCTTCCAGTTATGCAATTGTTGATACCTATGGTGCCATCCTGTTAAAGTTAGGCGAAAATGCCGAAGCGTTAAAATATTTGTCTCAAGCTTTTGAAATGGACGGCGGAAGAAGCGCAGATGTAAATGAAAGATATGCTCAAGCATTATTATCAAATGGAAAATTTGATGATGCAAAAAGTAACTTAGAGAAATTTATTTCCAGCGGAAAAGGTACTTCCGGCATGAAAGAAATGCTTAAGCAGACTTATGTGAAATCAAAAGGATCCGAATCAGGTTTTGATGGTTATCTCACAGCTTTAGAATCGGATGCAAAAAAATCCGCTCTTGATGAAATAAAAAAGAAAATGATTAGTGAACCCGCTCCAAAATTTACCTTGGTAGATCTAGACGGAAAAAAAGTTTCTCTTGAAGGATTAAAAGGAAAAACTGTTATTATAGATTTTTGGGCAACTTGGTGCGGGCCATGCAAGGCATCTTTTCCCGGAATGCAGAAAACAGTTGAAAAGTTTGCAAACGATCCTAACGTAAAATTCTTATTTGTAAATACCTGGGAAAATAATGTTGATGATAAAAAGAAAAACGCTCAGGACTTTATAACACAAAATAAATACACTTTCCATGTTTTGTTAGATAACGATAACAAAGTTATTGAAAGCTATAAAGTGAACGGAATACCTACAAAGTTTATCATTGATAAAGATGGAAATATCAGATTCAAAAGCGTTGGATTTGACGGCAACACAGATGGATTAGTTGAAGAACTCTCCACAATGATTGCAATGTTGAAATAAAAGGTACTGAGTTCCTGAGAGCCTAAGTGCCTGAGTTTATTCTTAGGAACTTAGGCACCCAGGCACTTGAAAAGATCCTTCATTGATTAACCCCAAATATATTTTACTCTCATATCCTTAAGTGCTAATTTTCATAAGTAAAATTTTTGAAACTATGGAGTATTTATGGCAATTATCCGCCCATTCAAAGCAGTCAGGCCAAATGAAAAAGTTGCACATCTTGTAGCAAGTGTACCTTATGATGTTGTAAATCGTGAAGAAGCCGCAGAATTAGCAAAAGGAAATCCTTTAAGTTTTTTACGCGTTACCCGTTCTGAAATTGAAATGAAAAAAGATGTTAATGTTTATTCACATGATGTATATCAGAAAGCAAAAGCAAATTGGGAACGATTGAAAAGCGATGCACCTCTAAAGCAGGATAATGATCCGCATCTTTATATTTATAAGCTTACGATGGGGAATCACTCTCAAGTTGGAATTGCGGCAACATTCTCTGTTGAGGATTATGATAAGGATGTAATAAAAAAACATGAAAAGACTCGTAAAGTAAAAGAAGACGACCGCACTAATCACATTGTCACTACCGAAGCACAAACCGGTCCGGTATTTTTAACCTATAGACCAATTGAGGAAGTTGATAAAGTTATCGGTGAAACTGTAAAGAAGACAGAACCTATTTATGATTTTATTTCCTCCGATGGAATTAAACATCAAATATGGATTTTACCAAATGATTATACGGATGTAATTGTAAGTGAAATTGGTAAAGCAAAAAATCTTTATATAGCGGACGGTCACCATCGTGCTGCGAGCGCAAGCCGTACACGAAAAGTAAAAAAAGATCAAAATGGGAATCATACCGGAGAAGAAGAATATAATTATTTTCTTGCGGTTCTTTTTCCTGCGGATCAGTTGAAGATTCTTCCTTACAACCGCGCAGTTATTGATTTGAAGATGAAGAAAAATGAATTCATAAAAAAAGCAGAGAAAAATTTTACAATTGCCGAAACCACTTCACCAATTCCGCCAACGAAAAAAACTTTTGCAATGTATCTTGATAAAAAGTGGTATCTGTTAAAGCCAAACAATAATGTAAAAGCGGGCACTACGATAGGTGACAATCTTGATGTAAGTATTTTGCAAAATTATTTACTCAATCCGATTATTGGAATT
>VEPI01000029.1 GCA_012026935.1 Melioribacter sp. | reverse complement strand
AAGGTATAACCAATGATAGATTTTGATCCTGTAACACAAGATAACCCTAAAGCAGATTCGAAATATTCGTCATCATTGTCGCCTGCGGTTTTCATCAGCGGGGGATCAAAAGTTTTAGGAACAATGTTTATAACATCCGGCGAAGGGTTGCATCCAACTGTATTGCTCTTAACCGGATTCCCCGGCAATGAGGTGAACTACGATATTGCACATATGCTTCAGCGCCAAGGATTTAATGTGTTTACGTTTTACAGCCGCGGTTCGTGGGGAAGCGAGGGTGTATTTTCATGGAAGAATCTTATAGACGATACGCCGGCGGCATTAACATTTTTAAAAAGTGATTTCTGCAAAGAAAAATTTCAAGTAGATAAAAATAAAATTGTGTTTGCCGGTTACAGCATGGGTGGTTTCTCTGCCCTCTTTAATTCAATTCAACTTGATAATATAAAAAATGTTTGTGCTATTGCACCGTTCAACATGGGTATGTTCGGACAATTGTTAACAATAAATGAAGAAATAAAAAATGTTACCACGGAAAAAATGCTGCGGACAAAAGATTTTATAAACTGCCCTTCTCCGGAAAAACTTTATGATGAAATGATCCTTCATAAAACAGACTGGAATCTTATTAATCATACAAAAACTCTATCACAAAAAAATCTTCTTATTATAAGTGCAAAGTATGATACAACGGCACCGGTTGAATTGCATCATAAACCTTTGATCGGTGCACTCAAACTTGCAAATTCTAATGTAAAAGAGTTTATACTTGAATCAGGTCATTCATTTTCCGATAAACGAATTCAACTGATGAGATTGATTTCCGATTGGATAAGCAAAATAAATTTTTTAGAAAAAGAGTAAGATTATGAGCAAGAGTTATGGCGATATGCCTGCAGAAGAATTTAAGAAGTATGGTCACGAATTAATTGACTGGGTAACAAACTATCTTGAAAGTGTCGGATCGCTTCCTGTTCTGCCGAATATTAACCCTGGTGATGTGAAGAGCAAGTTACCGGCTCATGCACCGCAATCCGGCGAACCGATAAATAAAATTATTGAGGACTTAAATAAAATCATTTTACCGGGAACCACTCATTGGCAGCATCCGAATTTCATGGCATATTTCAATTCAACAGCAAGCGGACCGGGAATTCTTGGAGAGCTTATCAGCGCAGCATTCAATGTTAACTCAATGCTATGGAAATCCGCTCCGGCATCAACCGAACTTGAAGAAACAGTTTTAAGCTGGTTCAGAGAAATAATTAACCTTCCAAAAGAATTTCTTGGAATCATTTACGATACCGCTTCGGTGAGTTCTATGCATGCAATTGCAGCCGCGCGGGAGAACGCAGGGTTTGATATCCGCAAAAATGGAATGAGCGGAATTCCTAAACTGTGTTTGTATTGCTCTGAACAAGCACATAACTCAATAGATAAAGGGGCTTTAGCACTCGGAATTGGTTTAGATGGAATTAGAAAAATTCCGGTTGATTCGGAATTCAAAATGATTACATCGGAGTTAGAAAAAGCAATTAAAGAAGATCGTGCAAATGGCTGCGTTCCGTTTTGTGTTGTTGCAACAATTGGAACAACATCTACAACAAGTGTTGATCCTGTTGAAGAAATTGCAAAAACATGCGCACGGGAAAAAATTTGGCTTCACGTTGATGCCGCACATGCCGGTGTTACTGCAATGCTGCCTGAAATGAAAAAACATTTTAAGGGTGTTGAACAAGCCGACTCATTTGTTGTAAATCCGCATAAGTGGCTTTTTGTTCCAGTTGATTTAAGCATATTATATACACGCAGACCGGAAATTCTTAAGCGGGCATTTTCACTTACAGCCGAATATTTGAAGACCGCCGAGGATACATCCGTAAATAATCATATGGATTACGGAATTCAATTGGGACGCAGATTCAGATCATTAAAATTCTGGTTTGTGCTGAGGTATTTTGGCATTGCGGGATTGCAAGCAAGACTGAGAGAGCACATCCGTCTAGGACAACTTTTTGCAAAATGGATTGATGAGCACCCACAATTTGAAAGAGTTGCGCCCACGCCATTCAGCACAGTTTGTTTTAGAGCGAAGCCAAACAAATGGAACGATGAGCAAAAACTTAATAAGTTAAATGAAAAATTAATGAATACGGTAAATTCAACCGGAAAGATTTTTATTACTCACACAAAATTGAACGGGAAATTCACGATACGGTTAGTTATTTCCGGATTAAGAACCGAAGAAAAACATGTTGAATTTGCGTGGAATCTAATTCAAGATACATTTCAACAAATTTTGAATGAAGGTTAAACATTATGGATAGAATTTTTCAATTCACATTGCTCGCATTTACATCTCTGTTTACAATGGTTACTCCGTTCGGAATAATTCCGCTTTTCAGCTCCATCACTGCCAAAATGAACAACAAAGAAGTGCACAAGATTGCGTTTAAGGGAGTGCTAACAGCTTTTATAATAATGGTTGTAGTTGCTTTAGCAGGTAATTTTATTTTTGATTTCTTTCACATCTCGGTTAACGGACTGCGAATCGTGGGCGGAATTTTGTTTTTTATGTCCGGTTATGATATGCTTCAAGGAAAAATTGCTCGCATTAAAGAAGAGGGACAAAATTTTTCAGAGTTTGTAAATGATTTCGCAATCACCCCGCTGGGTATTCCAATAATTTGCGGACCAGGTTCCATTACAATGACGATGGTTCTCTATAATGATGCGGTTGGAGCGGCAGAAAAGTTAATTCTGCTTTCAGTAATTGTAGTTGTATTATTATTAACCTATATAATTCTTATAACAAGTAGAAGACTGTTAAAATTTCTAGGAGACAGCGGTAATAAAGTATTGACTAGAATAA
Source organism: Melioribacter sp. (assembly GCA_012026935.1). Classification (GTDB taxonomy): domain Bacteria; phylum Bacteroidota; class Ignavibacteria; order Ignavibacteriales; family Melioribacteraceae; genus Fen-1258. The sequence goes on along the minus strand of VEPI01000029.1, from coordinate 42,801 downwards.
TGGGATTAATATTAATGGTTATAGCTGTTGAACTTGTTTTTGCAGGATTGAAACCCATAGTACAAGATATGCTTAAAGTTCGGTAGAATATTCAAAGAGAGTTACACAAAAATTTTTCAATAAGTAAAAATGTGTGTTTGAAAAGGTTTTAACTCAATATACAAACCGCTGTTGTAAACTTCCTCTGCTGAGCGTATATATGCTTGATCATTCAATAAATCCTTTAGTGATAAATCTTCCTGATAACCTCGCACATCTAATTTTATCCTGCAAGTTGAAATAGTTTCTGAATAATTTACAACCACAAGACGTTTCTCGTCCTTAAAGGACCAACTCCATGAAAAGATATTTATAAATGTTGTGTTATTGTCCAAAGATGGTCCCGGTTCTAATAGGGTCCACTTTCCTCTACTAAATATTTCATGTGATGTGACCGTTAGAAGTTTATTGTAAAAATATTTTAGTTCTGCATTCGGCTGTTCTTCCGGTTCTCTTCCAATCTGCACAGGAAGTTTTATTTTTTTCCCTTCAAATTGTCCATCATTATAAAAACGCAATCCTTGAATTGTACTTATAATTACAGCCGCCGCTTTTGATTTCTCCTTTCCTAAAACAGTTATAGCCCGTTCCTCATCATGGTTTTCAATAAACCGCAACGATTTTTTTTGATAATCGTTTTCGGCAAGAAGATGATCGTGAATTTCCTTCACGGGTGCAAATTTTAGGCGGTCCGTCAATTTCTTATCGTAGGTAAAATCGAATCCGGTCTGTTGAAGATCATATTCAAGATCCCAATATGCTTCTGCGATAAAAAGGAAATCCGCCCTTTCATTTTTTACTTCTGAAATCGCTTCCGTCCAGAATTCCGATTTATGTTTATCAAAACCGTTTTTACCTAAAACTCCGCCCCAAGTATTATTGAAAACATTGTTGAGTAAAAGCATGGACATATCGCAGCGGACACCGTCGCATATTTTTGCTAAAGAAAGTAACGTGTCTATGAGAAATTTTCTTGCTTCTTTGCTGAAAATATTTATCTGGATTGTATCCTGCCAAGCCGGGAAAAAGGGGTCACGTCCGTGTGCGAAATATTTTTCTTCACTTTGCGTCGGTTGATAATACGTATGCGGGTCGCGCTTGAAAAGCTCTTTATCAACAAAAATAAAAATGCTGGGATTAGTTTTAATTAATCTGGTATCCGCACTAAAATGATTAGGGACAAAATCGAGAATCAACTTCATTCCCTTTTTATTCAAGCATGATTTTAACTCAAGCAGGGATTTATGGCTGCCAAGTTCAGGATTGATTTCGTAAACATCTATTGCATAAGGTGAGCCGATTACATCTTCGGATTTCCATCCTTTTAACGCACGGTCGTAACTTTTTTTTAATCCCTCTTCAAAACAACATCTCTCAATTACAGAATTACATGTCTTCCAGATACCCATTAACCATATGTAATCAATTCCTTTTTTAGCGAGATCATCCCAGTATGAATTAGGAACATCGTTCAAGGTTGATTTAATAATTCCTTGATCGAATCTTCGGAGCCAGACACGTGTATTAATTTCATAAAGCGATTGGTTATATAGCATCTTTAATTCATATTTACTTGTTTTTGGAACCGAGAAGTGATTTTTTTTCGTCTTGCAGTTCTTGATTCCGTTTCATCATTTCCAAATGCAGCCGTTCATCTTTGGAATCTGTGATAAATTGGTTGTTCAGTTTGATTTGTTGATCAATTTGAAATAGAAGAAAATTTTTTATTGTTTCAAGTGCATGATCTAATGTATCTTTTTCGATTTTCCCGTTATAAGAAAGTTCATCCCATATTTTACTAATTGATTCATCGGCAAGAGTTAATTCAAAAATAAATTCTTGTAAATCTTCGTCTTCGATCTTATCAATTAAATAAGCCGGAGAAATTTTCTGTTCACTGAATCCGTCTTGAACTATTCCGGCAAGTTTTCTTAAACTATGATTATTATAATTTTCAATGGAAATCTTATCGAGTATGTGAGAAATAATTTCTTCTTCACCGCTATAAAGGAGACGGATCAACTCCTTTTCGTAAGGATTTTCGTCTATAGATTTTGAAGCTAATGCAAGCTGTGATTGAGTTTGTTCCTCTGTACTTCTCTGTTCCGGACGAACATTTGAAACAACTCCTCTTTCTTTTTGCTGCTGTAAAAATGTATTGAGCTCCGATTCAATTAATTTTTCACGTAAGTTAAATCGCTTTGCGATTGATTTCATTAAAAGATTTCTCTTAAGTTCATCACCGACTAAAGCTAATGTGTTTACAAGCTCACGTATTGCTTTTGTCATTTCGGCAGGATCTTCAAACAAACCTAGCTCTTCAAACTGTGCAGTTTGATATTCTAAAAAGTTATTTGCACGCGATACTTCTTCTTCAAATTTTTCTCTACCATACTTAATGATATATGAATCCGGATCCTCGCCTTTTGGTAATGCAATAACCTTTACTTCAAAATCTTGTTTCAGTAGAATTTCAATGCTTCTAAGCGAGGCTTTCTGACCGGCAGGATCTGCATCAAAAAGAATTATAATATTTTTTGTGAATCGGGACAGAAGCTGAACCTGCTCTTCTGTTAAAGATGTTCCTGAAGATGCAACTACATTCTTTACGCCGGCTTGATAGAGTGAAATCAAATCCATGTATCCTTCAACAAGAATTGCACGGTCTAATTTTCTTATATCATCTTTTGAGTGGAACAATCCGTACAAAGATCGTCTCTTAGAATAAATTTGTGATTCAGGTGAGTTAAGATATTTGGCTGCATTCTCTTGATTTTCTAAAATACGTCCGCCGAACGCAATTACTCTTCCGTTTGGAGAGAATATCGGAAATATTATACGTCCGCGGAATTTATCGTAATACTCGACTTTATCATTGATGTCAATCAGCCCGAGAAGTTTTGCTTTAGTGAGATCAACTTTATTCTCTTTCGCATGTGCAAGAAAATTATCCCATCCGTAGGGAGCGTAACCAATTCCAAAAGTTTTTTGAGTTGGCTGTTTGATGTTTCTTCTTTTTAAATACTCCCGTGCTTCTTCGCCGTCTGTACTTTTTAATAAGTTATCCGAGAAGAACCGTGCGGCTAAAACATTTAATTCATATAACTCTTCAAGTTCATTCTGTTGTGCATCGGAAGGATGGCTTTCATAATCTATCTTGATTCCAAGATGTTCGGCTATTTCTTCAACGGCTTCAACAAAAGAAATATTTTTGAATTCCATTAAGAACTTAAAAACATTTCCGCCGGCGCCGCAGCCGAAGCAATGGTAGATCTGTTTGTCTTCACTAACTGTGAATGATGGAGTTTTTTCCTGATGAAACGGACATAACCCGACGAAGTTTTTCCCGCGCTTCCGCAAATGAACATGACCTGAGATAATGTCAACAATATCTGCTGCATTTCTTATTTCTTCTATCTTTTGTTCGGGAATACGCATGTTAGTAAGTTTTTGCCTTCGAAGTAAACTTTATATAACGAAATTAGAAATTTATTACATCAAACCAAACTTCAGGAAGATTGCCCATCAAAATTTATATTTGTATTTTAATTATCGAAACAAGAAAGAGTTAAATTTTTGATTAAGAAAAGTGTATTGCTTATCCTTCCGGCGCAAAAATTCAACGAAGAAGAATATCTAATTATTACAAATGCTCTTGAAAGAGCTGAAATAAAAGTATTTATCGCATCGGATTCATATTCGCTCTGTGTCGGTTCAAACGGCTTAAAAGTCAAAAATGATGTCCAGCTTTATAACATTCACGAAAGCAACTTCGCCGGATTGATACTTACGGGTGGTAGCGGAATGAGAAATTATTGGAATGATCCTATTATACAATCAATAGTTCAAAAATTTTCTAAAAGTAAAAAACCGGTTGGCGCCATTTGCAGCGCAGTAATTATTTTAGCTAAAGCCGGAGTGCTTTCAGAATGTGCCGCTTGTCATTCAGATGATCGGAAGGAACTTGAAAAACAAGGTGTTGATTATAAAGATGTACCTGTTGTTATTAAGAAAAATATTATTACAGCACAAAATCCCCCGGCCGCATCTGAGTTTATCAAAACATTTTTATACGAACTTGCGAAAACTAACTAGAACTTCTTACCATTTACTTTTGTTAATTATATTGCATCATGATTGAAAAAATTACGAAATATTGTAATAGTTTAACTCAATATTCCCGCTACAAAACACGCGAAGTTTTTATAGGCGATGTCCCGCTTGGTGCAAGCAATCCGATCCGAGTACAATCCATGACAACAACCGATACGATGAATACTATTGCAACGGTTGAGCAATCTATTAGAATGATAAAAGCGGGCTGCGAGTATGTCCGCATTACAGCACCAAGCATTAACGAAGCGGAAAATCTTCGCAACATCAAAAATGAATTACTTAAGCGCGGATATAAAACACCGTTGGTTGCCGATATTCATTTCACCCCAAACGCAGCAGAGCTTGCTGCACGAATTGTTGAAAAAGTAAGAGTGAATCCCGGAAATTATGCAGACAAAAAGAAATTCCAAGTAATTGAATACACGGATGCAGAATATGATTCCGAGCTTGATCGAATTAGAGAAAAGTTTTCCCCTCTTGTAAAGATTTGCAAAGAGTACGGAACCGCAATGCGTATTGGGACTAATCACGGTTCGTTATCCGATCGTATTATGAGCCGTTACGGAGATTCTCCGAATGGAATGGTTGAATCAGCTTTAGAATTTTTACGTATATGTGAGGACTTGGATTATCATAATATTGTTTTATCAATGAAGTCCAGTAATCCACAGGTAATGGTCCAAGCATACCGTTTACTTATACAAAGGATGGAATCTGAAAATATGAATTATCCGTTACATCTTGGTGTAACTGAAGCAGGTGATGGTGAAGATGGAAGAATTAAATCTGCTCTTGGAATCGGAACATTACTTGAAGACGGAATCGGTGATACTATCCGTGTTTCATTAACCGAAGAACCGGAATTTGAAGTGCCGGTTGCAATTTCGTTAGCACAGAGATATAAAGAAAGAGAAAAACATTCGCCAATAATTTCGATTGATGAATCACCTAAAGATCCATACACATATTATCGAAGAGAAACATTTGAGATTGCAGGAATCGGCGGTACAACTGTTCCGAAAGTAATCTCAGATTTTAGCGAAGAAAAAAATATCAACTACAAAGATTTAGAGCAAGCCGGATATAGCTACGACCCGCTAACAGATAAGTGGAATATGACTGATCAGGCAAGCGATTTTTTGTTTTTAGGAAGTAATGATTTAGTTTTTGAACCACCAACATCTCTAAAATTAATTTACAAGTATGAAAAATGGTTATCTCTTTCCGACCGGACAAAAGGATTTCCACTTTTTACTTCAACTAAAAATTACAAGTCGGCTGAAAACAAATCATTTGTTTTAAATTTTGTTGAAATAAATCAGCAGTCGGCTTTCAGCGATCTGCTTTCGGTAATAGTAAAAGATCAACCCGTTGTTCTAATTTTATCTACAAACAATATTCATGGAATGGCGGAACAGCGCCGTGTCTTTTTTGAGTTGATGCTTAGAAACATAAAAAATCCGGTTGTCATAAAACGGTCATATGAAAAGATAGATCAGGATAATTTCCGATTAAATGCATCAACAGATTTTGGTGCTTTGTTAATTGACGGCTTTGGAGACGGTGTCTGGTTAATCGGGAATGATCTATCGAAAAATTATTTTGAAAAAGAATTTATTAATAGAACTTGTTTTGGAATTCTTCAGGCAGCAAGGACAAGAATTTCTAAGACAGAATATATTGCGTGTCCTTCCTGCGGAAGAACTTTATTTGATCTAGTTGAGGTAACAAATAAAATCCGCAAGCGTACTGAACATTTAAAGGGCGTTAAAATTGCAATTATGGGCTGTATTGTAAACGGACCAGGAGAAATGGCCGATGCAGATTTTGGTTATGTTGGTTCCGGTCCCAATAAAATAACTTTATACCAGGGAAAAGAAATCGTTAGAAGAAATGTTAATTCGGATAATGCCGTAGATGAATTAATTGATATTATTCGTGAAAAGGGACGCTGGATGGAACCGGTTAAAATTTGACATTGTATATTAGTTTGAATCTGATAATCGTTTATGGTATATTTTGTGAGCAAATATGAGAAAATTTTTAATCAAATCAGGCAGAAGAAAGACAACAGAACTTACAAATAGAAGTTTCTGATTACCAAATGCACTCACAATATCATGAGTGCATTTTTTTTATATATGATTGTTGGAGAATTGACAAAATATCTGGATGATTGGGCCCCGCCTGGAGCCGCTTGGGAGAAGGACAATGTTGGACTTCAAATTGGCTCAAGGAGGCAAAAGATCAAAAACATCATGCTCTGTCTTGAGCTTAATGATGAAGTCCTAAAAGAAGCCCTTCAAAAAAAATGTAACTTTATTTTTACGCACCATCCTCTCATTTTCAAACCGATAAAAAAATTAGATACCGAAAATAACTCCTTATCAAAACTGATCGAAAAATTATTTAAGCACAACATCAGCGTTTATTCTGCTCATACAAATTTCGATTCCATAAAAGACGGTGTGTCATTCGAACTTGCAAAAATTTTAAAATTGAAAAATATCCGGTTTTTAGAAAATCAAATCTCCAATCAACTCAAGGTGGTTACATTTATTCATGCCTCCAGCTTTGGTAAAATCTCCGATGCAATATTTTCAGCAGGCGGAGGAATAATTGGCGAATATGAAAATTGCAGTTTCAGATCTACCGGAGAAGGAACTTTTAAAGGTTCTGAAAAATCTAATCCTTTAGTTGGGAAGAAAAATAACTTTGAAAATGTGAATGAAATTCGACTGGAAGTTTTAGTTGATTCGTGGAAATTAAATAATGTAATCTCTGCAATTTTAAAGACCCACCCTTATGAAGAACCGGCACTTGATATTTATCCTCTTAAAAATAAAAATGTGAATTTGGGAGCAGGTGCAATAGGCGAATTAGAAAACGAAATGAACGAAAATAAATTTCTATCCTTCGTTTCAAAATCGTTAAAAACTAAAGTACTTAAATACTGCGATGGAAGAATAAAAACAATCAAGAAAGTGGCGGTTTGCGGAGGATCTGGTTCCGAACTTTTAGAACAAGCGATAGCAGAAGGTGCCGATGCATTTGTTACAGCCGATATAAAATATCATACGTTTCAAGATGCCGAAAGAAAAATTTTATTGATAGATGCCGGCCATTATGAGACAGAAATTATATCACTTCAAGCAGTTCAGCGTGCGATTAATAAGCTTACCACTCGAAGCGAGGAAATAAAAGTTTTAAAATATTCGGGGACTACGAACCCGGTAAAATTTTATAAACAATAAGGAGTCTAAATTGTTAGAAAAACTCTCCATTCTCTACGAACTTCAGTTGATTGACAACCAGCTCGATGAACTTGAAGAATTACGCGGCGATCTTCCCGCGGCTGTTAACGATCTAAAATTTCAGATCAATGCTATTGAAGAGCAAATTGAAACAAAAGAAGCTGAAAAGAAAAGCTCTCTCAGTAAACGAAAACAAAATGATGATGACGTTGATCGTATGAAAGCAAATCTGAAAAAATTTAAATCCCAGCTTTATCAGGTGCGTAATAATAAAGAGTATGATGCTCTTACAAAAGAGATTGATCATAGTGAAGAACAGATTACAAAACTTGAAGCGGAAAGTTCTGCGCTTGAAGATCTTGTGCAAAAATTGAAAAAAGAAATTAATGAGATTGAACCGCAGCTTGATACACTTTCAAAAGATTTAAAAGAAAAAGAAACTGAGCTTAAACAAATCATCAAAGCTAATGAGCGCGAAGAAGCCAGGTTAAAAGATAAACGTGATAAAGTTGCTGCTAAAGTTCGCAAACCGGATTATAATACTTACAGTAGAATCCGTAAAGCACTAGGCGGAAAAGCTGTAGTCACAATTATCAGAGCCGCATGTTCCGGATGCCATAATGTTGTTCCACCGCAAAGACAACTGGAAATCAAATCAAGCAAAAGACTATTTTCATGTGAGTCATGCGGCAGAATATTAGTCTCTCCCGAAGTAGCTAACGATGTTGAAAAGAAAATTAAATTTTAAGCTATATAATAAAAACCCCGATTAAATCGGGGTTTTTTACACATTAAAAAATAATATTTTCAATCGGAATTTTATTCTCCACATTTAAATCCAGCAAAGCATTAATTAAATAGACAAACTTAAACTTTTGAATATCCTTTAATTTTATCTCTTCTTCTTTAATTATACTTTCGGCAATAAGTTTTGCTCTTTTGGTTCCTTTAAGCAATGGTGATGAAGGAGTGGAATATTTTGTCCCGTCAAAAAAGACAACATTTGAAAAACTTGTGTCTGTAACTAATCCGTTTTTGATGATTAATATTTCGTCAGCTTTAGATTCTCTAAGATGTTTTTCAAATTTTGTTCTGTCTTCAAATTTATGAGAATATGACATTTCATTATCATACACTATTTGTAACGAGCTGATTTTCTTTTTTTTGTATTTCTGAAAATCTACACTAACAATTTCCTCTGAATAAATAACTCAGCATTTATAAAGTTCATTTGATAAATCATCCGGCAGGAAAATAATTTTGCTAAGATCAATTTGATCTTTTGAATTAAAAAGCTCAGCACGAGAATTATTCATTCGAATATTATGGTATTCGATATTGTACGATTTCTTATTATATACTTTTATACTTTCAACTAATCGGGACATAAACTTTGTCTATTAATTCCAGATATTCCAATTTGGCATCACTCAAAAAAGTAATTCCGCCGCCGCTTTTGTAAAAATATTTATCATTTTCTTTTTCTATGAATCGTATCATTACAGCACTATCCAGGACTGAACCATCATAGTAACCAAAGATGCCGGTATAGAAACCTCTTGAGTATGTTTCCGCATCTTTTATTATCTCAACTGTTTTCTTTTTCGGTGCACCGCTTATTGAACCGGCCGGAAGTAAGGAAAATATTATTTCACCAATTTTTGCATTGTAATTATTTCCCAATGTCCCTGTTATCTTAGAGCTTACCTGTAACAAGGACTTATTATTCGTAATTATTTTTTCTACATAACGGTATTTTTCAACTTGAACGTTGCTTGCTATCATACTTAGATCGTTCCTAATCAAATCTACAATTGTATTATGTTCGGCAGTTTCCTTTTTATCATTAAGAATAATTTCTTCAGCATTAGGAATCGAGCCGTCAATTGTTCCCTTCATGGGATATGATGAAATAGTGTTACCTTCTATTTTTACAAATGATTCCGGTGAGAATACAACAAACTTATTTTTATAAAACAATTTATATTTTGCATTACTTAGTAAAAATATCTCTCTAAGAGTTAAATTTGTTTTAATGTTCGTAGGGAAAGTCAAATTTAGAAGATATGTATTGCCGTCTCGAATTTGTTCTAACACTTGGCCGAAAGATTCTTTATATATTTCGAACGGAACCGGATATTTTTCAAATTGAATTTCTTTGTGTGGTAGTGCTTTTACTTCGTAATTTTTCTTCCCATTAATATTAAATAAAATCTCCGACTGATTGACTTCGTTTAGTTTAATAACTTGCGGTTCGAGCATATCAAAATCAATAATGAATAGAAAGGGAATTTTATTTTTCCCAAGTTCGTTCATTATTTTTTCTGCATGTGATTTGTTAATCTTCATATATTAAAGATAATGAATAGCAAAATATTAATAATAGATAATTACGATTCTTTCACTTATAATTTACGCCAAATCGTTGAAGAATTTCATTACGACTATTCAATCGTCAAAAATGATGAAGTTACTTTTGATAAGATTAATAAATATTCAAAAATATTAATCTCTCCAGGACCCGGAATTCCCTCTCAAGCCGGACTCGTGGAGAAAGTGATCAAACAATTTGTATCGTCGAAAAGTATATTGGGGATTTGCCTCGGCCATCAAGCAATTGCCGAAGTGTTTGGCGGAAATCTTTATAACCTTTCTGAAGTCTGTCACGGTATTTCAACCAATGTAAATGTAAAAGATTCTAATGATTATTTATTCAATAGTATCCCGCGAAATTTTGATGCCGGTTTGTACCACTCATGGGCAGTCTCTAAAAATAATTTTCCAGATTGCTTAAAGATCACGTCGGAAAGCGCAGATGGGGTTATGATGTCTCTCTCTCATATTGAATATGATGTGAAAGGTGTTCAGTTCCATCCGGAATCAATTATGACCAAACATGGTAAGCAAATTATGAACAATTGGCTTGAACATTAAAATGATTTATTTACCGGGAAAATTTTGTGATATTTTTTTTTGAAAATTTTCATCCCAAATTTCTTTTATCCTTCCATTTTTTAACCAATATATTCTTGGTGGAGATTGCCCAATTAGATTTAGAAACTCATTTATACCAATTATGTGATAAGGAAAATTAAATTTGGTTATTGTCTTAAATGAGTCAACAGTAACATTTCCCTCCTTAAAAAGTAAAGCGTATATCTTGGGAGATTTGTTCGTTTGATTTTTTGTTTTTGATAACTCTTTTGCAAGAGTTTGACAGTGATCGCATTCTAAATTTAATATCACCAACAGCTTTTCACCGTTTGACAAATCTACCCTTCCTTCTCCTTCAAAGTTCGTGTAGATGGCAAATTTAAATTCTTTCTGAGAATTAATCGGAAGGGACACAAAAACTAAAGCTACACAGAGTATCGCCACAGTAAGTGTTATAAAATAATTTTTCTTTTCATCTGATAACTTCAAAAGTAAAACAAGAAAAAAGATTAGTACAATATTTTTTACGATAGATTCCATCGGAGACATTTTTATCATTTCGCCAAAGCATCCACAGTTTTGTGTATCTTTTAAAATGAATCCGGTGTAAGCTAAATATCCGCTGAAAATAATTAAGAAGAGAATCGCAGAGGGAATTACAATTGTTTTTAAGGAGTATGGCAATATTAATAGAATACCTAATGCAAATTCAAAACCTATTAATAACCGAACAATTAGAGCGGCCGTGTCGCGCGTGGAAACAATTCCATGATCTACCAAAATTATTTCCGTTAAACCGGGAGAAATAAATTTTGTGTAAGCCGAGAAAAGAAATACTCCGCCTAATATAATTCTAAGCAGCACTGCAAGCTTAGGTTTCATTTCAACTCGTTAATATCATTCAATAAATAACAGTGGTTATGTTTTGTCATTCCAATTTTAGGATAATATTCAATTGCTGCCGGTGCTGAAAGAAGAATTAGTTTTGCTTCGCCACTCTCAAGTTTTGTCTGTCTTATTAATTCTTTGCCAATTCCAAGTTTTTGATAATTCTTTCTAACAGCCAAATCGGAAAGATATGTACAAAAAGAAAAATCCGTAAGCGACCGTGAGACACCGACAAGTAGACCATTATCACGCGCAGTAATAATCAAATTTGCATTCTTTAACATTTTGGAAATCCGGTCGCTATTATCAACCGGACGCCGCTCACCAAGAGTTGAATCAACAAGACAATCAATAAATTCGTCTATACTTAATTCATTTTCTATTTGATATTCTATTTGCATTCTACATTTGATATTATAATTGAAATATAATAAATAAATTTTTCGCTTGATGGTGAGAACATGATGAGAAAACAAATGCTTAAAAGGTATAACTATTAGACTAATTGTGTAATAGGATTAGATTATTTATAAGTTCTCCGCTTTCACACGATTGCGCATGGCCGTGATTTTAGATTTTAGTGCGTTTATCAGCGATTTATATTTTTCATCATTCCTAAGCGAAAACATTAATGGATCAATCAATGCCCAACGGTATTCCCGGAATCCGAGCTCAAGTGATCTCTGAAGAAATTTAAGTGCCATCTGATTTCTTTGAGATAGACAATACGCCACTGCTGTGTAATAAGCCATACTTCCGTCAGAAAATTGATTCGGATCTTCCATATCCGGAGTAAGATAATTACGGAGTATCTTTTGAGCTTCTGCCAGTTGGTCTAATTTTATAAGTACGTATGAGAGCTTAATTCCTGCAGCACTCATTAATGAAGTAAGCTTTGCTGTATTCTCATAGTATTGTTTTGCCAATTTAAAATTTCCGGAAACAAGCTCAATATCACCTGCTGTTTCAGATACCGCTGGAACATCAGAATAATTAGAAAGTAATTTATTAATACGCAAGCGTGCTGCATCAAACCGGTTTGCGTATAAATCAATATAAGCTAAGACAATGTTTGGGAAAAAGAATTCCGGTTGAAGCATTAACGCTTTATTCAGCCAGACCGTGGCAAGACTATCATAACCTAAGCTGAAATATTGCAATCCTACATTTGAAGACCATCGGGCAAATCCGGGATCTCTAACCACAGCTTTCTTCGTCCACTTCACCGCTTCATCAAATGAACCATATTGATAATATATATACCCGACGTTTGCGATAGCAGCTCCATAATTGGGATTCAGTTCAACAGCTTTTACATATTGTGTTAAAGCCGCCGGATTATTTCCTTTACTTGTATATGCATCGCCCAATGCCTTGTATCCCTCTGCAAGATCGGGGTTGATTGAAATTGCTTTGTTGCCAAGTGTTAACGCCGAGTCAATCCATTCTTGGGTGTTGTCATAATATTGTTTTCTGCCGTAAGCGCCTGCTAAACCGGCGTATGCTAAAGCGTAATTTGGGTCGAGCTTAAGAGCACTTCTAAAAAGTTCGATCGCTTTTTCATTGTCTTGACTTGTATAATGATAAAAATAATCACGTCCTCTAAGATAGAATGTATATGCATCTAAATTAGCAGTACTTTTATTTTCAATTTGCTCGAGTTCTTTTGGCGAGAGAATAGCTTGTAAAGATGCAGCAATATTTTTCGCGACTTCGGTTTGAATTGCAAAAACATCTTTCAATTCACGGTCGTATGTTTCAGCCCAGATATGTTCATCTTTTCTTGCATCGATCAGCTGACCTACAATTCTTATCCTGTTGCCCTCGCGGCGGACGCTTCCTTCCAGTATTGTCGCAACGTTAAGTTCTTCGCCGATTTGACGTAAGTTCTTCTTTGTATTTTTGTATTGCATCATAGACGTACGCGAAATTACTCTCAGATCACTAATCTTTGATAGCTGTGTAAGAATATCCTCCATGATACCATCACTGAAATATTCATCTTCTTTATTTCCGCTAAGATTTTCGAACGGAAGAACCGCAATAGTCTTTGCATCACCGGGAAGAAGCCTTGCCCCGCTTATACCCGTTATCAACACAATTATTACAACAGTAACCAACAGTGAAATAGAATAAATAATAAATTCTTTTTTCTGAATTTTTTGTTTATCTCCTAAATTATGATGCCATGCATATACTATTATAGATGGAATGCCGCAGATAATTACAGATAGGACACAATCAAACAGAACCATAGGAAGGTGATAAACTCCCGAAAAGAGATTTACTGCGCCAAGTGCAGTAAAACCGGAAGTAATATAAATTATTAGTGTTTTACGAAGTTTACGTGCTTTTATTTCTTGATATATCTGTTTAAAAGATAGCATAATGGTCAATCGGCTTAATAACTTTTTACTCGGATTTATATTTTAACAGCATTCAAATCAAACTTAAACCGAACAACTCTTCAGATATAATTAGATAATGTTATAAAAAAATTAACTGAAAGTAGTTTATTTAGCAATAAGAATATAAATGATATTCATGCTTCATCTATAGTAATATACAGCAATCAAAAAACAATCCAGAGCAGATATAAAATTATAGCAACCGATCATAAACTAAGAAAATGAAGCAATAATCTTTTCAGCTGCTCTTATGCCCGATAAATAAGCTCCATGAACAGTTCCTCTATATTGTCTGTTTGTATGCTCACCGGCAAAAAACAATTTCTTATTTATATCTTCAGCAATAATATCATAATCGGAGGCATGGGCACCAACCGGAACATATGAAAATGCGCCATGAATGTAAGGATCTTTTCTCCACTGACTACCGAAGTTGTAACTAGTTCCATATTTAGCACCTGAGAAAATACTCCATATGTTTTCACTAGCCCAATTAGCAAATGCATAACTATCATACTGTCCTAGATTTTCTCCAAAGTTTCCAGTAAGAAATGTTGTAAAAGCATTATTGGATGAATATTTATTCATATTCAAAAAGTAATTAAATTTTCCAAACTGTGATGAGGCAATTCCGAAAGTATATGCAGGGTGCGGGTAAACTATCGCATTATACTTCATAGTAAGTTTTTCATTGGCAGACATTTTCAATCTCATTATTGCCTCTGTTTTCTGTGTTGGTAATAAGGGGTCAAAAATAATAGATTGATTTTTTAGTACTCCTAGAGGTACAGTAACTAAAACATGTTCTGCGCTAAATTCACCCCGCTGTGTTTTAACAATTATTTTAGAATCCTTGTAGTTTATATTTTTTACTTCGTAGTTTGTCAAAATTGATAAACCGGAGGCCAGATAATTAACCACATTTTCAAATCCATTTATCACTACTAAATCTTCACCGAAAAATTTTTCATGATCATCAAAATAAAGTGAAGATAGTTTATCAATCGAAGCACCGGTATTTAACTCAAGTTTAGTAGTAAACAGATACCTCATTAACAAATCACTCAAATATCCAGGAGCTATTCCGTTTATAACGTCGGTTACGCTTTTATTTGCAACTGCATTTGATTTAATCTGCTGAAGTAAAGTGTTGTAATTAATGTTATACTCTTTCAATTTTTCGTCCGATATCAATATTCCTTTATCATCATAAACAGATGATCCGTAATTGCTGACATCTAAAAGATTAGCGCCGGCATCTCTTGCTATTTGAGTAACCGGATTAGTTAAACTTCCATAAATTGTAGAAGCGCCGTATTCAATCATCATTCCATTTCTTTGTTCTGTTCTAATTCTTCCACCTATTTTATAATTCGCCTCTAAAATTAACGGTTCAAGACCGGCTTTTTTTAATGATTTAGCAGCAGCAATTCCGGAAATACCCGCACCAATAATCAATACAACTCCTTTATATGATTGATTGGAAGAATAAGATTCCATAATATTTACATTTTCTCTGCATGATGAAAATGGGGCTTGTAATACTGCGGCGGCTGGTAATGAAAGAATAATTCTTTTTAGAAATTCCTTGCGATTCATATTTTCTCCCCGGATTATTTTAAAAAAATCTATGATTTCAATTAAGAATTTCTCTTATCGCAGAAGGAAGATTTTCAATCGGAATAATCTCTATAGAGTTTTTAGTCTTGATGGACTTATAATTATTGGAGGGAACAACAACTTTCTTGAAGCCAAGTTTTGCTGCTTCTTGAATTCTTTTATCAATATTACTTACACTTCTTACTTCACCGCCAAGACCAACCTCACCGATAACAACAGTATCATTCTTAGCAAACTTATTTGTAAAATTGGAAGCAATCGCACAGCAAACAGCAAGATCAACTGCCGGTTCGTCTATCCTTATTCCGCCGGCAATGTTTAGAAAAACATTTTGTGCAGATAACCGAAGGTTGGCTCTTTTTTCCAACACAGCCAGCAATATTGAAAGTCTGCGGTAATCAAATCCCGTTGCAACGCGCTGAGGATTTCCATAAGAAGAAGGTGTTACAAGAGCCTGCACTTCAAGAAGAATCGGGCGCGTGCCTTCAATACTGGAAGTAACAACTGAGCCCGTAATTTCTTTTTCACGCTCGCTTAAAAATATTTCACTCGGATTTTTAACTTCCTGCAAACCGTCATCATGCATTTCAAAAATGCCTATTTCATTTGTACTGCCAAAACGATTTTTCTGCGCTCGTAATATTCTATATGAATAACTTCGCTCACCTTCAAACTGTAATACAGTATCAACAATATGTTCAAGAACTTTTGGTCCGGCAATTGCACCGTCTTTTGTAACATGTCCTACAAGAATCATAGCACAATGTCTTTTCTTAGCAAGCTGCATCAATTCTGAAGTACATTCACGGATTTGAGTTATTGTTCCGGGCGGGTTATCAAAATCCGGTTTATACGTTGTTTGAATTGAATCAACTATCACGACTTCGGGAGTATATTTTTCAATTGCATTCAAGATAATATCAAGATCTGTTTCAGTTAGAACAGAAATTTTTTCGGAATGCGATTTCAATCTTTTTGCGCGGAGATTAATTTGATTTGCAGATTCTTCTCCGGTTACATACAAAACTTCACCGTTAATTTTGGCCGCCGCCTGCATAACTAAAGTTGATTTACCAATTCCCGGATCACCACCAAGCAGCACGACTGAACCGGGCATTAATCCTCCGCCAAGTACGCGGTCAAACTCAACTATATTGGTTTTTATTCTTTCTTCGTTTTGTTCAGTGATTGTGTTCAATTTTGAAATATTTAATTCGCCGCTGTATTTTTTTTTGCTGCCTTTTTTTTCTTCGATCAATTCTTCGGTAAAGGTATTCCAGCTATCACACGTAGGACATTTACCAAGCCATCTTAATGATTCATGTCCGCAATTCGAACAAATATATTTTATTCTGCTTTTTGCCATTAAAAGCCCGTACGCTGAATGAATTTTTGTATTACTACATCTTTACTGCTTAGTACTTCATCGTAAGTTCCGGTAAAATATATTTTACCTTCGTGCATCATTGCAATTTTATCTGCTGTGTTTTTTACGCTAAACATATCATGTGTTACTATTATGGAAGTTACGTTAAGTTTTTCATTTAATGATTTGATCAGCTCATCAATGGAATCCGACATTATCGGATCAAGTCCTGTTGTGGGTTCATCATACAAAATATAATCAGGATTTGTTACAAGTGCGCGCGCAAGTCCAACGCGTTTTTTCATTCCTCCGGAAAGTTCCGACGGTTTTAGTTTTTGTGTTCCCGGTAAACCAACAAGCTCAAGTTTTTCTGCAACTATTAAATGAATCTTTTCTTTAGAATAGCCAAAATTATTTTCCTCTAAAGCAAGAGCAACATTTTCTTCAACGGACATAGAATCAAAAAGAGCCCCGCCCTGAAACAAATATCCAAACCGACGGCGAATTTCATAAAGTTCTTTTCGTTCAAGTTCATTAACTATTTTACCTTCAAACTTTATAAATCCTTCATCTGGAAATAATAGACCGACAATATGTTTTAGAAGAACACTTTTTCCGCAGCCGCTTCTGCCTATTATTGCAAGAGATTCACCTTCTTTAATATTTAAATTTATTCCGCGTAAAACGTGATTACTTCCAAAACTTTTGTGAAGATTAATTATCTCGATCATTAGAATAAGCAATGAAATTTATTGTTAAATATATGAAACAAAAAGAAGTTATTCGACTTGCTGATATGCGAAGAACCCTCAACAAATAATAGAACGCAGATTAATATGATCTATTATGATTACATATGATCTTATTAAATCATAACCATCTTAAAAAATCTGCGTTCCATTCTAAATTAACTTAAGGATTTAATCCGGTATGGCATTCGGCACATGCCATTTCCTTCCAAGAATCTCCAGCTTCAGTTCCGGGATGTTTGAATTGTAGAAATGATATAACCGGAGAAAGTTCAAGTTTATCAGGCGGTCCTTGTGCATTTATACTATGGCACAGATTACAATCTTTTTTTATCAATCTATTCTGCGGGGTTGCGTGATTATCATTATGGCACCGGAAGCATCCCATAAATTCCATATGTCCTATGTTGTTAGGATAAACACTCCATTTAACTTTCATTTCGGGAAAAATATTTTTCTTGTATGCTTCTTGAATTCCGTTTACAGCCCTATCAACCAAATATTTTTTATTGGTGTAAATCTCCGGATATTTTTCTTTATAAAATGAATTGATTTTATCTTTAATAACAATCATTGCCGTATCAGTTGTTGAATAATCGGTACCTAAAATATCCATTGCTTTAGATTTGATAAACGGAAGTTCTTTTGGAATGGATTGCGAAGTGATTGCGTTATTAATAAAGAATGCCGGCGGTTGATAATTATGTGAAGGACGATTATGGCAATCCATACAATCCATAACGCGTGTTGTCATAGTATCAAGTGATTTAGCGTCTACACTTTCATTTTTGTCCTGATATACAAATACCTCGCCCGACTTTAGATTAGTGTATCTGACCCAAGGAATTTTATCGCGTTTACTATCTGAAGATTTGTATTCGATTTTAACATTGGGATTTATATGCCAGTGAATTCCTTCTTGTAAACCTAATGCACTTAATGGAGCGCCAATCTTCATCGTTAATGTAACATCCCACTCGCTGTTATTTTCATCTGCCAAATAATGTTTTTGTGTAACAAGTTTTCGTGAGTAAAATTTTTGAGGCCAATGGCATTGTTCGCAAGTTTCTCGTGCAGGACGCAAATTTGATATTGGCGTTTCAATTGGTCTTGGAACTGTTCCAAGTGTTACAGCATAAACCTGATACATACCGGAAAGTTTTGAACGTACATACCAATTTGCACCGGAACCAACATGGCAATCAACACATGCAACTCTCGCATGCGGAGAATTTTGATATGCGGTATATTCCGGCTGCATAACACTATGACAAAGTTTACCGCAAAATTCAACCGACTCCGTATAATGAAACGCTTCGTAGCTGCCAAATGCTGTAAGAAAAAGAAAAATTGTTGTACCAATTGCAAAGATGAAAAACGCATGTCTGTGGTGAATATCATTTAGATTAACTTGAGGCCATTCTGTAGGAGGAAGAAGATGTTTTTTTCTATCACGCCGTACTTTCAAAAACATTCCAACCGGAATTAGTACCAGTCCAAATACCAGAAATCCGGGAAGAATAATATATACCACCAATCCCAAGTAAGTTCCACCGCCGGATGTGAAGGTTATTACAAATAAAAAGATTATCATAAAGAGACTGATCAATGCAATAGTGGCCCCGACAAGCGAAATCCAGTTTTGAGTTGAATGAGGTAATTTAAGTTTCATTACTTGCCTTATATATTAATTATATATTGATGTTATAAAAGTGATAACACTACCGAAAATTAATTAGTGCGAGATGAAATTCCAACTTATTATAATTGGAATAATTTCACTTCAATGGCAGGAAAATATTTTTTCTAGTTATGAAGCTTTTTTCTCTTTGTCCTTAATCTTAAAATAGAGTGCTATAACAAAAACTAAAAATGCTAAGGTAGCTATAGCAAATCCATTTCTTCTGGTAGAATAGTCGTCAATTTCTTTCTGAGCCAACATAGACGCTTTATTTGAAAATTCAATTCCTTCTTTGACTTTAGCACCAACTTTTACAGAATCGAAAGTATGAATTAATGTTCTGGATTGTATCAATGCTTGTTTTGCGTCTTGAAGCTGGAATCCAATTTCAACATCGTTCATTCCCTTTTGTCTAACTTCCAAATATTTTGCATTAGCTGTATCGTATTCTTTTTTCAATTTAGTAAGTGATGAATATATATTTTTAGAAACATTATATCCTTTATCACCCTCAGAGTGACAATCAGTGCACTTAGATTCCTTTCCTACACCAATCATTTCATCGTTTGGTTTTTGAACACCATGATTTCCGTGGCATTGTTCGCATCCGTGAAAATCTTGTTCCTCAAATGCTTTCGCCATTCTTGTGGCATTAAAAAATTCCATATTGCTAACGTGACATGTCCCGCATACGTGTGAGATTGATTTAAGCCCAGGAGGAGTTGCACCATGATTACCATGACAATCATTACAAGCCGGCGCACTTATATCTTTATTTTTAAGTAAAGCAATGCCATGTACACTTTTTGAATATTCTTCCAACTGATTTACAGGAATATTATAATTTTTCATCAATGAAGAATTACCATGACATTTATTACAAGTGTTCGGAACGTTTAATGCGTATACTGAAGAGCGCGGATCTTTTGCTGGTAATATTGAATGCGCTGTATGACAGCTTGAACATTCGGCAACATTTTCATCACCCGCCAATAATTTTTTGCCGTGAACACTTGTATAATATTGTTCTACTTGGTCTGTTGCAATTCTAGGTTGATAGACTCTCATAATATTAATGTTCGAATGACACTTACCGCAAAATTTAGGAATGTCTTTTCTTTTGGGTACGCCTACAAAACCTTTAGACGGGCTCATTGCAACATCTTGATCATCGCTATTTGGATCCCCGCCGTGACAGGAAGAACATGAAAGATTTGCGTGGCGGTGAATGTCGTTTTCGGAAAAATCTTTTGGAAGATTATCAATTTCTTTATGGCATGTAAAACATTGATCTACTTTCTGATTTTGATCTGCTTTTTTATTTTCTTTTTCAGAGAAAGCAAAACCAAAAAGAAATGAAACAGTTAAAGTGCATAACAAAAAATAATAAAATCTCTTTCCCATAATTATGTCCTATAAAATGTAACCTAAGACTGTCATTATCACGATAAACGCAACAATAATAATTCCGATTAAGGTTAATAGTTGAATTTTCCAATTAGGCCGATGCTTCACTTTTATGTAGGGAACTAACATCCATATAAATCCCGCGACACCAAAAAATAATACGCCCAGTAATTCACCTTCAAGAAATAAAATATGAGCGGGCAAAAGTTTTAATGATTGGAACATGAACATAAAATACCATTCGGGTCTAATACCTGAAGGCGCTGAAGCAAATGCATCCGCTTTGTTTCCCAATTCCCATGGAGAATAAAGTGCTAAAAAAATCAAAATGTTAAAGACAACTACCCATAGCAGTAGATCTTTTAAAGCGAAGTCCGGGAAAAACGGAATATATTTTTTCTTTTCTTCCGGCAAGTTTTTAAAATGTTCCGGTTCATGCATTCCCTGCCGCTGAATAAATAACAAATGCATAACTAAAAATAATGTAAAGATTGCGGGAAGAATCGCAACGTGAATTCCGAAGAATCTTGAGAGCGTTGCACCTGTAACTTCGTCACCACCACGCAGAAGAATCTTGAGCGGTTCTCCAATTACAGGAACTACTCCAACGATATCTGTTCCAACTTTTGTTGCAAAAAATGCTAATTCATTCCATGGTAATAAATAACCGCTAAATCCAAATGCGAGTGATAAAACCAAAATAATAAATCCTGAAACCCATGTTAGCTCCCTTGGCTTTTGATATGCCTTTGAAAAAAATACGCTGAACATGTGTATGAACGCAAAGAGAACTAAAAGATTAGCAGACCAGCTATGAACGTTTCTTATTAGCCAGCCGAACTTAACTTCGGTAACTATGAAGCGGACACTTTCATATGCGCTGTCTTCACCTGGTCTGTAGTATAAGAGAAGAAGTATTCCGGTAAAAAGCTGAACTAAAAACAGGAAGAGTGTTACACCTCCCATATAATACCAAACAGAGTGTCTGTGTTCCGGAACCTTTTTATGTAAAAGTAAATTACGTACCGGAGTCAGATCATACCGTTCATCTATCCAATCAATTAATTTTGATCCAATTTTCTTCATCTTTTATTAACCCACTTTAGTAATAACAATTTCATCCTTAACTATTTTTACTTCGTATTCTTCCAGAGGTCTTGGCGGCGGACCGGAAATATTACGGCCGTTGAGATCATAAATTCCGTTATGACAAGCACACCAAATCTGTTTGGTATCATTCTTATATTGAACGATGCAATCCAAATGGGTGCAGCTGGCAGATAATGCTTTATATTGATTATCCTCGGTCTTAATAAGAATTACAGGTTTTCTACCGAATTTAATTATCTTGGAACTATTGGCAGGAAATTCAGCACTCATTCCTGCTTTAACAGAATTTACTTTTGGCTCGGTAGTTTTTGGTGGAATTAAAAATGAGAAGACAGGATAAAAAACGGAAAGAATTCCGCCTATACCTCCAAATCCCAAAAGCATATTTAAAAATTTTCTTCTATCCAATTTCATATCTAATTCTATTTTTAATGATCAATTCGATTATTTAGCCGTTCAAATTTTTTAATTACGGATTTCTTGCTTCTTCCCATGGCGGAAGAATCTTTGTAAGAATATAAAGCAATATAAACGGAAGACAAAATACGATTACAGAAGCAAAAAATCCTTCCAACCCGAAAAAAGTTATTTTATAAACGGTTAATCCTCTAAAACTTTTTGAAAACAATTGCCCGCCGATTACAATATTCCAGCGGGTAGAAAAGATTCCGACTTGTACAAGAATTGCTGAGATAAAGTAAACCATTTTCTTTAAATCCGGCGGCGACTTCATAATTTTAATGAGTGCAATCATTGCCAGCGGAATAAGCATACCCATGAAGAGTTGAATTACAACTAAGCTGATAAATAATTTATTTGAGACAAGGTATGCCAGGATTTTAATGGATTCCTCCGATTCATAAACACGATGCACAAAATCCAATGCTTCCAAAGAAAAATCTATTATCATTACATAGAACAAATAACTTGCTAGTTTATCCAGGCACAAAATATCTAATTGTTTTCCGCGAACGGGCGTTATAATCATGTAGAGAATTAAAACCATTGCAATTCCGGAAACAATTGCCGAGAACAGGAAAACGATCGGCATCAGCACGCTTGACCACCACGGGTTTGCTTTGATTGAACCAAAGATAAATCCAACATAACCGTGCAAAAGAAATGCAGAAGGAATTCCTATAATTGTAACAATCTTAACCCACTTTTTATCGAAGTGGAGTGCCTTTTCAGAAATATCTTTTGAAAAGAGTGAAATGATTTTGTGAATCCACTTTTTAATTCCTGTTTCTTTCTGTGCCCAAAGAATAATATCTCTTCTATACTCAAACCAAATTTCCAAACATAATACAGCCATCAAATACCAAGCGTAAACAAATCCGAACATAGCCATTGCAGAAGTGCTGTTTGGAGTAATCAAAATCTCGTAAGCTTTTTCAGGATGACCTAAATGAGCAAGTAAAGGAAGCGGTGCAACTATTAAAAATGCCATGGCTGTAAGCATTGCTAAGCGGTATGTTGGTTGAAGTTCTTTTACGTTGAATACTTTCACCAACGATGCCAAAATAAATGCGCCGGCAACTAATCCTGTTAAATATGGATATAATACTATAAGAATGCCCCAATGGAGTTCAATTTCGTTTGGAAAAATATAGCCCCATACTTCTTTTAATATTGGCGTTAAATGTTGAATGAGCTCTTCCAATTCTATTTTACCTCCATATCTAAATTAGCATAATAGACTTTTGGTTCTGTGTTGAGTGATGGTTTAAGAATTCCGATTTTGTTCATTCTTAAGAAACGTACTAACGGACTTGATTTTTTATTCAGCTCGCCAAAAACTCTTGCTTGAGTCGGGCACACTTCAACGCATGCGGGTAATTTATCTTGAACAATTCTATGATAACAGAAAGTACATTTCTCGGCAGTATGAGTTTCCGGATGCAAGAATCTTGCCCCGTAAGGACAAGCTTGTATGCAATATCTGCAGCCAACACAGTAATCTGAATCCACAAGCACAACTCCATCCTCACCTTTAAATGTTGCACCAACAGGACAAACTTGAACGCACGGAGGATTATCGCAATGATTACAAATTTTTGGAACGAAGAAACTTCTTAACATTTTTTTATTTGTCGTGCGTGTATTTTCAAAACCGTCAATAGAACCATTTGGACTATCAACCTGTATATCACCATCTTCATAAATTCTGTAACGTTCAACCCATGTTCTGAAAAAGAACGGTTCCTTTGGAACATTGTTTTCATTTTTACATGCAACTGCACATCTGCCGCATCCGATACATTTACTAATATCTATTCCCATCCCCCATTTATGATTGCTTGGTATATAACCGTTTTGGAGCATCCATTTTTTTACAGTTTTTAATTTATCGGAAGCGCCAAGAAAACCAAATGCAATGGGTGCAAGAGCAAGTATGGCAAATTTTTTTAGAAAACTTCTTCTCTCAACTTTTTTATCTGTTTCAATTATTTTGTTTTCCATTATAGTGCCTCCGGTAAGTGTGGATAGTGACATTGCCAGCAAACATATCTCGGCTCGTGTGTAGCCATGCTGATTCTTGGAATAAATTCATCGCCTTTTGCATCTTGGGAATGACACTGACCGCAAAATTCTCTGTTAGCGGGTTTGGTCGGTAAATATTCTCTCGGGCGTAATTTATGTTTCTCCGATGCTTCATGACATTTTGTACAAGGAATATCCATGTGGCTCGAAACCGATTTTGCGCTTGAAATTTCAGCATGGCATGCCGAACATTCTTTTGGCGTCTGTGGCGGCGTTGGATTGTGCGGGTTATGGCATGTTACACAAATTCTTCGCGGATTGTGCGATGCAGATAGAATCTGTGGAAAACCTGTTGGTCGAGAAGGATTAAATTCATGACAAACCGGGCAAAAAATTCTATCCCGTGGTTTTTCCGGCTTGAATTGATCCGGCTCATTAACATGATTAAACGAAGGTCCATGGCAAACTTCACAAGAAAGATTTTTATGATAACCAGAATTTTTGGTTTTCCATATATCATCATGGCAATCAGCACATACTTCCTGTCCCGCATATTGCATTTTTTTATCGGCATTATTTTGAATAGCACCGGCACGATAATGACCTACCAAGCCAAAATCTTTGGGAGTGAGAAGCGAAGTGGCTACAATAAATACAATTACTACAACAAGTAAAAGTACAGACAACCGTTTAACTTGTTCCGGAATTTTTTGTAAAAAATTTTTCATGAATACGCTCGCCTTACTTTAAGTATTTTTATTTATTCCTATCTGTTCAATTATTTATTAATTCACTTCCTTTCTTGCGCTTTGCATATAAAATTGAAATTGCCAATAAGACTATTCCCAAAAACATGAAGGAAATGATGCGGTAGCTCGGATCCAAATTTGTTGTTCCAACAAATACAATGTACACCACAGTTAATAAAAATGTTAAAAGCGCCAGCCATCGGTATTTTTTATTCTTAAGAATAATGCTCATTACATAGTAACATATCGCAATTATTGTCCAAGAGAGTCCAACGTAATCTTTGGGAACAATGTGATAGAGTGCATAAGGAAAGATGAAAAACGCGGAGCCTAGATAAGATAATCTCATCGCGTCAGTAGTTAAATCGAGTCTATGTTTTTGCCAATTCAAAATACGGGCACTTATTAATGCTACAACACCAAAACCGAGTGCAATTGCGCCGATTTTTTCTTCCAGCACCAGATAGGAAAAGAATATTATCAGATACATTATAAAGTTAGCTACAATTATAATTTTTGAACGGAACCAAAGTGCAGTAGCCACAACAACTAAACTCTGCCAGTTTAACCACACAAAGTATTCCGGCTTCGAAAAATTATTTACTATTGCAACACTTAGAGCAGTGTAACCAAGAATGGCGTAAAGGAAAGTTGAATATTTACTTTTTTGTTTTTCATAAAACATAATTGAAAGAAGCAGGAAAACACTCGAAGCAATCAACTCAGACAAAGCTATTGTGCTGCTAAATTTCGAAAGTGCAATAATTAGCAAAAGAAAAAAACAGAGAAATGAATTCAATAACGTGTTTAGTATTGAATTAATTGGCTCTTTTTCACCTCGTTTCCCGGATAAATTACCGAAGGCATAAATCATGCAGTACAAAAGAAGAAAATAAATATTAATTAGAGGTGAGCTTTGCAGAGCAATTTTATTGCCTGCAACAGGATTACCCAAGAACCAAACAAAGTGAGTAATGTAAACCAAAAGAATTGCGTAAGTGTAGAATGAATTCCAGTCTAAAATTCTTTTTAAATAAGCCGACCACACGCTGATCAGAACTAGGATAAAAAATATTAGCCAGTAAGAATCACTTATTAAAGCTGTAATGGAAATTAGCATAATGCCAAAGGCCATTAGATATATAGATTTCCTTTTAAATGAAAAAGAAATGTGAAGAACTGATACTGCAAATAGCATAAGCAATTCAATCGTATGATTTTCAACTGTTGGACTGTTTGAAAAAAAGTGTAGCCGCAAAGTTGAAAAGAAAAGAAGTAGTAACGCTCCGCCAAAAATATATTGTGATATAAATTGAAGCGAACCTTTCCAATAATTTGATAACCAGAAAAGAAATCCAACTAAAATATATCCAACTAGGCTGGGGAAAAAAGAAGGTAAATTTTGGTAAGGAAACGTCATCAGAAAAATTATTCCGAGAGCAAGAATTACAATTCCAACTTTAGCAAACCAGAACTGGCCTATCTGAGTTTCTAATGAATCCGCTCGTTCGGAAATATTTTGAGGCATCAAAGAAGGTAATTCAAAATTATCTTCTGAAGGAAGATTTTCTAGATTAAGTTTTTCCTCAATCCGGGAAATTCTCGATTCTAAATTTTTCAAGTATGTAATTAATTGATTATTTGCTTCCGGCTCGGAGGAAAAGATCATAATGTTGCCTCCTATATACTATTTATATTCTTAATCCTTTCTAAAATTTGTTGGTGATGATATTGGAATCATTTTCAAGAAGCATTCTCAGTTAAATCAGATATAGACACACGAATTCCTATTTGAAAAAATAATTTTATCTTCCTCTGAAATCAACAATAAACTTTTGATCACTGTTTGTTAAAAGACAAACAGTCTCAATAAATGGCGTCATGTTACTTTAAAATGAAAAAGGGAATCCTAAAGATTCCCTTTTAATAAAAATGCAGTTTGATGATAAAAGACTGCTTTTTTTTCAACTTTTTTTCCGACCTATTTAGACTTACGTCACACTGTTATTTGCTATTTTCGCCTGAATGCGATCAACTAGCATCGCGTGCTACTTTTCATTTAAGTTGAATCTGAACTGTGTTGCCTTCGTATTGAATATCCATCGGAATTGTAATTGAGAACTCAGCGACATCAAGTTTATTCTTTTCATCTATACCGAACTTCGATGGTAGTGTTGAAACAGCAAAGACAATCTGTTGTTTTTCCTGATCAACAAGTACTGGAATTGCTTGTTTGAAATCTAACATCACTCCCTTTTTAAATAAAATCAATATGGGTACCATTTCGTATATCGCTGACTGTTTGTTGATCTGTGTAATTCCGAATGGTGTGTATCGTGCAACTCTAGCTTTGTATTTCGAACTCCCATAAGAAATTTTCACAAGAGTTTTATCCGTCTTTAGTATCGAAGCAATTTTCTCTTCAATTTTTTGTTTTCCTTCTTTTTCAAATTCCAACTTGGTACGATAGGCTTCATCGTATTTATATTCTAACTTTGCCAGAGCGAGATATCGTTCGAGTTCTTCCTTTGTAAGTCCCACAGATTGTCTGAGCAAGTTGGTAAGATACTCTTTTGGTTGAAATATTTTATCCTTCCAGTGCGGAAGTACATCATCAAGCAACAATGCCTGACATGCACCGAGATCATACAATTTGAAACGGAGCGGTCCCGTACCAAATTTATTTCCAAAGCGGTCATCATTGACAGCGACGATGTTAACCATATTGTCAATTGTGTTTCGAAATTGCTTCGAAAGAATTCCCCGATAGCCACTGAATCCCTGATGATAGTACATCTCTTTTATCGGTTCAATTTCCTCGCCAAGCTTCATAAACTTGTACTCAACATATTTTGCAAGTCCTTCGGCATATTCATTCAGATTTTCATATTCAACCCAACTACTATCAAGACGCGACTGTCGAAAACTCCGTACTGCTACAAATTTTTTAATCTGCTCAAGTCTAGTTTCTAATTTTTGTGCGAGGAGTGCATCCTTCAAAATGTTACCTTCCAAAACATAGAGGGCATTATTTTCGGGATCAAGAAGCGGATATTGGGAAACTATACTTTCATCAGCTCCCTTCTCGGGTGCCAATTTGTTTTGGTAAACATGAAATGCTTCGTGAAGAATCACTTCCAATTCGTAGTAAGGATCGGGTATAAATTGCCAATTCTTTAACCAAGCACTTGTCAAATCCTTGGGACGACTAAGTATATCCTGTAACTTACTACGCATTGTGGAATAAAGGTCTGCAACAACTAAAACAGGAATGCTATCAATTTCACTTGATGTGTTTTGACCATCAATATTGAAATGAGTCGTATCATTTCGGAAATAGATTGTTTCGCCCTCTAATAAATTGAACCCTTTGTATTCTGAAAATCCTTTTGGCTTGTGAGGAAAGTTAATAAGTACGTCCTGAACGTTGGGTCTGTAGAAAAGAACAGGAGTTTTTTGAAAATTCCATCCGGGAAAGAGTTCATTGGATAAATCATTAGAAATGTTGCGACACTCTTTTAACGAAACAATCAATAACGGATCAATTCTTAATTCAGATGTTTGTTGTCCATGAATCGGCACAGTAACCAAGAACATCAGCATTGCAAATGTGGTTGACACTAGAAACTTCTTTTTCATATAAATCCTCCTTTCATTTAGCTTTTAAGTTTGAACTCGTATATGAAAAACTAAAAAAGGTGAACCGCTGTTTCTGGTTCACCTTTTTATTCTACCGTCCATTGTTTATTCTATTCAGTTTTCTTCTCAACTTTATCGGACTTTTCATCATCTTCTTTTTCTTCAATTATTATACGTTTCATATCCTTACCGGAAGAATGTTTCCGAATCATCATCCTTTCGCCGCCACAGCATGAACAGCTACAATTGTCTCCATCTCTTTGTTTGAAAAACATCATTCCGCTGTGAGGCATATCTTCATCGCCATCAGTCTGAATGTTAAAATGCTTCAAACCTTTTTCTTCTTTTAAGAATTTTTCTGCATTTTCTCCTTCATAAACTTTCGTTTCTTCTTTGCCGTCTTTCATTGTTGTGACAGTAATTTTTTTACCATTGTCATTAACTTCAACTTTTACATTCTTTTTGTTTTCACCTTCTTTTTCGTCTGCATCCTCTTTAGAGCTAAACATCACAACATTGCCGCCGTGCATCTTCATTGTTTTTCCATCCATACCTTTAATCATAATCTCTTTGTGAGTATTACCTTTTAACGTGCCGACTAATTTTTCTGCATCTTTTCCTTCGAACACAATATCTTTACCATCAGCTTTAATTGTAAGTTTTTCAATTTTTCCTTTCACATTATCCAATTTGGATTTTGTTTCGTCTTTTTCTTGAGCAAAGATTGCCATTGAGAAAAGTCCAAGTGTAAGAATGATCATTATTGCGAAGAATTTTGATTTGTCTGTTTGAAGCATTTTCATGTTATTCTCCTAATTATTTGTGTAAATATTCTTTTGTTACAACTCAAATATGAAAACGATCCTTAGCTATACGTTAAAAATTGTTAAAGAAAAGATTTCTTATATAGATTAAGTTAAATTTGCAATTATGAAAGAGCAAAAATTAAAAATTATTATTGCTTTGATGACTGTTTCTGTAATTGGACTAATTGCTGTACAGTTTTATTGGATGGCTAATATCATCAAGGTTGAAGAAGATCGTTTTCGTAGAACAGTTTTTCGCTCTCTAAGAAAAGTTTCCGAAGAACTTGAAAAGAAAGAAGCCGCTACTACAGTTGTTAAAAAAGTCTCCAACGGAAAAGGAAATGTTTTATTTTTCCTCCAAGATCAATCCAAAAATAAACCGATACATTTAGATTCACTTAGGAAAATGAGTTATCTCAGAATAGACACAAACAACCATGGATTTAATTATGAAGTAAAATATTTTGCCGATAACGATACAATGGTTGATAGGTTAAAAGCATTTTCCGGAAGTAATAGATTTGCAAAATATTTTATACCGCCGTCTTCAATTAGTAATTCAGTAAAAGACACATCTATACAAAAACGCCACTTGCTTGTTCAAAATGTTGTAACGGAACTTATGGCAATCAATGCACGAAAAAAGATTGAAGAGAGAGTCAGTTCCGATCAGCTTGAAAAAGATTTGTCTTTAGAATTTAATAGCAATGGAATTTCCTCCGAGTTTTATTTTGGTGTGAACAGAGCAAATAAAGATAGTTTGACATTATTGAAGACCGGAACTGATACAACCGAGTTAAAAAAATCTATTTTTAAGGTAAACTTGTTCCCCGATGAAATCTTTTTTAATCCTAATCAACTTATTGTTTATTTCCCTCACCAAAAGAGATATATACTTGCAAGTGTTGGCGGAATGCTTGTACTTTCTGTTGGTTTGATTTTAGTGATTGTCGGCGTTTTTTACAAAACAGTTGAAATGTTTTTGAGCCAGAAAAAAATTACTGCTGTTAAAAATGATCTAATCAATAATATAACTCACGAATTTAAAACTCCAATCTCAACTATTTCCATCGCATGTGAAGCATTAAACGAGCCTGGTTTGTTAATTGAAAAAAACTCCGTTACCAGGTATTCTAAAATTATCAAAGAAGAAAACGACAGATTGAAAATGATGGTTGATGCTCTTCTTAACACTGCAGCACTCGAGAAAAGTGAATTTAATCTTTCTAAAGAAAAAATAGATCTTCATGAACTAATTCTTTCTGCCGCGTCAAAATTTGAAAATATTATTAATCAAAATAACGGAAAAATTATTTTCGAATTAAATGCATCGAAGGCTGCTGTAACAGGTGATAAATTTCATCTGACAAATATTATGAATAATCTAATTGACAATGCGATAAAATACAACGAGAGACCGCCAGAAATAATTTTATCCACAAGAGATGAATACAAAGCAATAATAATTACGGTAAAAGATAACGGCATTGGCATTTCAAAAGAACATCAAACAAAAATATTCGAAACTTTCTACCGAGTCTCCAGCGGAAACATCCAGAATGTACGTGGAAACGGAATCGGCCTAAGCTATGCAAAAAAAATCGTTGAAACATTAGGCGGAAATATTTCCGTTACTAGTGAAGTTGGAATAGGTAGTGAATTTAAAATTATCCTTCCAAATAATGGTGTTGAGTGAAACCTCTTACAAAAATCCTTCTAGTTGAAGATGATATAAACCTTGGAACTATTCTCAAAGAATTTTTATCCGTTAAAGGATTTGAAATAGTACAAGCCATTAATGGCGAGGAAGGGTTCGAGCAATTCAGAAAAAAGAAATTCGATATTTGTTTAATAGATGTTATGATGCCGAAAATGGATGGTTTTACACTTGCAAAAAAAATTCGACTGTTAGATAAACAAACACCCTTTCTTTTTCTAACAGCCAAAGCAATGATTGACGATAAGATCGAAGGTCTCAAAATAGGTGCTGATGATTATGTTACAAAACCATTCAGCATGGAAGAATTAATCTTACGCATCAATGCAATTTTGAAGCGAAGTAAAATACCGCTGGAAGAAATTGAAAAGATAGAATATAAGATCGGTTCTTATACATTTAATTATGATAGACGTACATTAGCCATTCAACATGTTGAACAAAAACTTACACCAAAAGAATGTGAACTGCTTAGGTTGTTATGTATATATGAGAATAAAGTTCTTGAAAGGACCGAGGCATTGACCAGAATTTGGCGCGATGACAATTATTTTAATGCCAGAAGTATGGATGTGTATATAACAAAACTTCGCAATTATCTTAAACAAGATAAATCAATTGAACTGGTAAATGTTCATGGGACCGGTTACAAATTGTTGACAAAATAAATTATTTCTCCCCAACCAACAATTTTTTCTTTTCATAAGCGAACGGCTTAGTTAGATATATATTAGCACAAATTCTTCCTAAGATATAAGCAGCAACCGCTGCAATTACTCCTACAAAAGATAAAAATCTAATTGTAATAATTAGAGTTAAAGTGATTCCTAAAACTTCAATAACGGTTGCATAAGTAATTGGTTTTGTTCTGCGTGAATAAACAAGCAGAGATCTTTGAAAGTTTATCCAAACTTCGTTCGCAGGAAATAATGTATATATCATTAATGGAAATAATGAGAACTCGGATAATGCTAACGATAGTCCGGCAACTTTTTGAAACCATATTACAGATAGCGGGGTAAATGAAATTATTCCTAATCCTAGTGTAACGGCAATCGAAAGTCCAATTGCAAAATTTCTAAGTTTATGATAACCGTCTTGTTGCCCCATCAGTGCT
This sequence comes from Melioribacter sp., assembly GCA_012026935.1. Classification (GTDB taxonomy): domain Bacteria; phylum Bacteroidota; class Ignavibacteria; order Ignavibacteriales; family Melioribacteraceae; genus Fen-1258. Next base: position 10,717 of record VEPI01000029.1, on the reverse strand, counting down.
ATACCAGCTTCCTGAAATGAAAGTCCAAAACTTTTAAAGAAGAAAACCAGAGAATTAAGAACCGGTAAAACAGCAAGTGATTCCAACGCTCTATTGCTTTGTCCGATAAAAAAAGTTATAACGGGATGAATACCAAGTGAGATAAGCGAAGTTAATACTAGTGGGTAATAGAATTTTATTATTGCGTTGTATGATAAATTATTTTGATTGCTAACATTTTTTTTCTGATTAACATTTTGGATGAATTTATGTGCCATGAATCTGCTTGTTATTGCTTCCATAATAACGCCGGAAGACAATGCCGATGCACCTATTACTACTCCATCAAGTTGGAAAAAATAATTTAAAATCATAGCAACAGAAAACATTGACGACATACGTATAACAGTTCCATAAGCAACTCTTCGGGTTGCATTATTGCTTATCATAATTCCCTGATAAAATCTTCTATACCCAATTGATGCCGGCCAAGGGATTAGCAAGATTACAGCTTTGTGCGTTAGTTTGGCTACTTGCTGCGGCAGGTTCATAAAATCAATCGTCAATGCATAAAAAATCTGTGGAATTATTAAAATTAAAATGCAAAGTGTTATTAAAAAGTTTACTGAATAAACAAAGTTACGCAGTTTATAAAATGTATAATCATCTTTTACCAAAGCCACCGAAGCGCTCATCATCATAATTACAGGTGATTCAACAATTAGTGCTAAAGCGAATGCAACTCCGTATGCTGCAAGATTGTATTCAGGATCTGGCAGTCTTGCAATCAATGCAGTTAAAAAAGGGCCTTCGATAGACATCATTAACCACGTGGCTGAAAGAGGCGTCCAGAATTTGAATATTTTTTTATATGAAAGAGATTCCATTATTTGTTAACTGATTTTACTCTGTCAAAAAATAATTTTAGTTTTTCTTCATCAAGATTTGAGTTGGTTCTTACGCCGGAACAAACATCAACGCCATACGGGTTTACCTGCAAAATAGCTTCATCAACATTTTGCGGATTTAAACCCCCTGCTAAATAAACCGGGATTTTTACCGACTCAACTATTTCACGGCTAATACTCCAATCATGAATTCTTCCGGTACCGCCAAGTTCTTTCGTTGCTAATCTTTGATTCCCTGAATCAAGTAAAATTGCATCAACCGAATTTGAAATTTTTATGGCTTCGTTGATTGAACTCTTATCGTAAACATGAATCACTTGAACGATCTTAATCCCCGGAAGTGCATTTTTTAATTGAATATGTGTTCCGGCAGTTATTTCATCACAAAGTTGAATTGTGTTTGTTCTGCAGCGATGATACTGCTCGATAATTTCATCAACGTTCTGTTTGCTTGTAAGCAGGAATGTTGAAATTGTCGGTGGAGTTTGTTCGGCAATTTTTTTTATTATCGCCTCTGAAATTACGCCCGGCCCGCTTGGCATTTCCGAAACCAACCCGATGGCAGACGCCCCGCACTTGATCGCCAATTTAGCTTCTTCAAAACTAGCAATGCAGCAAATTTTCACGTGCGTCATAATTCTTTCCATTCTTTTTTAAGTATGGAGTACATTTTCATTGTGCGGAATCTTCCTTTAATAAATACTTTTTCTCTTAGTATGCCTTCAAATTTCATTCTGCATTTTTCCATCACTCTCCATGAACCAATGTTTTCTTCTTCACAATGCGCCTCAATTCTATTCAAGTGTAATTCCTTAAATCCGAATTTAATTACGGCTTTCATAGCTTCGGAAACATATCCCTTATTCCAATATTTTTTTGAAACTACATAACCGACTTCACCACATTTATGAATCGCTTTCCAATTACGCAAATCTATAGTCCCGATTAATTTTTTTTCGTTTTTGATTTCAATTCCAAAAATGATTGATATGTTATTATCGAATTGTTCTTCCGCAAATTTTACAAAATCGAGTGAATCCTGTTTAGCCCTGTGTGTTTCCCACAAAACAAATGTTGTAACATCGGGAACTGAAGCATATTCGAAAATATCATTCACGTCATCGGTTGTAATTTTCCGGAGTATTAATCGTTCTGTTTCAATTTTAGGAATTTCCGGCAGTTCTTTAGTCTGTAACATAAAATGGCTCGAATATTTGTAAGAAAATTAGTTAGATTTATTGGAGAAAATCTTAATATAAATTTACCAATTAAACCGATTAGTTTTGAGAGGCAATTATGATTTCAAAAGAACTTTTAGATATTCTCTGCTGTCCGGAGACAAAAGCAGATTTAGTATTAGATGATAATTATTTGGTATCAACTGATAAGGTTACACGCAGACGGTACCGGATTGAAAATGATATTCCTATTATGCTTATTGATGAATCCGAGCAGCTTGATATGGAAGTTTGGAAAAAAATAATGAAGAAACACGGTAAACCAACTGAATGATAATCAAGAACAATCCCGAACAATTTCAAAACTATCTATCCGACGCTTCAAACTATAAAGGTAATGCCGATTCAATTTATTTTCCTGAAAGAGAGGATGAGATAGTGAGCCTTCTTAAAAAGTTTAATAAGGAAAAAATTAGAGTAACCGTTTCCGGTAACGGCACCGGGTTAACAGGCGGCCGTGTACCGGAGGGTGGAGTAATTATTTCTCTTGAAAAGTTAAATAGTGTTATTGAATTGAACCTTGAGAAAAAATTTGTAATTGTTCAACCGGCTGTTGTATTAAAAGATCTTCAAGATTTTGTTGAAGCACAAAATTTATTTTATCCGCCAGATCCAACGGAACGAAATTGTTTTATCGGTGCAACAGTTGCAACAAATGCATCAGGTGCTAGAACATTTAAATACGGCGCCACTAGAAATTATGTATTAGGATTAAGAATTATCTTACCGGATGGAGAAACAATAGCAATAGAGCGTGGACAATATTTTGCTAATGAGAATAGAGCTAAAATTAAGACAGAGTCAGGAAAAGTTATTTCATTTGTAGTTCCAAATTATAAAATGCCAAAGACTAAAAATGCTGCCGGATATTACTGTAAAGAAAATATGGATATGATTGATCTGTTCATCGGATCTGAAGGAACTCTTGGGATAATTTCAGAAATAAAATTGAAATTGATTGATCTGCCTAAAAAAGTTTTATCGTGTGTGGCATTTTTCCCGCAGGAAGAAAACGCTTTGTCATTTATTGATGAAGTTCGAGAGCTGGGGGAAAACAATTCTTCATTTCCAAAAGCATGTGCTCTAGAATTTTTTGATACTAATGCACTTAACTTCTTACGAAATGACTACCCCAACATTCCAAAACTCTCGCAATCTGCAGTTTGGTTTGAGGAAGATAGTGATGTAACTATAGAAAATTGGATCTCGCTTTTAAATAAATACAATTGCAATGAAGAGTTTGTTTGGTTTGCTTTTGATAAAACCGAACAAGAAAAATTTCACGAATTTCGTCATGCCATTTCTCTGAAAGTAAATGAGTTTATCACCCAACACAGTTTAAGAAAAGTTGGAACAGACGTATCCGTTCCGGTAATTCATTTCAGATCATTTTATTCCTGGATGAAAGAAACAGTAGAAAAAGAAAATATTGATTACGTTATATATGGCCACTTCGGTGATTGCCACCCCCATCTTAATATGCTGCCAAAGAATGAGAAGGAATATCCTAAATCAAAACAGATTTATGCTAATATTTGTAAAGAAGCCGTTAGACTAAATGGAACAATTTCTGCCGAGCACGGTATAGGCAAAATGAAAAGAGACTATTTAATAACTATGTATGGAGAAGATAATATTCTACAAATGGCAAAACTAAAATTAATCTTTGATCCGAATAGAATTCTTAATGTTGGAAATATTTTTGACGAAAAATACTTAGATGCAAGTTATGACAGTTAGATTAGTTTTCATATTCGTCGTTTTACTTTCTGCCGTGTTAAACGCACAGGACACAAATACCGATACTCGTCTGCGTCTCGCACAGGCTTATGAACAAGCCGGGCAATTTGATAAAGCAGAAGTAATTTACCGTGAATTAATAAAAACTCAACCGTTGAATAATGTTATTGCAGAATTACTAAACAAAAACCTTATCTCACAAAAAAAATATAATGAATCCATTGAATTGCTGAATCAAAAAATTAACCAGTCTCCAAATGATTACAATCTTTATGGATTGCTCGGTTCAACATATTTTATTATGGATCAATCGGAAAAAGCATTTGAATCGTGGGAAAAAGGAATAGCTATAAATCCATCTTCGTATATAGGTTATAGAGTAATTGCAAATTATGCAATAGAAAATAGAGCATACGAAAAAGCAATTGATATTCTGAAGCGCGGCAAAAAAGTTTCTGGCGATCCAATGATTTTTTCAGTGGATTTGGCAAATATCTATGCAGCAAATATGAAATTCACGGACGCAGCAACTGAATTTTGTAGTTTGATTGAAGTCCATCCGGAACAGGTGCAAACTGTAAAAGCAAGAATCATTAGCTACTTAAACAGACCAGGTGCTTCCGAACAAACAATAAATTCAATAAAAGAATATTCTGAATCTAAATCTCAAATAGAACTTTTTGATTTGTTGACATTCGTTTATCAATCAAGCGACGATTACAAAGATGCTTTTGAAAACGTAATCGAAATAGAGAAAAAATTTAAAGTTAACGGCACTTATGTTTTTCTATTTGCTCAGGATGCTTATCGTAATAAACAATTTAACTGGGCTTCGGAAGCATATAATTTTATTGCAAAAAATTATTTAACATCTCCATATTACCAAATGTCAAAAATCGGTTATGCAAAAACTTTGGAAGCTGCATTGGATCAAAAATTTTTAGAAAGTAATGATTCTTGGAAACCATTCATTAAGTACGAACCGCTTTTTACAGAAGAGTATAAAAAAATAATTAATGCATACGAGGAATTTATAACAACAACTCAGGGAAATGCTGTTAATATTGAAGCATTATTTAGAATTGCTGAAATTTATCGAACAAGGATTTTTGATTATCAAAAAGCCGATTCACTTTACAAAAAACTTTCTCAAACATCTCCAAACACTAATTATGATATTCAATCGAATATTGCGCTGGGAGAAATTGCAATTCAAAGAGACAGCTTAGATACGGCAAGGAATTATTTTCAAAAATCATTATCGTCAAAGCGTATTGAGCCAAATGATTTGTCTAAAGTAAATTTTTATCTGGCAAGAATAGAATTCTGGCAAGGAAATTTTTCTAAGTCGGTCAGCTTATTTAGGACAGCTTCACAGAATCTTTCCACAGATTTTTCGAATGATGCAATCGAACTCATGGCAATTATTACTACAACCAAAAATGACTCACTGAATCTAACTTTGTATGCTCATGCAGATCTTCTTGCAATACAAAATAAGTACAAACAAGCAGCGATTGAATTTAAAACTCTAAGTGATCACCCCAACTTATTTGTTCTAAATGATTTCGCAAAAATATATTTTTCCGAAATGTTGCTAACAGAAAATGATATACAAACTGCGATCAACACTCTAGAAGAGATAACAAAAAACGGGAATAATTCGATTTTCGGCGAAAAAGCCACTTTTCTGCTTGCAGAGTGCTATCAATACGGGATAAAAGATCTTCAAAAAGCTGCTCAAATCTACCAAAAATTACTTGAAACTTTCCCAAACTCACTCTATTTTGACCGTGCGCGTGAAGCGCTAAATAGTATTCCAACAAAAAACGGTTAAAAATGAGCGATCCTAGAGAACCTCGTACAGTAAAATGTTCCTTTTGCGGAAGGGATGGCAGCGAAGTAACATCAATGGTTGCTGGTCCAGACGTCTATATTTGCGACATCTGTATTAAGACCAGTGTAGATATTTTAAAAAACAATATTACTGCAGCACCCAAAAAAGAGACCTATCATTCATCACTAACTCCAGATCTAATCAAGAAAAGTTTGGATGAATATGTTATAGACCAAGATCTTGCGAAAAAGATTCTCGCAGTTGCGGTTTATAATCATTATAAAAGAAGCAATGCGACAAATTCCCTTTTTGAAATGGATGAAGTTGAAATTGAAAAAAGCAATATTCTTTTGATTGGACAAACAGGCGTTGGAAAAACTTTACTTGCACAAACGCTCGCAAGAATACTTGACGTTCCTTTTGCAATTGCCGACGCAACAACCCTTACCGAAGCCGGTTATGTTGGCGATGATGTAGAAACTGTTTTAGTCCGCCTGCTTCAAGCCGCCGATTATAATTTAGAGAAAGCTCAAAAAGGAATTGTTTACATAGACGAGATTGATAAAATTGCTCGAAAGAGTGAAAGCACTTCAATCACTCGGGATGTTTCCGGCGAAGGTGTTCAGCAGGCCCTTTTAAAAATTTTAGAAGGAACTGTTGCCGGTGTTCCTCCACGCGGCGGAAGAAAACATCCGGAACAAAGTTTAATAAATGTTAATACAAAAAATATTTTATTTGTCTGCGGCGGCGCTTTTGACGGAATCGAATCTATAATTGCTTCACGTATAAACAAAAACACGATCGGTTTCGATACAAGTATTTCCAATCCGTCGGAAACAGATAGAGATAATTTAATCCAGAAAGTTCAGCCGGAAGATTTAGTAAAATACGGATTGATTCCTGAATTGGTCGGACGATTACCAATAATTGCCCCGCTTGCTTCATTGAACGCAAAGGCGATGAAAAATATTCTAACCGAACCAAAGAATGCTATAATTAAGCAATATCAAAAATTGTTTATGATGGAAGGCGTAGAATTAACTTTTGATCAAAATGCTTTGGAAGAAATCGTAAAGAAAGCAATTGAAAGAAAAACCGGTGCACGTGCACTTCGTTCCATTGTTGAAGGAATTTTGCTAGACATTATGTATGAACTTCCAACAAAAGAAAACGTTGATAAGTGTATGGTTACCCGCGACACCGTTACTAAAGGCGAGAAACCGGTTTATATAGAAAGCGACAGAAAGACCGCATAAGAACTTTACATAATTTACCCGGCTTGATTTATTTATCAATTGAATATGGATTAAGCCGGTTTTATTTTAAGCCCGCCAATTAAATTTATTAAATGAAAAAAAGTCTTTTCATAATTCTAATTGTTTCATCGTCACTTTTTGCGCAGGCAAAACTTCTTATTTATATGGACCTGCAGCAAACAGATCATCTTAAAGCATACGGAATAACTTTCAATGCTCTTAAGGATGGAGTTACTTCCGATTGGCTTCTTAACTACCGAGGCGGTTCCTTTATGTTTGATTACTCCGAAAAGCTTGCGATGCGATGCAGATTAAAAGGTGTTGCCTTCCTTGCTCTTTCAAACCAAGAGGCTGTTCAAATATATTCACTAGTTCAAAGTGAAGATCAAAATATGGAAGTAGTACGGCTTGAGAAAGCACCTAAGATTGCTGTTTATGTTCCGCCCGGATTTCAGCCTTGGGATGATGCAGTAATGCTTGCCTTAAATTATGCGGAAGTAAGTTATGATAAAATTTGGGTAGAAGAAATTCTTCGCGGCGATCTTGAGAAATATGATTGGCTTCATTCTCACCACGAAGATTTTACGGGACAATACGGAAAATTTTATGCGTCATTTAACGGTGCACAATGGTATGTTGAACAACAAATGCTTTACGAAAATGAGGCTAAGAAATTAGGATTCAAAAAAGTATCCGACATGGAAAAAGCAGTTGTTCGAACAATCAAAAATTATGTTGCGCAAGGCGGATTTATGTTTGCAATGTGTTCGGCAACAGACTCTTTTGATATAACACTCGCAGCTATGAATGTTGATATAGTTGATCGGGTATACGACGGCGATCCTCCCGATCAGGACGCTCAAAACAAATTAGATTTCTCCAATACTTTTGCATTTGAGAATTTTAAATTGGAGATGAATCCGCTTATCTATGAGTACAGCGACATTGATATTCAGCCATTGGAAGTTGGAGATCAAAGAAATGATTATTTCACTCTATTTGATTTCTCGGCAAAGTATGACCCGGTGCCTACAATGTTAACACAAGATCACGTGAACATAATTCATGGATTTATGGGTCAGACAACAATGTTCAGAAAAAAGTTTATAAAAAATTCTGTCTATATTTTGGGTGAACGTGCAGGGACAGACCAAGTAAAATATATTCATGGAAACTTCGGACGTGGTACTTTTACATTTTACGGCGGTCACGACCCGGAAGATTATCAGCACGCGGTCGGCGATCCGCCAACTGATTTAAGTTTATTTAAAAATTCTCCGGGTTATAGATTAATACTGAATAATATTCTTTTTCCGGCAGCTAAGAAAAAAGAACAAAAGACGTAGAAACCAAATTCAATAACTATCATCTAATAAGTATCATGAAATATCTAAAATTCAAAAATCATAGTGAGCAAGTTTCTGTTGGTAAGATAGTCTGTGTAGGTAGAAATTATGCCGCACACGCAAAAGAACTCGGCAATGAAATTCCGGACGAGTTCCCGATTATATTTTTGAAACCGGCTTCGAATGTTATTTTTTCTGGAGATAATATCATTCATCCGTCATACTCGGAAAATTTACAGCACGAAGTTGAATTAGTTCTTTACATTGGCGAAGATATTAAGAACGGAACCGACGAACAGGCTGAAAAAGCAATTTACGGTTATACTGTTGGACTTGATATGACCTTGCGGGATTTGCAATTTAAGTTCAAGGAAAAAGGTGAGCCATGGACTCTTGCTAAATGTTTTGATACTGCGGCAGTACTTGGCGATGTAGTTCTAAAAAAAGATTATATGCTTAGAGGAAATGAAAAAATTTTGCTTTCAGTAAACGGAACAACAAAACAAAATTCATCTATATCAAATATGATTTTTAATGCCGCTCAATGTGTAAAACATATTTCAGCGCGAATGACTTTAGAAAAAGGCGATTTGGTTTTTACCGGAACTCCCGAAGGAGTAAGCCGTGTAATTCCCGGCGATAAAATTGAAGCGTCTATAGAAAATATTGGAACGATAAAAACACAAATTTCTAAATAGGGGGCACAAATGCTAAACAAAATTTTCTCATTTTGTATAATTCTTGCTATCGCTTTCACTTTGCAAGCTCAAACTAAACTCAAAACCATTCACTCAGCAAAAGAACAAATAACTATACGTACCAACAACGAGTTTTTTAAAAATTCATGGAATATAACGCCAACTCTGAAGCCTGATGTTTATGAATACTTTTCCACACAAGAGATTGATAAAATTGCCTTTATAACAGATATAGATTCTGTTGAGTTTACGGTTACAAAAGGAAATGATATTGATTTTAATATTGTTCTAAACCAAAAGGATACTGCTTGGACTAGAATTCACAATATAGAACCAGATTATGTGTTGGAAACTAATCGCGATTCAATATTCGTTAAACCCTTTAATAGAAACTTCCCCATTAAGAGCAGCTCATGGACTGCAAATTTAGGAACTGGTAACCCGAATTATATTTTTGAATTATGTACTGAAAGGGAAACACTTAAAATCGCTTATGATTTTAACCGAAAGCCTGTTAAGCAAAACAAATATGTGCTAGTAAAATCCAAGAAAGAAACTGAAGTTTTTAACATGATTTTTTGGCCGATGAGAAATGATTTTGGGAATGGTTATACAGAACAAAATAACAAAGCCGTAACTTTTGAAATACCGGAATCCTTTGAAATTGCCAATATTATTCTATCTCTTGTATATGAAGACGATCAAATTCTAAGAGATACGGATTACTATGCGAATGTTACTAAATACTTTTCTGCATTTAAAAATCATCCTCTGATAAAAAAACTAAAACAATACTCTACAGCCGATGAGGAGCTTTATTATAATTTTAGAAGTAACAGTATTGGATATTCTTTAATCGGTGACTCATTAAAAAGCAACGGAATTTATTATATAGTATGGGGAAACGATGTAGAAGACAATTACTTTGGTAAAAACATTTTCTTGATTAATGAATTTGTCCGTGCTTCGAATATGATTTCATTTATCAAAGACAACGCCAAGTATTACCAAACACAAGTAGAAAGAACTAAAGCGCTGTTACCAATTAATAAAATGTGGAAATGGCTGGAAAATAATTTTTCCGAAAAGATCAATTATTACAAGATAATTTTCTCTCCACTAATAAACGGCAGTCATAACACGCAAAAATTTTTCTGGTATGAAAGGGACAAGGAATTTATCGAAGCCGATATGTTTATTCTTAGCGCTAACGGAATGGATGTAAAGTATGCTGATTTTAATGACACCCAAAAGGAAGTTGTTTACTCACCTATTGTTTTTACCGAGATAGATCACAACTATATTAATCCTGTTTCCGATAAATACTATAATGAAATAAAAACAACTCTTGCAGATACTTCCAATTGGGCATCAAAAAAAACTTTGGCTTGGTATAAATCTCCACAAAGCGTATTTAATGAGTACATGACTCATGCAGCTTATATCCTTTACGCCTACGATACATATGATAAAGAGTTGTTCGAACTTGCAAGACAAAACCGTATAAAGCTGAATAAAGATAGAAGAGGATTTATCAAGTTTGGAGAATTTGCAGATATGCTTTTTAACTTGTACATAAACAGAAAACAAGGAAGTACTTTAGAAAGTTTGTATCCGGAAATATTAGAGAAACTAAAAACATTATAATAAACACAGAGGTTACAATGCCAATCTTTGAATACAAGTGCAACGACTGTAATAAAAAATTTGAAGTA
>VEPI01000097.1 GCA_012026935.1 Melioribacter sp. | reverse complement strand
TCAATACAAATGATATTACTTGGTGTAGTAACTGCATTCATCTATAAACCGGCTGAAGTGAAGTCAGCTTAATAACTAAGGGTATAATTTTTAAAAAGGACATCTATTTGATGTCCTTTTTTGTTTTAAATATTTTATTTGTGAAATTAGAATCCAAATAATTTAAGATCATTTACGTGGGAAAAGAAATTTATAGTAATATAACCGGGGTTATACTTTCCGGTGGTGAAAGTAAAAGAATGGGTTATGAAAAAAGTTTACTTAAGATCGGTGATAAAACCGTAATCCGGATCATTGCAGAATTAATGGCAGAAATTTTTAGAAAAGTTGTCGTTAGTGCAAATGAACCGGAGAAATATAATTTTCTTAATCTGCCAATAATCCCAGACACTCATAATAATATTGGTCCTCTTGCTGGAATTTATTCCGGACTTGTGAACTCTACTACAGAGAAAAATTTTTTTATTTCTTGTGATTTACCAATGATGAAAGAAGAAACAATTCGTTATATCATAAATTATCAAACGGAGAAAAAGATTGCGGTTCCATTTTTTAATGAACAGACTCAATACTTGTGCGGGATTTATTCCAAATCTATTATTAGAAACATCGAAGATTTGATTGGTAATTATAGAAATAACACCGGTAATAATCTTAAAAAAGTTGTCGGTATAAAAAACTTAATTGAAATAGTCGGCGCTGAGCGAATTCAAGATGCCACTTTCCGTTTTTTTAATGATGATGTTTTTTTTAATATGAACACACCGGAAGATTATGAATATGTAAAGAAGAAGTATTTAATATGAGGAAAAAACATAAACCAAATATTAAATTTTTAATTACTGCGTATTTTTTTGTTTTTATTACTGCAGTTTTTTTTGTTTACGGGGTATTGTGGTTTATCAACGTGCCTATTGATGAAAAAGCAGAAAAATATCGTATTGAGAAAATTAAAAGAGAAACTGGTGTTGATGAATCTGCTTATGATTATTTGCCTTTGATTAATGGGCACAGGGAAGGTTGTCTAACCTGTCATAATAATGTTAAGGGAATAGAAGATTCGCATTCTCCTGAAAAGATCGGATGTTACTCTTGTCATTTGGGAAACAGATTAACACAAAACAAAAAAGAAGCACATAAAGACATGATTTTAATTCCGGGGAATGCATCGGATGTTTCGTTTACCTGCGGATATATCGGCTGTCATCCTCAAATGATTTCGAGAATGCAAAACAATATAATGAATACTATGAACGGAGTAGTTAGCGTTGATAAATGGGTTTTTGGCGAAGCATCTTCGCCAACATTTAAATTGCAGATAGATTCGATAAAATTTTCACCCGCCGAAACTCATTTAAAAAATCTATGTGCATCATGCCATCTTTCTAATGAGAAAACGGAATTTGGTCCTATTGTTGAGTTATCTCGCGGCGGCGGATGCCTGGCTTGTCATCTTAATTATTCTAAAGACGCTGAAAATGAACTACAAAATTATTTTAATAATTCATCCAAACGATCCAACAATCAATCCTATAAATTTATTACACATCCGCAGATTAATCTGAATATAAGAAATGAGCATTGCTTCGGATGTCATTCGCGTTCAGGAAGAATTTCTTTGAGCTACGACGGCTGGCATGAAACTCTTTACAAATCCAAGGAAGTTAAAGGGAAAGTCGGATTCAGAATTCTTGATGACGGACGTGTTGTAACCAAAGTACAAGCCGATATTCACAGCGAGAAAGGATTATTATGCGTTGATTGTCATACATCCTATGAACTAATGGGCGATGGCACATATGCTTTACACAAAGAAGAACAGATGAAAGTTCAATGCATTGATTGCCATCTGATCTCGAATCCGAAAACACAAAAAATTAGTGAGTTTGAATTTGAATCAAAAAAAATAATTGAACTAAGATTACTTTCAGATAATAAAAGAAGTTATTTAACAGTTGCGAAAAATGGTTTTCCTCTTGTTAATGGATTTTATGAAAACGGAAAAGCATTCTTGATTAGAAAATCATCCGGACAGATATCTGAAATTAAACCTCCGTTAAAAATTTGTAGCGAAGCAGAAGCTCACAATAATTTATCATGCAATACTTGCCATAATTCATGGTCGCCGCAATGCGTTGGATGCCACACTGAGTATGAAAAAGAAGAAACAATGTACGATCTGTTAAATAATAAAGAAGCAAAAGGTGAATGGCACGAGTACCCGAAAGATTTATTGGCTGAACCGGCAGTTCTTGGAGTAAGAGAAACTAGTACAAACGGCAGCCGCAAAAATCTTGTCGAAGAATTTATTCCCGGAATGATTTTAACAATTGATAAAAAAGACAGCAACAAAAAAATATTTAAGAGATTATTCGCACCCGGTTTTTCTCATACGATTAGAAAAGAATCACGCTCGTGTGAATCATGCCATAATAATCCGTTAGCTCTCGGATATGGAAGGGGAAAACTTGAATACAAAATAATCGGTAATATAGGCAAATGGCAATTCACTCCTAAGTATGCAACAATTAAATATGATGGTCTTCCCGAAGATGCATGGATTGGTTTTCTAAAGGAGCGAAGTTTCAACTCAACCACACGTGATAACACTCGTCCGTTTTCAATTGAGGAACAGAAAAAAATTCTTACGGTCGGCGCATGTTTAACTTGTCATAGTTCAACTTCTGTTGTAATGAAAGAATCGGTTGTTGATTTTACAAAAACACTTTCGAGATTAAATAAGAGATGCATTATCCCGCAATGGGATTAGTATTTACGGATAAAAACTCCGATGGAAATTTAATAACGATTAAAACTCTTCTTATTTCTAAAAGAAAGAAATATTTTTTTCTTTTTCTCAATTATTAAAACTCGCCTTCAATTTTATCTCTAAAACGAAATAAATGTTAATGTTTATATCTGGCAACAAAGTTGATATTTATAAATGTCAACATTGGACGGTTAGTATGAATAACATAAATATATCAGATGAAGTACCAATCTTCTCCATGAGTACTACAGCGAGAATGCTGAAAATTTCTGTTCACACTTTAAGAATGTACGAACGGGAAAGTCTATTCATACCGTATAAAAATGATTCCAACCAAAGACTTTTTTCGAAAGCCGATATTGAACGCATTCAATGTATTAGAAATGCAATCAACGAAGCTAAGATCAGTATTAACGGAATAAAAACAATTTACTCGCTGATCCCGTGCTGGGATATTATTAAGTGTTCGGAAGAAGAAAGGAAAAACTGTAAAGCTTTTAACGGTGCTCATTCGCCATGCTGGAGTTATGATCACAGCAACGTTTGTAATAATAAAAATTGCAGAAGTTGTGAAGTCTATGTGAAATATTCTCAGTGCGGCACTATTAAAGAATTAATTAAGTCTATATCGAGGTAATTAATGAATTCTATTTCTCGAAGAAAATTTTTGAAGATATCCGGTTTTACAATTGGAGCCGCTGCTGCGGTTTCTACACTGAGTCCGATGATCAAAGGTGCTAATAAGTTTAACAAAGAAAAAGTAAAGGGGATTCAAAAAATTCCTACTTACTGCGATTTATGTTTTTGGAAATGCGGAGCTGTTGCGTATTTGAAAGACGGGGAATTATGGAAGATTGAGGGAAACCCGGAAGATCCGTTGAGCAAAGGAAGATTATGTCCGCGCGGATCTGGTGGAATTGGTGCACACTCCGATCCGGATAGATTACGCTCTCCTCTTATTAGAACTAGAAATCGTGGTGAAGAGATTTGGAAAGAAGTTACCTGGGATGAAGCGCTCGATTATATTGCTGAAAAGATGAACAAGATAAAAACAGAGTATGGACCTGAAGCTGTAGCATTCTTCGCTCACGGAATTGGCGGAACATTTTTGAAACATACCCTTAACGCATACGGAACGCAGAACTTTGCAGCTCCTTCATTTGCACAATGCCGTGGTCCGCGTGATGTTGGTTTTGAATTAACATTTGGAGAAGCAATTGGTTCACCTGAAAGAACCGATATAGAAAACTCTAAATGTCTTGTTCTTCTCGGCTCTCACCTTGGCGAGAATATGCACAACTCGCAAGTTCAAGAATTTGCAAATGCAGTTCAAAAAGATGCAGCAATAATTGTTGTTGATCCGCGGTTTTCAGTTGCTGCTTCCAAAGCGAAATATTATTTAGCTATTAAACCTGGTACGGACATTGCGCTTCTTCTTGCTTGGATGAATGTTATAGTATCGGAAAAATTATACGATGTTGATTATATAAACAAATTCGGATTTGGTTTCGAGCAATTTGCAGCAGAGATTTCACAATACACACCTGAGTGGGCTTATCCTGAAACAGGAATTGATCCTGAACTAATTAGAACGACTGCACGAGTTATGTCGCAGTATAAACCTGCAACATTGATTCATCCCGGAAGACATACAACATGGTACGGCGATGATTCACAGCGTTCACGTGCTGTTGCATTGTTAAATGCTTTAATGGGAAGTTGGGGACGCAAGGGCGGTTTCTTTTTTCCAACAAAATTTGCAGTGCCCGGTTATCCTTATCCGGCTTATCCTGAACCAATAAAACCGAAAGTTGATAACCCGGATAAAAAATATCCGTTCGCTTCAGAAGAAATTACAACCGGAATTCGTGATGCAACAATTACAGGAAAACCATATCCAATAAAAAGCTGGTTTGTTTACGCAACAAATTTAATTCATGCTTTGCCGAATGAAGATGAAACAATCAAAGCAATTCAGAATTTAGATTTGATGGTTGTTGTAGATGTTATTCCAAGCGAGATTGCCGGATGGGCTGATGTTGTGCTTCCTGAATCAGTCTATCTTGAAAGATATGATGAACTTCATTCTTCACCATTCAAAGAACAATTTTTAGGAATTCGTCAACCGGTTATTGATGCACCAGGCGATCAAAAACCAAATTGGTGGATCGCAAAAAAACTTGCAGAAAAACTCGGACTCGGTAATTATTATCCTTGGAATAATATTGAAGAATATCTCGATTTCCGTTTGAAGAAAATCGGATTGAGTTTGGATGAACTGAAGAAGAAAGGAATTGTTCATGGAAATAAAGCGCCAATTTATTTTGAAGACGGTATCGCTCCTGAATTTGGAACTCCATCCGGAAAGATAGAATTCTATTCACCGCAACTTGCTGCAGCCGGCTTCGATCCCGTTCCAAAATATAAACGACCGGATCAGCCGCCGGCAGGATATTTCAGATTATTATTTGGCCGTGCACCGGTTCATACTTTTTCACGTACTCAGTCAAATAGAATTCTGATGGATATGATGGAAGAGAATGAAGTGTGGGTGAATGCAGATATAGCAAATCGTTATGGGTTGAAAAATGCCCAGCATATTCGATTGAAAAATCAAGACGGCGTAGTAAGTAATAAAATAAAAGTAAAGATCACAGAAAGAATTAGAACAGATTGTGTTTATATGGTTCATGGTTTCGGACACAATTCTAAAATGTTAAAAAGTGCTTTTGGAAAAGGAGCCAGCGATGCACAACTCGTTACAAAATATGTTACGGATCCGCTTATGGGAGGAACCGGCATGAATGTAAACTTCGTAACATTTGAGATGGAGGCATAACGTGGCTCGATACGGAATGGTAATAGATACTAAAAAATGTGTTGGATGTATGGATTGTGTTGTTGCTTGCAAAACTGAAAACAATGTTCCGGAAGGACACAACAGAGATTGGATTGTAACAGTTGTGAACGGAAAATTTCCGTCGGTTAATTTGGAGATCCAATCTCAACGATGTAATCATTGTGATAACACCCCATGTGTTGCTTGCTGTCCTACCGGTGCAAGTCACATACATGAAGTTGGAAATGTAGTTTTGGTAGAACATAATATGTGTATCGGCTGCAAAGCGTGTTTAGCCGCTTGTCCATATGATGCCCGTTTCATTAATCCGGAAGGTTACGCAGATAAATGTACATTCTGTATTCACAGAGTTGAAAAAGGAGAATTACCGGCATGTGTTTCAGTCTGTCCAACTCACTGTATGTACTTCGGTGATCTTGATGATCCGAACAGTGAAGTGAGCAAATTGATTTCTTCAAGAAAGAATCATCAACTTATTCCTGAAGCGGGAACTTCGCCTAGAATTTTTTATCTCACTTAATTCTAAGGAACGAAGTGACGAAGAATTCTTAAACAAAAATGAAATAAAAATAAGAGAATAAATAAAAATTGAGACGGTAAAAGCGTAGGAGATTCTTCGCTGCCGCTCAGAATTTATGGAGTTAAAATGCAAGAATTAACAACTACCCGTCACAATCCGCAGATTGATCCGTTCACTCATGTGTGGGGATGGGAAATTCCGGTCTATCTTTTTCTTGGCGGACTTGTTGCGGGAATGATGATTATCTCGGGTTACTTTTTGTTTAGTAAACGATACAAAGAGAATAATTGCGCATGCTATACTTTACCTATCATAAGTTTAATATTACTTAGTCTTGGAATGTTTTCTTTGTTTCTGGATTTGGAACATAAATTATTTGTCTGGCGGCTATACACCACATTTAAGATTGCGTCACCTATGTCTTGGGGCGCATGGATTTTAATTCTGGTTTATCCAATTATTATTACAAATCTTCTGATGGGACCGCCTGCTTACATTGTTAACCGGTTTCCGCAATTGAATAAAATTACTACATACATCAATACAAGACCGCGCTTAATTCAGAATATCGGAATAGGGAATATGTTATTAGGCGGTATGCTTGGCGTTTATACCGGTGTTCTTCTAAGTACAATGGGTTCCCGGCCTTTATGGAATACTTCTATTCTGTGGGTTCTCTTTCTTGTTTCAGGATTATCAACAGCAGCAGCATTTGTTCACATGATAGCAAAAAATATTAGTGAAAGAGAATTGCTGGCTAAAGCTGATAACGGATTTTTAATTATTGAATTATTTGTGATTGTTTTAATGTTGGTTGGACTTGCAACATCTTCTCAAGTTCAAATCCAGGCCGTTCAACTTTTAGTAGGCGGACCTTATACGGCGCCATTTTGGGTTTTCGTTGTTGGTATGGGAATAATAATTCCACTGATAATTCAGTTGCTTGCAGTGAATCATAAAATTAAACATACACCAATTGCACCGATAATGGTAATTGTCGGCGGATTGATATTGAGATTTGTAATTGTAGCGGCGGGACAATTTAGTCATTATATCAATGCACATTTTCATTAATTCTGAGTCTCAATGTTTTTTATTGGGACGAAGAATGGTGTGATTAAGTGAGCAGGACGTATGTCTTTGGACTATTGAATTGTGAAAATGGAAAAACAAAATGAAGGAAATAAAAATAAAACTGCGGCAAAAAAATTGTAAGAGATTCTTAGCTGCCGCTCAGAATTTAAAAACATGGAGTAAAAAATCATGACATCATTAACTGGAATTTTTTCTCGGAAGGAATTGAAAAACGAAGGAAAAGTTTTTGAACCAAAGCCGTACTCTAATCCTTACGTTGTTGGATTTGGTTTAGGATTAGTACTTCTTTCAGCGTTTCTAATTATGGGTCGCGGACTTGGTGCATCCGGTGCAGTTTCAACAGTTGTTGCTGTGGGTATGGAAAAAATTGCTCCTGAACACGCAGCTAAAAATAATTTCTACAAAGAATATTTAGGAGACGGAACAACCAATCCATTGAAGGATTGGCTGCTGTTCGAAGTAATTGGTGTTGTTGTTGGAGGATTCATTTCAGGATCTCTTGCACACAGAATTAAACGTACGACGGAAAAAGGTCCGAATGTTTCAGTTAGAACAAGATTGATTTACGCATTCGTCGGAGGAAGTATTATGGGCTTCGGAGCTAAACTTGCACGAGGATGCACAAGCGGACTTGCACTAACCGGCGGTTCATTGCTTAGTCTTGGCGGATGGGCTTTCATGTTATCTGTATTCGGCGGCGGTTATGCAGTTGCATATTTTATAAGGAGACAATGGTTATGATGCCATATTTCAAATTTGATTACTTCGGCTTCGATTTCAGTTTGGTCGTAGCATTTATTATCGGCATTGGATTCGGCTTTGCACTAGAGCGTGGCGGATTTGGAAATGCCAGAATTCTTGCAGCGCAATTTTATTTCTACAACATGCGCGTTCTTAAAGTAATGTTCACTGCAATCGTAACTGCAATGTTAGGATTATTTTATTTCTCGTGGATCGGTTGGTTAGATCTTTCGCTTGTTTATATTGGCGATACGTACATACTTCCGCAAATAATAGGTGGATTGATATTAGGAATAGGTTTCGTAATTGGTGGATATTGTCCGGGGACTTCTTTTGTATCAGCCTCAGCTGGAAGAACAGATGGAATAATTTTCATACTGGGAATTATCTTTGGTGTTTTTGTTTTTGGAGAAATGTTCCCGCTGTTAGAAGAATTCTATAACTCAACTAACATGGGAAGAGTTACTTTACCTGATTTTCTTGGCCTGTCACACGGAATGGTTGTTTTCTTAGTTGTTGCAATGGCGCTCGGTGCTTTTGCTGCAGCAGAATGGGGTGAAAAAGTTTTATCAAAGAAAAGCGGTAGAGGTGTAGAATGAAAGAATGGTTCCTAAAACTCAGCACTTCAAAAAAATTAGCAATTACAGCGGCTCTGCTTGGTGTAATAGCCATGTTTATCGGCAATCCGTCTAACGATAATAAAATTTATGTGAATGCAAAAGAGATGGCACTTTCAACCGTGAAGAATCAGGATAAGATTGAAGTAATAACTTTAGCTGATTGGCTCATAAAAGAGAAATCTGATTTTACATTAGTGGATCTTAGAAGTGAAAAAGAATATTCGGAATACAACATTCCAACTTCCGTAAATATTAAGATTGAAAATTTGTTGGGCTCAGATTTAATGCGTAATGAAAAAATTATTCTTTATGGAGTTGATGATATTGCTTCAGCACAAGCCTGGTTTGTTTTGAAGAGCAGTAATTACAAAGGGGTTTATATATTAAAAGGCGGCATGAACGGATGGAAAAAAGAGGTTCTATTTCCTACACTTGCTGTAAATGCCACACCAGAACAGTCATCAGCATTTGAAAAGCTAAAACAGATCAGTTTACATTTTGGCGGAACACCTCAGTTAGCTTCAGAAGGACAAACAACTACAGCAACAATAACTGTTAAACCAAATGTGCAGTCGTTACCGAAACTTACTGTGCCTGCCGGCGGAAAAGCAGTTAAGAAAAAGAAAGAAGGATGTTAATTCATGCGGCACAGATTCTTAATCCGTGCTGTTGGTTTAGTTTGCACTGAATATGATTATGTGCTACAATCATTTAATTCATTCACAATAGAGGTTCGTTTATGAAAAAGTATTTCAGGTTTATTCTTGTATTAACAGTATTATCACTTTTAAGTCAAAATATTTTTGCTACCGGTGGATATTTTCGTCATGGTTATGGAATTAAATATTCAGCATTAGGAGGCGCAGGCTCTGCTTTAACACTGAGTTCGATTGGTGCAGCTACTAATCCGGCAAGTTTAGCTTCGTTAGGAAACCGTTTTGATATTGACTTTGCAGTTTTCAGTCCGGCACGTCAATTTACAGTTACAGGTAATCCGTCAGGATTTCCAGGAACGTTCGGATTAATGCCTGGCACAACTGAAAGTGAATCGAATTATTTTTATATGCCAACCATGGGTGTAAATTATATGGTTCAAGATAATATGGCATTGGGATTAATGATGTACGGTAACGGCGGAATGAACACAGATTATCCAAAACAAATTTTTGGCGATCCGTCATCTCCCGGAACCGGAATTAATTTAGAGCAAATGTTTGTTGGCTTAACATTCGCAGTTAAAGTTGATCCTAATCATTCACTTGGTGTTACAGGATTATTCGGGTACCAAAGATTTGCTGCAAAAGGATTAGCAGCATTCTCAATGTTTTCAAGTGATGCAAAAAGTTTAACCGGAAACAGATTCTCCACTTCATCCGGCTTTGGATTTCGATTTGGATATCAAGGAACATTTGCAGAACATTTAATGATTGGTGCTTCATATCAAACAAAAATGAGCATGAGCGAGTTTGAAGGTTATAAAGGATTATTTGCCGAAAAAGGAGATTTTGATGTTCCGGCAAATTGGGTTGTTGGTATTGCTACAGACGTAATTGAAGATTTCACATTCGCATTCGATGTTCAACAAATTCTATACAGCAGTATTAAATCAATTAATAATTCTTTGATTCCAAATATTATGACAGCGACTTTAGGTGCGGATGCCGGAGCGGGATTCGGATGGAAAGATATGACGATTTTTAAATTTGGCGTTATGTATAAAGGCGTTCATGATTGGACTTTCATGGGCGGATTTTCTTACGGAAAGCAGCCGATACCGGAAACAGAAGTTATGTTTAACATACTTGCACCAGGAGTTATAGAGAGCCATTTAACATTCGGCGTATCTAAAATGATTACTAAAACAAATGAACTAAATGTTTCATTTATGTATGCTTTACCAAAAGAAATTACCGGTGCCAATCCTTTGGAAGCTCCGGGTAGTCAAACCATTGGTTTGAAGATGAGCCAATGGCAATTAGAATTCGGTTATTCTTTTAGTTTTTAAAAAATTAGACAGGATTAAAAACATGATCAAGAGCATGAAATTTTTTTTCTTGCTCTTGATCTTAATCTTGTTCTTGATCATTTAGGAAAATCAAATATTTGATATTCGGATTGAAAGTTATAATACTCTGCAAACTTATCTAACATTGTATTACGCACAACAACAATAACATTCCCTTCAATATGGCTCCGCTTACTAAATAATTTTGATATAGCCGGTTCTAATCCTTTTCCTTCTAATTCAAGAGGACCGATTTCATCAATAATTATCCAATCCGGTTTTCTATTTAAGCAATCAAGTAAAATATTCTGCGACCATTCAAATACACTTTTACGGAATTTATACTTTCCTATTACAATTAATTCATTATTAGGTAGAACTTCTGTGGTTTCTAAAATTTTTAGGGTGCGTGAGCCGATGTGATATATAAATCTTTTATCATCAATAACGGGCTGAAGTATACCGTCA
This sequence comes from Melioribacter sp., assembly GCA_012026935.1. GTDB lineage: Bacteria > Bacteroidota > Ignavibacteria > Ignavibacteriales > Melioribacteraceae > Fen-1258. The sequence continues at coordinate 1,644 of VEPI01000097.1, read as the reverse complement.
ATATTTTTTTTACCCGCAGCCCATTGCATCAGCTTTGTTGTTTTGCCTGATTTAATTTCCCCGGTTAACACAAAAATTTTTTTATTTAATTGGTTCATACGTCAATAATGCTGCTAAAGAGTCTGATAAAAATTTTCTAATTCTTGTTAATCCACTTAAATGTTTTGTCTCTTTCCAGCAATAATTTATTGTTAATCTAAAGCCCGGAAATAATTCCGTAATCTGATTAATCTCAGTAGCGTATTTAAATTTATTTTTCTCAATTATTTTTTTGAAGTATTTAATAATGAAGGGAGAAATGATTGTGAACCAGACAAAAGTAATAACCAAAGATCTCAGTATCATAAAAAGAATATCGAATGCTTCTATCTTGCCTAATTTTGGTGTGAAATAAGATATTATCATTGTTAGGATGGAAATTGTCAGCAAGATTATACCTGAAGGTCTGAACCACCAATATCTTTTCTTATTCTTCTTCTTCACGCTTAATAATTCTTCATATTGGTTTAGGGAAAAATATTTTTGATCTAAAGAATCTGATTTCTTGAGCAAATTATCACGAAAACCGGCAGCTTTAATGCCGATGAATATTCCGGAAAGAACATGAAGTCCGCAATAAATTGAAATTAAAATGTAACTGAAGTTTAATGACTCGTGCAGACTATTAAATCCGATTTGATCTAATACATATTTAATGAATAAATCTATTGCTTCCCATAATGAAGTTCCAAAAACGACTGTAAGCACAATTAATTTTTGCAGTGATGCAAATGTTAGAGACAAAAATCCTAAAATTATTGTCGCGGCTTTTTCAAATCGTATTAGCGAAAAAAGAATATATCCGAGAACACCCTGCAGTATTACGGCGAAATAAGCTGTAAAGGGAGTATAAGGGCTAACTACAGCTTTAACTAAAATAACCAGAAGTGTAGATTTTAAAATCTGGGTTTTGTTGTTGGAAGAATTAGCAATCAATGTAATGAAAATAACTGCCGCGCCACCGATGAATATTCCTGTAAAAGGGACTTTTAGAACGTGTAGAATTCCGCCAAGTGCTGCTTCACTAAAACCCCAGAGTGCGGTCACTTTTCTAATATCAATTTTTTTTGCAGACTGAATTTGAGTTGAAGTATCAGATCTCAAAAATTATTTACCTTTCTTTTTATCAAGGATATCATCCATCCAACTCATTACTGCCATTGCAGAAGGAAACCCGATTGTTGGAATTGATAATAGTGCAATTTGACGAATTTCTTTCTTTGTAAGTTTTGTTTTAATTGCCTTTCTCACTTGAGCATGAACTGCTCCTTCCATTCGCGCTCCTGCCGCTAAAGCTAATTTAACAATTGCTCTTTCTTTTTCATTTAAAGCGCCGTCTTTATGAACAGCGTCGCCTAAAGTCTCGTATGCAACGGCTATTTCCGGATAATCCTTCAAAAATCTTTCAAATCTTTTTGGAAGTCCCGACATTTTTCATTCCCTCATTATTAATAATCCGAATACAAATTAACCGAAATTTATTGCAGCTGCAATTAGATCATTATTATTAAAAAGACCGGATTATTTTTTTGTAAAATTATTCTCCACCGATTTTTGTATTTTTAAATTATAATAATGTGAGGAATATTGAAAGTTCTTGTCACA
>VEPI01000102.1:41717-47345 GCA_012026935.1 Melioribacter sp. | reverse complement strand
GGGATTTCCGCTGTAATGACTTTTAAAAACTTTTACCGATTTGTCTATTACAGCATCTTTAATAATGTAAAGATCGGCAGGGTCAATTTCGGCGGCATAAACTTCGTTAAGATTATTTTGTCTATCTCGTTTTTCAAGTACAAATTTAATTTTGTTTTTGGGGAATGGTATTATCGCACTTTCGTGATAAGTACGTTTGATGCCTTTCGATGCTTCATCACTCGTTTGATATTCCTTAAAATAACTATCGAATCCCCGGGAGAAAATTAGTTTGCCCGAAGAGATATCATATACTTTATAATAGTAAGCGCCGTTATTAAAATTATCAAGAAGATTTTTTAACCTTCCCGCCCATGTTCCGTATTGATAAACTTGATCAAGTGTTACAAGCTCGCTGTTTGCATCGCCAATATGGAAATAATCAATCCGCATCGTTTGGTCCGTGAAGTAGTCGTTGAAGTTAATCGGCTGCGCTTGAAGAATTGAAAGAAAGAAAAACGAAAAGAAGGAAAGATTTAATAAAAATCTCATGGCGTACCCTATTGTTGTTTTACTCTACCGTAAACTTAAGACAAAATAGAACATTGGGAAAACGCGAAGAGACACGGCGTGTTAAATAATCCGCTTAATGGTTAAATTTTTAGTCAGATGTACAATTTATTTACCCATGCAAAGCGCTTATTAAATATTTATCTTCGCTATACAAATTAACAATTGAACAATGAAGCAATCAAACAACATAATATTGATTTTACTGGTTTTATCTTCAATATCGTTTGCTCAAAATGATAACGGATTCAAGATCGCACGGCTTAAATATAACGGCGGGGGTGATTGGTATAATGATCCTTCTGAAGAAGTAAATTTGCTCAAGTATGTCGCTCAAAACACTAACATAAAAACAAAACCGGTTTATGAATTTGTTGATTTGACAAACGGAAATATTTTTGAATACTCATTTTTATTTATGACTGGACACGGCAATATTGTTTTCTCTGATATAGAAGCCGCTAAATTAAGAACCTATTTGGAGAATGGCGGCTTTATTTATGTTGATGATGATTACGGTTTAGATAAAGCTTTCAGGCGTGAAATTAAAAAAGTATTTCCGGAAAAAGATTTGACGGAACTACCATATAGTTATGGATTGTATCATTGTTTTTATGATTTCCCCAACGGAGCTCCGAAAACACATGAACATGACGGTAGGCCTCCGCAAGGATTCGGAATTTTTTTTAACGGCAGATTGTGTTTGTATTACACTTACGAAAGCAATCCTAGTGATGGATGGGCCGATCCCGAAGTACATAAAGATCCGCCTGCAAAAAGAGAAGAAGCTTTAAAGTTTGGGACGAACATTGTTGTGTGGGTGCTCTCAAACTAAAATTTTTACCTGATGATTTAAGAAGAAAATGAATGAATAGTCATTTTATTGAAATACAAAAGAAACTCCGATCTGTTGTTGAGCATGAAAAACGAAGGGATGGGCTGAGAAAATTATTTATCTCAATAACAATCTTATCTGTTATATTTCTATTGCTTATAATATTTGAAGCTATTGGCAATTTAAGTTCCGATATACGCACAATTCTATTTTATTCATACTTTATTGTAACCACATTTACAATCGGATTGTACGTTGCGTTTCCCTTCATAAAAGATTTCATATACTATGTTCATCCCGATTATGTTGAGACAGCATGTAAGGTGGGTGCTTATTATCCTGATATTAAAGATGAACTTGCAAATGCGGTCCAATTAATAAATGAAAACAACATTAATTACTCAAATCAACTTGTTGACGCTGCTTTTAAAAATATTTATTCTAAAACCGAAACACTAAATTTTAATGCGGTTATTGATTTTACTTCCGTAAAAAAATTATGGAAACTTTACATTGTAACATTTGTTGCAACTATTATTTTAGTTTTTCTTGTTCCGTCCCTTCATTCCGCAGCAATTCGTTTTCTTAATTACAATAAAAATTATGCGCCTCCCCCAAAATTTGTTTTTGAAATCACTCCGGGAAACAAAGAAATTACCAAAGACGATAACATTACGATAACGATTAAAGCTGTCGGAGAACAACCAAGGGAAATTTATTTTTCAACAAAATCCGAAGAACAAACTGAGTTCCTGGAAAAAATACTATCACCTGATTCCCTCGGGATTTTTACTTTTTATATTAACAATATTAAAAGTTCTTTAGAATATTTTGCCGCCGCTGAAAATATTACCAGTGAGAAATATAAAATTTCGGTTATCAACCGTCCCGTAATTTCAAGTGTTGAATTAACAATTACCCCTCCCGCATACTCCCGTTTACCTGAACAAACACAAAAAGATAATGGGAATGTAACGGCTTTGGTAGGCAGTAAAATTAAATTAGGAACAGTTTCGTCGCGTGAACTTTCAAACGCAGTTGTAATGTTTAGCGACAGCACATCAAAAAAGATGAACATTGTTTCCGCAAAAGCATCCGTGGATTTTATTGTTGCTAAGGAAACCGGCTATTATATACTTATCACAGATGCTCAAGGTTACTCAAATCTAAATCCTATTACCTATTCGATAAAAACTTTGGTTGATGAAAACCCGTCTATCGAAATGATTTCGCCGAATGAAAATATAAAACTTGGAAATCAAAGCAAGGTTTCTCTTGTGTCAAAGATCAGCGACGATTACGGTTTTAGCAAAATGAATTTGAATTTCCGGCTTTCTGCATCAAAGTACCGCTCCACAACAGAAGACTACACGAAAGTTCCCGTAACCATTTCCGGTCAGCAAAAAGAAGAAGAGGTATATTTTGTTTGGGATCTTGTACCGTTAGTTCTTGCCGAGGGAGAAGTTATCTCTTATTACTTTGAAGTTTTTGACAATGATAATATCGCCGGCCCCAAATCAACAAAAACAAAGCTATTCACTATCACGGTTCCTTCTCTCGATGAACTATATGCCGAAGCAGAGAATAAACAAAAAGAATCAGCAAAAGATCTTGAGCATACACTTAAAGATGCCGAACAGCTGAAACAGGAAATGCAAAAGCTAAGTGATGACATGAAGCAAAACTCTAAAGAAATATCTTGGCAGGAAAAAGAGCGTGTTGAAAAGGCAGTTGAAAAGTTCAAAGAGATTACAAAAAAAATAGAAGATGTTTCTCAAAAATTATCCGAGATGAAAAATGATCTGGCAAAAAATAACCTTCTCTCGGAAGAGACCCTTCAAAAATATAATGAGCTCCAGGAACTGTTGGAAAAAATGAGCAGTGAGGAAATGAAAGCGGCATTCAAGCGATTGCAAGATTCTCTTAATAGTTTGAACCGCGATAATGTACAGATGTCCATGGAAGAAATGAAAGCAAACGAAGAATATATCAGGAAAAGCATTGAACGCACCCTAAATCTATTAAAGAGAATACAGGTTGAACAAAAAACCGATGAACTTGTTAAACGCACCGAAGAGCTTATGGAGAAAATAGATGAATTAAAAAACAAAACGGAACAATCAAATCTATCTGATAAAACAAAACGCGATGAACTGACTAATCGCCAAAAAAATATTACAGGCGATCTTAAAAAACTCAACGAAGAAACAAATAAGCTAAATGAAAAGATGAATGAACTTTCCGATATGCCTAAAGATCAAATGGAAAAACTTAAGAGTGAATTGGACAAACAAAACAACGAACAACTTTCCGATGAAGCACTTAAAAATTTACAGCAGATGCAAAAAATGCAAGGCATGCAGAACCAGCAAAAACTTTCACAAAACATGAGCGGTATGCTAAAACAAATGCAAGATTTACAAAATGCCATGCAGCAGATGAACCAGATGAAAGTTTTTTATGATATGATGAAGATATTAGACGACCTTCTAAGTCTTTCCAAAGATCAGGAAAGTTTAAAAAATAAAACTGAACAGTTTGCTCCATACTCAAATGAATTCTCCAAAAGCTCCCGCGAGCAGAGCGAAATACAAAACAATCTTGGAAAAGTATTACAAAAGATGAGCGATCTTTCTCAAAAGACTTTTGCAATTACGCCCGAAATGGGTAAGGCTCTGGGGAAAGCCTTAGCCGATATGCAGCAATCAATAAACGCTATGCAAAACCAGCAGGGACCTCCTGCAGCACAAATGCAAAAAAATGCCATGTCCTCATTGAATGAAGCTGCAACCCTGATGAAAGGCGCAATGGATCAAATGATGAGCGGCGGCGGCAAGGGCGGCGGAATGATGAGTTTAATGCAACAATTACAGCAGCTTTCACAACAACAGCTGGATTTAAATAAACTTACTCAGATGCTGAACCAAGGACAGATGACACAAGAGATGATGGCGCAAATGCAACGACTTGCACAGCAACAGGAAGCTATTCGTAAATCGTTGGAACAATTGAACCAGGAGACAAAAGAAGCGGGGCAGTCAAAGCGTTTGGCCTCTAATCTTGAAAAAATCTTAAGCGAGATGAAAGAGGTTGTTACAAATCTTCAATCTGAAAAAATGAATGATGATTTGGTGAAGAAGCAAGAAAAAATTCTCTCAAAATTACTTGATGCGCAGACGTCCATGAACGAACGTGATTATGAGAAAGATAGAAAATCTTCTACAGGAAAAGATTTTAACCGCACTTCTCCGCCGGATTTAATTCTCGGCACCGACGAAGGAAAGAATAAATTAAAAGATGAATTGCTGAAAGCTATCCGCGAAGGATACAAGAAAGATTACGAAGATCTTATTAGAAAATATTTTGAAGCACTGGAGAAGGAAAGGAATAAGAAGTAAGAATAAATATTCCTTTGCGCCCATTTTGCGCTCTCTGCGGTTAAGTTCTCCCAATTGAATAAACAACAAACAGTTGAAGAATATTATATCTTTTATTGAACGACAACTGTTCCCGTCATAGTGTCCTGATGTAATTTGCAGTAATAAGGAAACGTACCCTTAGTATTGAACATATATGAGAATGTGCCGCCGTTACCAAGATTGCCGGATTCGAAAATGCCATTTGGTGAGCCCGGGGTTCCGCTTGATACTGTATGAGCTACATTATCTTTATTGGTCCATTTAATTGTTGTACCGGCACTGACCGTTATCGTTTTAGGGTTGAAGGTGATGTTCTGAATAAATACTTCGTTCGGTCCCGGTGTGTCCGCCATTGAATTAGTGTATGAGTTTGTACCGTAATCGTTTTTAGAACAGCCCGTAATTCCCGCAAACAAAAGAAGAGTTATCACGGGAAGAAAAGATATTTTATTTTTCATTTGATTACCCTTTCACGTTAATAAAATTATTTTCATGTTTAGATGAATAACAACTTTTACTCAATTAAAGTTGCTTGGTGAAAATAACCCCGGTAACAATCCCGCTTCAGACAATTATACCTGATAGATGAATTGTGATTATTGTTCAAAATTGTTGATTTCCCTACGGATGGTAATTAGTTAGTCCCAAATTTTTTACACTAATAATCCGGGCGTTGGAAAAACATAATAAGAAATTAATAAACAGAGAAAAGCCCTCTTCCCTTCGGGAAGAGGGTTGGGAGATGGGCTTTTATTCCCATCTTAAATATTTTGAATCACCGAGCAATTCTTGAATTCTGCGCTGAACAATTTCATTTTTATTTTG
>VEPI01000102.1:0-41296 GCA_012026935.1 Melioribacter sp. | reverse complement strand
TTTGACAGTTCACCGCCCTGAACATAATAAGTCTGCGCTAAATCAGTATAGACTTGTGCTAACGTTCCGCTGCTGCTCTTCGTCTCTTGCGGTAATGTCTTTACAAACGGAAGCGCAAGTAATGTGAACATTAAAATTCCTGTTAACTTTTTCATTTTGTTTCTCCTTACTTGTAATTGAATTTCTGACTTCTCTGATTTTTCATTTTAAACTGTATTTATTTTTAACCCAATCATCTATTTGCCCCGACCCTACTAAATCTACCAATGCCTGTCTTGTCTTTATTACGGGAGTGGATGGTTTTTCATATTCATCGTGAAAAATAATAATATGAGGAACGCCGGGAATTTTTGTTTTGTCCAAATAACTCATTACAAGTTCATTATTATAATGGCTTCCGATTGAAATTTCATCCCAGTAGCCGTACTTGCCGATAAACTCCAATCCCTCTTTAATATCCCGATCAAGACAAACCATAACATATTTTATGTTGTACTCTTGATATACTTTTGAAAATTCATTTTTGATTTTTTTTATATTATTTATTGTTACGGTTTCGTTGCACGGCCCGCAGCTTGTGGCTCCAAAATAGAATAGAACTATATTTTCTTTCTTATCCTGTGCTTTCAGTTGTGCGGTTAAGAGAACAATAAATATTAAAATTATTTTTTTCATCTTTCCTTTTTCAATTGAATGAATATTTATCGGCATTTTTTTCCAGCGATTGCATTTTGTTATTAAGGATCATGATTTGTTTATCCCATTCATCCTCGTGAATCAAGTTTATTGTATTTTTTATTTCGTTGATTTGGGTGATAACTTTCTTTCCTTCCCAATCCAGTAATTCGTTTGAGATTGTTTTAACAGTGTTGGGTTGATTTGTGGTTAATGAAATTATAACCGCTATTGTTGCCAATATTCCTACAACGGCAAGTTTTAGCGAGAATGCAAATTTTTCTTTTACTGTTCCATGCGGAAAGAACCATTCTGCAATTTTAAATCTCTTTTTTTGAACTGCATTCTCAATCATTGTTTCGAACTTTGCATCTGGTAAATTTTCTGTTAGTTCTTCACGTGCTTGATCTAAAACAATTTCAATTTCACTAATTAAAGAACTGCATATTTTGCAGTCAGCCATGTGTTGTTTCCAATATTCTTTTCGATCTGTTGATAAGTTGTTGTCTAAATAAAGGTAAACTTCTCTTTCAAATTCTTTACAGATCATATTTTCATCGTTACTCATTTTCACTCCATAATAATCTTTTTATTTTTTTTACCGAGTAATGCATATGAGACAGCACCGTATTCAACGGTTCATTTGTGACTTGTGCAATTTCCTTAAAACTCATCTCGCTGTTAATTCTCAATAAAAAAACTTCTTTCTGTTTGAATGGCAAAAGCTCCACCGCTTTTTGAATTTTATTCTTAATTTCTTTTCCTATCAATTCTTTATGTGGATCGTTTGTGTGACTCAATTCATCGGGTTCCGTTTCTGTTATCATGTTTTCTTTGTTCCGTTTTCTCAATTTATCCATTGCCGTATTATGCGCTATAGTAAACAACCATGAAGAAAATTTTTGCAGTTCGGAATATTTATTTATTCCCTTCCAACTTTTAATTAACGTCTCTTGAAACAAATCTTCAGCATCTTCTCTGTTACCGCAAAGCTTAAGTAAATAAGAGAACAATTGTTTCCTATAAATTTTAATTAACGGTCCGAAAGCGGCGGTTTCTCCGTTCCGGCAATTTTCAATTAAAGTTTGCTCGCGGGTTGCGCTCATAAAACTCTGTTTTCTAATTCAGTAAACGTAATACTACAAATTTTATTGTATAAAGAAATAAAAGTTCCGTTTTGCAGTGTTTTGTTTTTTGAACATAAAAGCAGTTTCAGTTGAGATTCCTTTGCTAACTTTGATTATTTTGATTTCTATAATTAGACGTTTACAATAATCTATTGTGAAGATTTTATGAAAAAGTTACTGCTTCTTTTTTTCTTAAGTACCCTGCTCACGGCCAAACCTTATGAACCGACTCAGATTGATCTGCAAATAATCTCTCACACTTTTAACGAGGAATTCGATCAAGCTAAAAAATTATCTCAAGAACAGATCAATCTTAATCCCAACTCACCTAAGTACTATTACTATTTAATTAATACAAAGATTCTAGAATACTATCAGCGGGTGGCGGAACTTGATCCGGACAAACGTGACGAGGGCAGAAAAATTCTTAACAAAGAAATAATTGGCTATTGCGAAAGTATCATTGACAAATTTGATGAAGACAAACTAAACACAGAAAACAAATTTTATTACGGAACTATCTACGCATATCTCGGGCGCATTTACGGAATAGACGGATCGTGGTGGAGCGCATTTAGAAGCGGGTTGAAATCAAAAAATATTATGGAAGATATTTTAAAAGCCGATCCACAATTTTATGACGCGTATTTGGTGATGGGAATGCTAAATTATTACGCCGACCGCTTAAGCGGAATTACAAGTTTTGTAGCAGGTATTTTGGGTTTCTCCGGCAACAGAGAAAAGGGGTTGTCTCAACTTCATACCGCTTATGAAAAAGGAAGGTTGGCATTCGGACAGTCTGCTTTAACATTGATTGAAGTTTATGCCAGTCTCGAAGGAAATGAATATGCCTCTTTAAATTACTTTGAAACTTTCTTAAACCGGTTTCCGAAAAACAAACGGACACTTAATGCTTACTGCCAAATATTAATGAACATCGGTGATCTAAAAAAAGTGGAATCATTAATTAAGAACGACAAGCAAAATCTTATTGATTACTATGCCAGGTCCCGTTTTAATGATCTCAAAGGTAATTCAGAATTGGCCATTCAATTCGGTGAGAAAGCGTTGGAGAATGAAAAAAAACTGTACCGCGGCGGCGGGGCAGCCTCTCGCTATATTATAGTTTATAACAGTTGGTTAACGGGAGATAATTCTAAAGTAAAAAAATATGAAGCGTCATTAAATGAAAGGTATAAAGAATTATTTGCGGTTACTAAGAACAATGAGAAAGAAAGTAAATGGCTTCACTCTCTTTCCGTTCAAATCGCGGCTGATAAATCTATAGCTGACATCGAAATTTTAATTAAATCAAAACCGGGTTTTAATAAAGCAAAAGGATTCGAAGATCAATTCAATTTATTGCTTGGTGCATTTTATTTTGAGAAAAATGTTTTCGATAAAGCCGAACAATATTATAATCGCTCAATTAATGCAGAAGATAATCGCGACAAAAATTCTGCCGTAAAAGGATTAATAGAAATTTATTCCAGACAAACTGTTGATAAATCAAAAGTGAAAGCTTTGCTGGATATTATTGATGATCTGGATAATGACCGTCTCACTTACAGAGCAAAAGACTTAGAGAAGAAATACAATTTATAAATTATCTTCTGCCGAGACGATGAGCTCATCGTCTCTACATTATTTGCTAAACTTATTTATTCGAATGAAGAGCCACTCTATTTCCTTCACTATCAATAAATAAAGCCATGAACCCGATCTCAGGAGAAATTTGTTTCTTCTGCATTAAAACTTTTCCGCCCGCTGTTTCTACTTTAGAAAGCGGTACGCTCAGATCCGGATTTGCATTCAGATATACGAGCGATCCCTCCGGAGACGGTTTATAAGATTCATGTTGACAGAGAGATCCGCCTACACCGTTTCCTTCCATCGGAAATACTGCCATTTGTAAACCACCAAGGTCCATCTTGTACATTGACGGATAAGAAAAAATATCGGAATAAAATTTTATAGCCCTCTCAAGATCGAGTGCGGGTATTTCAAACCAGTTTAAAACGTTTGCCATTTTTTACCTTTATGAAAATAATTTTAAAAGTATCTCTTTTTTAATAATATGTTTCCCTTCAAAAAGGAGCAAGGAATATTTAATATTATTTTTCCTTAAACGCAGTTCCTCTTTTTCAATTTGTTCTGGTAAAATAAACTCGTCTTTATCTCCGACAACAATAGTAAGCTGTAACGAATTAAATAATTCATTTGATGTTTCAAGGTCAACATCGGGGGGAATTCCCCCGCCCCAAAGTATTAACCGGTTCACTTTTGATTTGCCTTTTGATAGCCACCTGCACGCTGTAACGGTTCCCTGCGAAAATCCAAGAACCGTTATTTTCGTTTTTGACAATAAACCGAATTTAATAACATCATCATAAACAGCGTCAAGATAATTAACATAATCTTTAATTTCGTTTTCGCGGTCTTCTTTGGTCATCCAGGTAGAGCCGACTTTACCGCTGAATCCTTTAATATAAAATCTGTTTAATGCTTCGGGTGCAATAATTAATGTGGTTTCATTTTTTATCGGCTCAAAATATTTGATAAAATCTTCCGCAAGCTGCCCGTATCCGTGCAGAACTATTAAAGCAGATTTAATTTTTTCCGAGGGTTTTCCAATTAGAAAATATCGTGCGGTTTTCTGAATTAAAATGTTTTTTGCGGTTAAGCTCATAGAATTTTGTCGAAGTCTGCGAGAAGATGTCTTCCTCTTGCTTTAATTGCCGGTGCGCCGGTTAGCATTTGTTTTTCTATTTCATCGCGCACACTTTTAAGAAGTTTTTTATTTTTCATTGCGTGTGTTGCAAGCGATTGCATGCACGCAACTTTTACTATTATGCTGTCCGATGTGTTCAACCATTTATATAATGAGTTAAATGTTTTTACTAATTCTTTTGGCGTAAGTTTCAAATAACCGATCATTAAAGCGATGTGCCATACAACTTCTTTCTGTTCAAACTTACCTAAGTTCTTTAGAATTATGGATTTTTTCTTCTGAATCATTTTTGGAAATCTTACTGCAACTTTTTCAACGGCATCGGCACATCTTGCGCGCACAACTTTATCGCTGTGAAAAATTCCGTTAAAAACTTCATCAAATAAAACCGGGTCACTTGTTACAAGCTGAACAACCTCATTCGATTTACCGATCGAGCGGAGATCGTTGCCTGTTAGCAGATCATAAATTGTAGGCATTTATTTAAACTCCAATATTTCTATTTCATCACCTACTTTTACTATACCGTTTTCTTCGTGTAAAAGATTCTGTCCAAAATAAATTTTATTATTAACACTTCTATAAGTAGACAATGTTTTTAAGGGCTCTTCGTTTTTTTCTGCGGTGTCTTGATTTACTGTTGTTGTTACGCATCGCGAACACGGTTTTACTAAAGAAAAAACTACATTCCCAATTTTGATCTTCTTCCATTTGTCTTCATCAAAAGGGTCTCCTCCTTTGAAAACAAAATTCGGCCTAAACCTGTTCATCGGCAATTTTTCCTTAAGCCTATTATTCAAATCATCCAAAGAAGATTGGCCGATCATCATAAACGGATATGCATCGGCAAAACTTACTATTTCGTTATCGGCTGCATAAGCGCGGTCCACCCACCGCTGTGTTTCATCGTGCATATAAACCAATCTGCATTTAACGCCTAATGCATCGCTCAACCATTCGTCAGCATATTTTCCAACGATACGCGCTTCAACCAGGTCTTGCCAGATACTAACTATAACAGTTTCAACACTCTCATGATGAATAGGAATTACGAGCGGAGGAATATCCTTAGTCTTATGACCTAATATCAATTTATTGCCGTTGATCTTTGTCTTAATCAATGATAACTGAGGATGAGTCCGCTGTGTTATAAATTTCTCTTCATCATTAATTATTAACCAGCGACGGTCGTGTTTCAATCCCCGGTCTGTAACTTCAGAATTCTGTAATGATATTCCACCCAGAGATTTAACCGGATAGATGTTGATTTCAACCAAACTAAACAAAGACATAGTTTTAAGTTATTAGTTATGATTTATTCTATAATTTTTAATTTCTTTAATATCAAACGAGATTTATCGTCTCTAAGTTTTCTGACTTGTTCAAAAGTCTTTGCTTCAATATTGAAAGCAAATAAATAAACATTTTTCTCTTTTTCAACATATCCGACTAACCACCCGATATAAGTGCCGTCTTCTTTGGTGCCGGTACCAGTTTTAAATTTTAAGATTGAATGTTTATATTTTTCAACGGGCATTATTTTTTTTACAATACTAATTGCCCGCTTTGAAATAGGAAGCTCTTCATTATAAAAACGTTTTAGAAAAGCAATTTGTTCGTCTGCAGATATTTTAAGTGAATTGTCAAGCCAGAATGTATCTATATTTTCACCGATGACTTGATTTCCGTAGCTTATTGCATCCAGCCATTTTTTATATTGTTCTCTTCCAACGCGGCGGGCTAATTCTTGATAATATGGAACGACAGAATATTTGATTGCAGAACTCAATGTATGATCGCGGTTCCATTCTTTATTCCAACGATTTACACCGTCCCATTTAATAACATAATTCTCGTCTTCAATTACTTTCGTTTCCAGTCCGATAAGTGAATTGGGTATTTTGAATGTTGATGCCGGTAAAAATCTTTCAGCGCAACGCGTAGTGTTGTAACGGAAATATTTTTTTGCCTGCTTATTAAACATTACGAATGCACCTGTATGACCGTTAAATATTTTTGCAACAGCAATTGAATCATAATTTGTATTATGTTTTTGCGCGGAAAGTGTTATGGACATCATTACTATTGATAAAAAAATACTTTTCTTCATTTATGGTCTCTTCTCATTAAAGATCGAAAATTTCTTTGGCGGAACCGGCGATTTATACAAATCGAAATAATTACCAGTAAAAATCATTTTTGAAAATTCCGGCAACGTAGGTTCGGGAAATGGTTTGCCCACCATCCCGGCGGGACCGAATGAGGATTTATCTTTTTTCTGTTGAAGGAATAAAACATTTGCGTAAACCCTCCAATAATTTTCATTCAATGACTCTTGGCGGGTAACGTCCGTCCGGAAAATCCAAGCCGACCAGAATTCCATTCCGTGCCGGGCAACAATAATTGATTTGTTGTTTGCGGGAATCACTTTTTTTATTTCCTCCAGCTCCGTGTAAAGTTTTCCATTCATATTAGATTGTGCACCCTTGCCAACAACTACAAAAATCGAAAAAATTATTACCAACAAAATGACTGATGTCAAAAAATATTTTGCGGCTGATGCAGAAATATTCTTGTAGATAAAAGGAAGTAACGGTATAACGGGCAGATAGCTCATAAAGTATAAGCGCTGGGCTGCGTCTATTCCAAGAAAAGGGGAAGCCAAAAAGAACGCTAGAATTATACAACCCAAAATAAACGGACGGGTTTTTATTTCCTGTGCCGCGAAATTTTTAATAAACAAAATCAAAGAAATAATGGCGATAAAATTCACTAATAAAATATTAATCATATCAAGCGGTGAAATAACCGGTTTGTGCTGAAGAATAAAAAAGATTATCGGGTTACGGAATATTTCCAGCGGTATATCAATGAAAACCCTAACTCGAAACGGACTTGTTATATAAATGACACCAATACATACTGCAACTATTATAATTATACCGGAAACAACTTTAAAAAATCTTTTAAGTGTGTAGCTCAACTCGTATTTCAAAATTAAATTTAGAAGAACAAGGGTTACCGCAACCGAAATGCAGCCATAGTGAGTTATTCCGGTAAGAAGTAAAAATAAAAAAGTCATCAAAAGATTTCTTCTGCTTGAGTCCTCGAAACTCCGGTAAAGCCAATACATCAAACAGAATAGCCATAAAACACCAAGTGCATTTTTTTGAAAATCTGAGATCAGCATAAGTGGTGAAAAATATAAAACGGATAGTGCCGAAATGAGGGCTGATAAAAAATATTTTTTTCGATTACCCAAAATTCTTTTGGTTAATGCATAAGCTGGTATAATTGATAAAACAGGAATGATTGAATCGAAAAGCCGCGATGCAAGATCAACCGAAGAATCTATATTGCCAAAACCAAAATGAAAAAATGTCCAGGCAAGTCCCGCTTCTAACCAAAACAGTAAAGGAAATTCTACAAACTGAAGGCGACCATTTTCCAACAATGACCGGGCCTGAACCAGATAATATGCGCCGTTATTGCCGGGCATAAACTCTGTGCTAAAATTTGTGTGAAGGCGAATTGCAGAAGCAACGATTATAAAAAATGCCAGCAAGACCAACTCAAGGTTTTTTCTATTTGTTGGGCTTGGAGGTAATTGATGTGTCATAATACGGAGATCACTTTTTTGATAATTGTATAAACTCAATCGGTGCGCCGTTATCAACAACAAAAGCAACAGTTACGCCGGGTGATGGGCTGTTTGGTTCAATCAAAATTTCTTTCCCTTCGATCGCTTTCAACAGATCATCAACTTCGAATGCAACATGCGGAATTGTTTTTACAAGTTCCGGTGTCGGCGAATCTTTTTCAAAGCGCATCCATTCTATTTTAAACGGACTTGTATCATAGCCGGAGACATAAACTTTAAATTCTTCTAGATAAGTTTCTCCGTCATGTTTTTCCTTTGTTGGAATTCCAAGATGATGATATTTAAGATCGGAGTGCATTCGGTTTATATTTTTTTCTTAACAACCCCATCTAAATATTTTGAAAATTCCTCCGGTTTACCCGGAGACGCAATTTCAAATGAAACTTTTAGTCTCTCGTTATCAAGCTTTGTATAAGTGAACCGAAATCTTGGCGCCGACGGAATTACATCGCTCGTTAGGACAAGTGCACTTGAGTCTTGAGAAAAATTTACTGTATAATGAATCACGTGTCCTTCATTATCAAAATAGATTGCACGCACCAAATTGTTCTCGTGATAATGTATCAATACGTCGTCATGAGTAAATGCCGATTTACTTGCCGTTGCGGGATACTCGGTATGATTTTTTCTAACCAGAATTTGATCCTGCAAAGCAAAATAAAAAGTGATATTACCGGACCCTTCTCCAGACGCACCGCTTCCTTCTCCAACCCACTCACCAATCAAAAATTGAAAAGAACTCCAATCACTCTTTGCGCTTTGACCAAAGAAATTGTTCGACACTCCCACCAAGATCACGATTAGCAGTATTTTAGATATTCTGCTTTGCATAAACTGCTCCATAAAATTTAGATGCCTTCTGTTCTTGCTTAGGGAAAATCGAAAAAAGAAATGAGAAGCTCAACTTTACATGGAGTAATAATTTATTCTTGATTACGTGACTTTATAAGGGATTATTACATTAAATCCGGCATGTTTATATTGTAGTGATTCAAATAATACGTCTTTAAATATTATTTAGACCTTCTTGGAAATATAATTATCAACACTGATTTTGCCTGCTCCATTAATTAGCAGAGCTAACAACATAAGAAAATAATAAAGCGGGATTTCAAATCCATTATTCCCGGCTTCAAATCCATTTGGCAGATGAACAGTTACAATTGCAACTATCATTGTAATCATTAACGGAATTGAAATAAATCTTGTTGCTAATCCTATTGTTAATAAAACGACACCTGCAGTTTCTGTTGATGCAGCAAGATAAGCGTTAAAAGTCGGTGCGGGAATTCCAAGCGAACCAAACCATTCTGCAACGTTTCCAATGTTAGACCATTTCGCGACAGCTGTTGTGTAAAAACCGTAAGCAAGCACTAAGCGAAAGAATAAAAAAGGCAAGCTCTTAAGTCTATTTAATAACTTTACTGCAAAGTTATATTTATGAAATATTTTTGTAATCATTTTCTAAATCCAAGTATAAATTGTTTACTGTTTAATTCTTCTAAAAATGGAATTGTGTTTTCGAAAAGCTTTTTCGCTTCGATCCCGAATAAAGATTCTGCTTCCTTTAATATTTTAACAAGCGGTTTCTTTTCGATTTCGATTTTTTCTATAAGCCATGCAAAGTAAACCGACAAGTTTATAAATTGTACCTTCCCGCTTTCTTTCT
Organism: Melioribacter sp.; assembly: GCA_012026935.1. Classification (GTDB taxonomy): domain Bacteria; phylum Bacteroidota; class Ignavibacteria; order Ignavibacteriales; family Melioribacteraceae; genus Fen-1258. Next base: position 31,433 of record VEPI01000102.1, on the reverse strand, counting down.
CTCGAAATATTAAAACGTAATATTCGTTTTTATTATCAACAGTAATGTTGCCGGGATTTTTAAGATGAACAGGCCAACTTAATTGCAAAATTTTGTGTTCGGGATTAACTGTTATTATTTCGCTTAGCCATCCTCCGTTAGATTTAAATTCCGGGTATTGAACATCCGGCATCATATAAATTTCTATTTCTGTCCATTCAAAAAGAAGCAGCTCTTCAATAAAATTATATTTCTTTTTTATATCCAGATCATTTCCATCAACGAACAAATAAAATTCGTGCGGCATTTTCCAAATGGAATTTGACCGGCATTTGTGTGTGCTGAAAAAATAATGAACAATTTCGTTCCACTCGTCTTCCGATAATAAATCAAATGTTAAAGGAAATGCCGATTGAAGCGTGTCATCAACAACATTATAAACCAGATCTCTATAATAGTGTACGCGGTTTTCTGTTAATCCATCAATAGAAATTAATTCGCCCGTTCTACAGTAATTGGCTAACCGGCCTTGTTGTGTATGTGTGTAATTATGCAAGTATGTGTTCATAATGCCATGCCTTTTTGCAGATGTTTTCAAGTCTGTTTAATTCATATTGTAACTCTTTCAATTCCGGAATGTTAAAATCTCTTTCTAATAAAACCGGGACAGTGTTGGAAAGTTTTCGAACCGTAAAATCAAAGAGATCATACACCGGATCAATTATTGGTTCACCATGAGTATCAATTATAAGATCCTGCGCAACTTGTTCGTGTCCGGCCATGTGAATGTACTCAACCTTTGCAAGCGGTAAATTTTCAATAAAATCTTTTGCATCGTATTGATGATTAAACGCATTAACGTAAACGTTATTTACATCCAACAGTAAATTACAATCTGCTTCTTTTACAATTGAGCTGATAAACTCAACTTCGCTCATCTCTGCTGCAACAGGAGTGTAATACGAAACTATTTCTATTGCGATTTTTCTTTCTAAAAATTCTTGTACGGATTTTATCCGTTCCGAAATATGTTTAACGGCATCCCACCGGAAAGGAATCGGCAAAAGATCATAAAGATGTGCGTTATCGCATTTCGAATAACTTAGATGTTCGGAATAAATTTTAATTTTATACTCTTGCAAAAAACTTTTCACTCTTTTTAAAAAATTCCAATCCAGTTCTTCGGGACTACCGATGGAAAGAGAAAGACCGTGAGAATAAATGGGATATTGTTCTGCAACTTTATTAAAAACTTTTTTCCAGTAACCGCCAATTTCCATCCAGTTTTCCGGGGCTACCTCAAGAAAAGCGGGGGTTAAATCTTTGCCTTCCAAAAATTCTTCCGCAAAATCTTTTCTGAAACCAATTCCAACATGTTTATTTCTTTCCATATTAATTCCTTTTTACCGATATAATAATCTGCCCGTTTAATAATTAACGGGCAGGATAATTTTTCCGGATTTATTTTTTTGAATCTGCTGGTTTTGATTCTTTCTTCTTATCACCGCACTTACCTTCACCGCATTTTCCGTCTTTAGCCTTGGAATCCGCCGCTTTTGGACCTTTAGCATCGCTCATTTTTTTATCTCCGCATTTCCCGTCTTTCGCTTTGGAATCACTCATTTTTTTATCGCCGCATTTTGCGTCTTTTGTTTTAGAGTCATTCGGTTTTGAATCTTTGCCATCACTTTTGTTTCCGCATTTCATTTCCAAATTGCGGTTTGGAGAAGTGTTAAGTAATGATGTTCTAAGCTCCGAGCCTGAACCAAGTCCGTTATAATTAAACAGATTCTCTGCGCTAATCGCTTTTGGCGCACCGGTTCCAAAAATAGCTCCCGCTAAAATTGAGCCTGTTAAAAGAATTCGTTTTGTGTTCTTATATTGATTTTGCATTGAGTGCCCTCATAATTAATGATTAATAATTGATTGACACTCATAAAGACGTGGCGACCAAAATTACCTTACACTCAATTAATAATTATTTTCGATTAGCGGCGGATTCGATAAGATGTTGCATCTGATCTTTTTCAATATCAGTAAGTGTTTCGTGGGTGTGTAATTTCTTTATTTGTAAAGATATAAATTTATGCTGGCGGTCAAATAATCGGCAGAATTCACATATCAGCAGATGAATAAACAATTTTATTCTTTCTGAAAAAGACAGATTGGTTTCCTCTCTTTTAATAGAAAACATTGTTGCTTCGCTGCATGTAATAAATAATTTAGACGATTTCATTTTATAAACCATTTTTTTTCAATGCAATCCCGCAATTGTAATTTTGAACGATGCAAGATTACCCAGTAGTTAGACGTAGTTATCTTTAATTCCTTACATATTTCGTCTGATTCTTTTTCGTCAAGATACTTCATTGAGAAAACCATATTTAAAAGCTCGGAAAGACGTTTCATACATTGTTGAAGTATTTCTAAAAATTCATTCGAATCATAAGTTGAGTTATAATCAATTTGCCATTCTTGGGGGACTTTGTTTTGAAGCCAGTGGTTTTCCTCATTAAAATATTCATTTTCATTGCCAGAGGTTTCACTTTGTGAAATCAATAAAGATGCTTTCTTTCTGTAATGATCAATGATTTTGTTTTTAAGAATCGTATAAAGCCAATTCTTTTCCGAAACCTCACCTTTAAATGTATCAACATTTTTTAGTGCGGATAGAAAAGTTTCCTGCACCAAATCTTTTGCAGTTTCTTTATCGTTAATCCGCATAGAAGCAAATCGGAAAAGCTGATCGGCATAAGTTTTAATCCATAATTTTGGATTAAGTGTATTTTTCCCGCTATTCAATTTATAGTTTGCTCTTAAAAGCTTTAATATAATTTTTTGTGAAGTCGCTTAAGATTAATTTTCCGCTTATTTCTGCGCGCTGTTCTAAAAGTTGGTCCCAATTTTCTGTCCCTTCCCAAAAAACTTTTTTCATCTGGGAGATTGCTTCGAGGTTACAGCTTGCAATCTTTTTTGCAAGTGCAGAAACAGCTTCATCAAGATCGTGATTATTTGCAAAAACTTTTGTGTAGAGCCCGCTTTGCTTCGCCCAAAATGAATCATGCCATTCTGCATCAATAGACATTGTAATAAAAGCGGTCTTTCCAATTTTTCTTTCAATCGCCGGACCAACAACAAATGGCCCAATGCCCAATAATAATTCACTTAGCTTTACGGAAGCTTCGCTTGAGGCGATTGTATAATCTGCGGCAGCTGCAATTCCAAGTCCGCCTCCAACCGCTTTTCCCTGCACTCGCGCAATAATAAATTTGGGACACTTGCGCATAGCATTTATTAATCTTACAAAGCCCATAAAAAATTCTTTTCCGCCTTTAAAATCTTTTATCTCAAGTAATTCATCAAAAGAGGCTCCGGCGCAAAAGGCTTTTTCCCCTTCACTGCGGATTATTATAACGTGTGCGTGTTTGTCTTCTGCAAATTTATTGATCACCTCGGTGATTTCCTTCAGCATTTTTGCGGGCAGAGAATTGCTTTTGGGATGCATGAAATTAATTGTGGCAATTCCATTTATTATGCTTGTTGTAACTTTTCCGTTCTTATCCATGGCTTATCTCCTCAAATTTTATTCTCACCACTAACTATATAATCTACGTCAAGAATATTGTCAATCATAAAATCGGGGAATTCTTTTTCCAAATCTTCTGCAGCTCTATATCCGTAGGTTACGGCACATGTTTTGGCTCCGGCATTTTTTCCGCATTGAACATCCAGTTCGGTATCACCAATCATCAACGATGATGTAACGTCTATATTTAAATCATTACATATCTTGATCAGCGGTTCGGCAGATGGTTTGTGGGCAATTCCCGGTCTCCTGCCCATAACATAATCAATCTGATCAATCAGATTAAAATGCTTAAGAATTCTCTCGGCATGATCTTGTCCTTTTGTTGTAAGCAGTGCTGTTTTGATGTTTCTTTTTTGCAATTTAGTTAGGATCGAGTTTACTCCAGGATAAGCTTCAGATAATTTTATATAATCAAAATATATTGATATATAAATTCCAATAAATTTTTCGAAATCGGGTACACTAAAACCAAACCGGGCAAAGATTTCTTCAAAATGCATCCCTATTGTTTTGTAAAAATCTTCCTCTGGCATCTTCGGAAATATATTTATTTCTTTAAGTGCACGAAGAGTTGCATAATAAATTGTTTTGTGGGAGGAAACGAGTGTCCCGTCCAAATCAAACACGACAAGATTAATGTTCATATATAATTTTCTGTCATCGGTTAGAAAAATATTTCTGAGGAAAAATAATAATTATAACACTCTTGAGAAGAAAAATTTCTAAACGGGCCACGCCCCAAGAATTGTTCCGAATACAAGCATAACTATTAAATGATAACCTGTATCAACACCAAGCAGTTTTATTTTTTTTCCTTCAAAAAGAGAGTTTACCAACATTGGCGCAACTGTGAATCCTACCCAGCATAAAAATGCAACTCTAATGCCTTCCGGAACCGAATAAGCGTCCATAAAGGTCATTATTTGTGCAAGACCAAAGGCCATAACTAAGTGGCTGATAAATGAAAGTCCGTAAGTTTTAAATGGTTTAAAATCCTTTTTTAGATCTTCTTCCGATTTGTCCAGCGATTCCAGCCAAATTTTTCCAAAAAGAAACGGACTATACCAAAACGAGCCAAGCAACATTGCAATTACCCCGCATAACAAAATTGCCAAATAGTTAACTTCACCATGAAGAGCCATTGCATCTCCTTTTTGAATTGCGATTTGAGATTTTCGATTTACTAATTACCGGCAACGTAAAAATCAAGAGTTGTAATTTGCAGATCGTGTTTCAAATTTTATTCTTTATAGATTTTAATAACCGGTTGTTCTCCGTTCATCAAGTATCCTCTGTACATTCCTTCCGTATTGAACGGCATTGCAATGTTTCCGTTTTTATCAATCGCTATAATTCCGCCGTCGCCGCCTAACTTCGGAAGTTTATTCATTATTACTTCATTAGCGGCATCGCTTAGTGATAAATTTTTATACGCCATTAAATCGGAAATATCCCGTGCGATATTTAATCTAATAAAATATTCACCGTATCCTGTTCCTGAAACCGCGCACGTATTATTATCTGCAAACGTTCCGGCGCCGATTATGGGTGAATCGCCAACACGTCCGAATTTTTTCATCATCATACCTCCTGTAGATGTTCCAGCGGCAAGATTCCCGTTTTTATCCAGAGCAACACATCCAACCGTGCCATGTTTTTCTTCTTTTACTTTTTTGTCCTGTGCTTCTTTCATTTTTTGATATTGCTTCCATCTATTCGGCGTAATGAAATAATTGTTATCAACCATTTCTATGTAATTCTCTTTTGCAAATTCTTCCGCACCTTCTCCAATCATCATAACGTGTGGTGATTTATCCATTACCAATCTCGCAAGTGTAATTGGATTTTTTACATGTTTGATTCCTGCAATTGCTCCTGCTTTTAACGTTTTCCCATCCATAATAGAAGCATCTAATTCTGCAACACCTTTCTCCGTCAACACGGCACCTTTGCCCGCATTGAACAGCGGAGAATCTTCCATAATATTTATAACTGCCACCACAGCATCTAAAGAGGAACCGCCCTTCTCCAATATTTTGTAACCGGTTTGTAATGCTTCATTAAGTTTAGAAATGTACTCCGCTTCTTTTTCGGGAGTCATATTTGATTTCAGAATTGTCCCGGCTCCTCCGTGAATTACAAGCCCGTATTTGGTTGTTTGCGGTAAGGCTGTTTGCGAAATGAAAAATAGAATAAGCAAAAAAAAGATTTTGGGATTAATCCCTTTTTGTACACACACTTTTTACGCTCCTATTTTGAATTGCAATTAAACTTATCTTAACAAATTCTAAAAAGCAACTGGGCTGATCATTACCTTTATTAGTTCAAAACTGTGCTTCTATTTCTATCAATCCAATAGCCCCACGCTACAATAAGCCATTGGAACAACCCAGCTATTGCTATTGCATTTATATCGGGTGGCGGGGTGCCGACAATGTTCATTATATAAATCAAAGTTAAAAAGATCAACAAGCTCCAGAGACTATAACTACCTTTTTTATTTTCAGATCTTGTCGCGCTCAAATAAAAATATGCGCCAAGAATAAAAATTAATCCTTCAACAATTATTGTAAGTGTAACCGAATTCCATAACCCGAGACCAACTTTAAAATCGCTCCAAGGAAGCAACTGCAGGTCGGGTCGGTGAGTGAAAAGATCAAGTATCCAGTGGCTTAGTACAAGTAATCCCAGCAAAAGGGACGTTCTAAAATTTTTCTTCAACGAGTAATATACTGCGGCCAATAAAATTGCCCAGATAAGTACTCCAAACAAACTATGAGAGTATGGATACGAAATAAAATTAAGCGGCGTAACGGCGGTATTGCCGGGTTCAATCTGAACTTTCTCTATTCCTAATAATAAAAAAATTGGCCAGAGTAGATCAATAAACTGTGATGCTATGAATAATGTCCCAAGAGAAGGTCTGCTGTCTACTTTTTTCGCGGCTAAACCAACTCCAAAATGTCCAATGAACATAATTTAAACCCTTTTGTTATTTACAAATTAATTACGTCGAATGGAACAGGCAAGAAAATTCTCTTTTTCCGTCTTCTACAACAACTGATTATGAAAAGTAATTTTATATATATTTAGCGAAGATAAATCAACCAAGAGAGGTACAATGCAACATTTACAAGAAATAAAATATATCGCTGTTATTATGTTGTTAACAACACTTTCATCAATCGCACAGATACAACCTGCAATATTAAATCAACCGATGAATAATTTTACTCTGCCGACATACGACGGCAAGATTGTTTCTCTTTCAGATTTTAAGGGAAAGAATGTGCTAGTAGTTTTCCCGCGCGTTTTTGCGGCGGAAGGGAGATGGTGTTCAATTTGCAATTATCAATACGCCGAATTGATGGCTCTCGCAAAAAAAGCCAAAGAAAAATATAATCTTGAATTTCTGTACGTCATTTCTTTCAGTGAAAAAACAATTCACAATTGGATTGATGCACTTCCTGATCAAATGGCAGCTATTGAACAGATGAAAATCCCTAAAGATAATTCCGAACAAAGCAATCGCAGAGCGGCATTTGCGAAAAACTTTTTTGTGAATAAATATGAATTTACAAAAGACGAGGTGCCGACTCCATTCCCGATACTTATTGATTCTGCAAGAACAGTTTCAAAATCGTTGGGAATATTTACAACCGAATGGAACGGTTCAAAAGTTGAGCAGGATATTCCTTCGTTATATTTGCTTGATAAAAACGGAATTCTAAAATTCAAATATGTTAGTCAAACAACCGCAGACCGCCCGAAAAATGATTATCTGCTTCAGGTGTTCGACTCATTTCTAAAATAATTATTTCAAAAAATAAGCGCTCTAATTTTAGGGCGCTGATAATATAATTATCTTTCTCATTTCCTCCGTTATCTTTTCACATTTAATCTTTCAGGTTAACATCACTTAATTAATTTCTTCATCTTCTCAATTTCATCGCGCAAATTTGCTGCCCGCTCAAATTCCAAATCTTTTGCAGCGGCAAGCATCTCTTCCGTCATTTGATCAAGCAATTCTTTTCGCTGATCGTTTGACATATATTTAATAACCGGTTCGGCAACTTTCAAAAAGGTGGCTTCTTCTTTTTCGAGATCTCGCTTGCGTACATCGGCAATAGATGTTGCATTCATTATCTCTTCAACACTCTTGTAAATTGTTGTCGGTGTAATATCATTTGCAATGTTATACTCGGTTTGAAGTTTTCTTCGCCTGTTTGTTTCTTCTATTGTCTTACGCATTGACTCGGTAACTTTATCCGCATACATAATTACTCTGCCGTTAACATTACGGGCGGTTCTTCCTGCCGTTTGCATCAAAGAACGTTCGCTCCGTAAAAATCCTTCTTTATCCGCATCAATAATCGCAACGAGCGAAACTTCCGGCAAATCCAATCCTTCTCTCAGCAAATTAACACCAACCAGAACATCAAAATCACCAACGCGCAGATCGCGGATAATTTCAACACGCTCAAGCGCTTCCACTTCGCTGTGAATGTAGCGGACTTTTATTTTCAACTTATCGAGATAATCTGTTAAGTCTTCCGCCATTTTTTTTGTAAGTGTTGTTACAAGTATCCTTTCTTTAAGCGCAACACGTTTTCTTATTTCACCAATCAGATCATCAATCTGTCCTTTCACGGGACGGATTTCAATTTCCGGATCCAGCAAACCTGTCGGACGAATTACCTGTTCAACAAATGTTCCGTCGCTTCGCGTAAATTCATAATCCGCAGGAGTAGCACTTACATAAATAACTTGGTTTGTCAGCTCATCATACTCTTCAAATTTCAGCGGACGGTTATCCATTGCAGATGGAAGACGGAAACCGTATTCGACCAAAACTTCCTTTCGTGATCTGTCGCCGTTATACATTCCGCGTATTTGCGGAATGGTAACGTGGGACTCATCTACTATTAATAGATAGTCTTTCGGAAAATAATCGAACAAACACGACGGGCGCGAACCTGGCGGTCTTCCATCCATGTGACGGGAATAATTTTCGATGCCGGAACAGTAACCGATCTCTCGCATCATTTCAATATCAAACTTTGTGCGTTGCTCAAGCCGTTGTGCCTCAACATATTTTTCCTGCGACCAGTAATATTTTAATCTCTCCCTAAGTTCTTCTTCGATTGAAACTATTGCTTTATTAACTTGATCTCTTGTGGTAACAAAATATTTTGCGGGATATATAGGAATTGATTCAACTTCTTTAATGACGTCTCCGGTTATCGAATCAATTATTGAAAGTCTTTCTATTTCGTCTCCCCAGAATTCTATCCTAACTGCTTCTTCATATTGATACGCAGGAATTACTTCAACTACATCCCCGCGTGCACGGAAAGTCCCGCGTGTAAAATCTGCATCATTTCTTGTGTAATAGATATCTATCAAACTGCGCAAAAGTTTTTTGCGTTCTATGGATTGTCGCTTCTTTAAAAATACAATTTGTTTTGCATACTGATCCGGCGCGCCGATTCCATAAATACAACTAACGCTTGCAACAATAATTATATCATTCCTTCCTTCGATTAATGCAGTTGTTGCTTTAAGACGCAGTCTGTCAATTTCTTCGTTCACTGAAAAATCTTTCTCAATGTAAAGGTCCCTCTTAACAACGTATGCTTCCGGTTGATAGTAATCGTAATAACTGATAAAAAATTCTACCGCATTGTTCGGAAAAAATGATTTGAATTCCGAGTAGAGCTGTGCGGCAAGAGTTTTATTGTGAGAGACTATAAGCGTAGGGCGGTTATATTCTTTTATGATGTTGCTCATCGTATAAGTTTTACCGCTTCCGGTAACACCGAGAAGAACCTGATGCTTGGCGCCGCGCTTCAGTCCTTCCAGCAATTCTGCAATTGCTTTCGGCTGATCGCCCGCCGGCTGATAGTTTGAGACTAATTCAAATTGTTTCATCGTTTCAAATTTGCTTCTTAGTTCTAGTTTTCAATTTTAATTTCGTGTGCATGAAATGAATCCCCGTTGTAATGACCACTCAAGGTAATATGGCTTGCTGTTTCAATTCCGGCAGGCATATTCAAGGGTCCGGATACTACAACTTGTTTTCCCGAACGATCTTCAACATAAAAAGTTGTACCGCCCGAGTTGTCTTTAACAAATCCTTTTTCGGGTAGAACTTTAACTAAAATTTCCTTGTTGGCGTTGCTGTTGGTATCAAAGTCCGAGAACAAACCAAGCTCATTTTTCGGGCTAAAGTATGAAAAGTACATCACAAGTATAACAACAATAAGCATTGCGGGAATAATTAATTTCTCTTTTTTCATGGATTGTCTTTCTTGTTTGAAGATAATATGTGAATATATAAAATGATTCTCCTTTGTTACAAAAAAGCTCTCCATTTATTTTTAATCTATTACCTATGAACTAAACAAATAAATATTTTTTACTTTTACGGCAGCAAAATCAAACTATATGGAACTGAATTGAAAAAGATAATTGTGATTCCGCTTTTGTTTATTACGACGATGGCTTTCGGACAGATTCCCGATTCGCTAAAAGATAAATGGCTTCCTACATTTATTGTTGGGTTGGGAGTCAATCAAATTGCGTTTACAAATTGGGTGAAGGGCGGTGATAATTCAGTCTCTTGGACTTTATCGGGTGATTTTCATTATGATTATTACGGCTCGCCGTGGATCTTCAAAAACGAAATACGTTCTGCTTACGGGAGATCTAAAATAGGCGAAGGAACTTACCGAACTACCGATAATGATCTTTATATTGAAACCGTTGCTTCGTATGATCTCGGCTGGGCGGTTAGTCCTTTTATTTCAAACTCGATTAGATCGCAAGTTGCAAGGGGATTTAATTACAAAGTTGATCCTGAAATTGAGATTGCAAATTTATTCGACCCCGGATATGTAACGCAGACAATCGGTTTTACTTACGACAAATATTCTAATATTATAACTCGTTTCGGAATTGGTTTTCAAGAAATATTCACAAATAAATTCAGACAATATTCCGACCCCGTAAACATGGTGAAGGCATTCAGATTCGAAACCGGCATTGAGTCGGTCTCGGATGTAAATTATAAAATTGATGATAACATAGCTTATCTAGGAAAATTAAGATTGTTCTCCCAGTTCAAAAGTCTTGATGTTTGGGATGTTCGCTTTGAAAATAATATTATTGCAAAAATTACTAAGTATATTAACGTTAACTTTATATACAATGTTGTTTATGAGGTTGCGCAAACTCCGTACACACAGGTAAAAGAGGGTTTACAAATTGGGATTGTTTATAACATATTATAATTGAACGTGAATGATAATGACAATACAAGAAGTACAAAATATAATCGTAAAAGAGTTCGAACAGTTCGTTGATTGGGATGAAAAGTATAAATACATCATCGGTTTAGGGAAGACTCTTTCTCCGCTTGATCCTTCTATTAGAACAGAGAAATACAAACTTAGCGGCTGTCAAAGTCAAGCGTGGATTAATGCAAAACTCGTTGATGGAAAAATAATGTTTGAAGCCGACAGCGATGCTTCAATAGTAAAAGGATTGATTGCTTTGCTGATTAGAATTTACTCCAATCACACTCCGGATGAAATTCTTTCTTCGCAGCCTGAGTTTATAAAAAAAATTGGAATTGATAATCACCTTTCCCCAACGCGCAAGAACGGTTTAGGCGCAATGATGAAGCAGATTCAGATGTATGCGGTGGCGTTTAAAACTCTGACCAATAAAAAATAATTGTTTTGTTTGTCATTAATATTTATTTGTCGTCTTTCCAAAAACATTACATGAAAAATCACAGCTAAACACTTCTTCTTTACATTTTCTTAATGCTTTTCACTCACCTATTTACAACAGTTTTATAACTCTTGCGTTAATATTACACCAGCAAAAAAGAATATTGAGATGAATCTAATATTTACAAGTTTTAGTAAAAAAGCCCATGATTGATTTCAAGCATTTTTTCATCAAAAATAAATTGAAATTAATACCCGTGGCTTATGGAATATGGGTTGTTGTTTCTGCGGTATCTACTTATATACAGCCGTATAAATACGTGTCTTGTTTTACTGACTTGCCTGACAATATTAAAAATATACCACCGTTTCTATTTTCATTTGCTTATCTGGTTTTATTTATTCCTGCTGTTACAATTATTATTCTTTTGGTGATCTATTTTTTATTTATTGTCATAAGAAATGTATTAGTTAAGCAATAACCTGAAGAGAGAAATGAATCTAATTATTGTTGATAATGTTGTTATAGCTGAGTATTATATGATGAATTCGTATTATAAAGCATGGTGGCGCTAATAATAATTTGGAGATAAAATGGAAAGTTCTTTAGAGATAGTAGTTTCTCTTTTTATTGCGTTCGCAATTTTAATGTATCTTATTTACACATTAATGAAGCCGGAAAAATTTTAATTGATTAGGTAATTAAACATGATTCCATTTAATGAAATAATTCAGGTTGTAATTTTTATTATTGGATTAATTATTGTTGCGCCATTATTTGGCGGTTACATTGCAAAATTACTGTCCGGGAAGAAAAATATCTTAACTCCGGTCTTTGGACGTGTTGAATCTTTTATTTATAAATCAGCCGGTGTTAATCCATTTGAAGAAATGGATTGGAAGAGATATACGTTTTCAATTCTAATTTTCAGTTTGTTAGGAATAATAACACTAACTGTTATTCAGCTAATTCAATCAACACTTCCGTTAAATCCGCAAAGATTATCAAACGTAGAGCTTTCATTAGCAATTAATACTGCTGTTAGTTTTGTTACTAACACCAATTGGCAGTCATATGCCGGTGAAACTACTCTAAGCTACTTTGTGCAGATGATTGGTTTAACGGTTCAGAATTTTGTTAGTGCGGCAACCGGCATTACGGTATTGCTTGCATTGACAAGAGGATTGGTAGTTCGTAAAGGAAACAGTTTGGGAAATTTTTGGGTTGATTTGGTTCGTTCAACTCTTTATTTGCTGATGCCGCTCTCAGTCATATTTGCAATTGTACTGGTCAGCCAGGGTGTTGTACAATCATTTTCTTCTTATACGGAAATAACAACCTTGGAAGGATACAAACAAATAATTCCGATGGGTCCTGCCGCATCTCAAATAGCAATAAAACAACTCGGGACAAACGGCGGAGGATTTTTTAATACAAACAGTGCTTTCCCTTTTGAAAATCCAACTCCTCTTTCAAATTTTCTACAGATGTTCTCAATACTTCTTATTCCCGCCTCGTTAGTTTTTACTTATGGAAAACTTATCGGCTCAAAGAAACAAGCATGGATAATATTTTTTGTGATGATGTTTGTATTTGTCTTGGGTTTATTGGTATCGGCTTACTCGGAATATTCGAACAATGCTGTTTTTCAAACGAGCGGACTGATGGAAGGGAAAGAAACGCGATTTGGTATTCTTAACAGCGTCATTTGGTCCACCGCAACTACAGCCGCTTCAAATGGATCAGTAAATGCAATGCATAGCAGCTTATCGCCGTTAACGGGACTGGTTGCAATGTTCAACATACAACTTGGGGAAATAATTTTCGGCGGAGTTGGATCAGGATTATACGGAATGCTGCTGTTTATACTAATCACGGTTTTTATTTCAGGATTAATGATTGGACGTACGCCGGAATACCTCGGGAAAAAAATAGATGCGTTTGAAATCAAATGGGCAATAGTAGCTATTCTGCTGCCGAATACTGTTATTCTTCTCTTCTCTGCTTTTGCTCTGAAAACGAATGCCGGTTTATCAAGCTTGGCAAATAATGGTCCGCACGGTTTTTCCGAAATACTTTATGCTTTTTCGTCCGCCGCCGGAAATAACGGCAGCGCTTTTGCGGGACTAAATACCAATACTGTTTTTTTTAATTTAATGATGGCTTTGGGAATGCTCATAGGAAGGTTTGGCGTAATCATTCCTTGCTTGGCTATCGCAGGTAATCTTGTAAAGAAAAATATTACACCAACTTCAAAAGGAACATTACAAACGGACAATTTTCTTTTCGCATTTCTCTTACTCGGGGTAATTTTTATTGTTGGTGCGCTTACTTTTTTCCCCGCATTGTCGCTCGGGCCATTACTCGAACATTTATTAATGAACAGCGGCATTACTTTTTAATTAATTCAAAAGATTAAGCTCATGGATATCAGAAAAAAAAGAAAATTATTCGATAGAAAAATTGTTGTTCAAGCCGTAATTGATTCATTCATCAAACTAAATCCTAAATTATTATTGAAAAATCCTGTGATATTTCTGGTCGCCGTAGGTGCTGCACTTACATCTGCTTTATTTGTAGTCAATATGATTAATGGAAATTTTTCCTCGTTTAATTTTCAAATCGTTATTTGGCTGTGGTTCACCGTATTATTTGCAAATTTTGCGGAGGCTGTTGCCGAGGGAAGAGGAAAAGCTCAATCGGAAAATCTTCGAAAGCAGAGGACACAAACAATTGCGCGCAAAATTATTAGTAATAAAGAAGAAAAAGTCTCTGCTGTTGAATTGCGTTTGGACGATCTTGTAATTTGCGAAGCTGGTGATTTTATTCCTGCTGACGGCGAAGTTGTTGAAGGTATAGCCAGTGTTGATGAATCTGCAATAACCGGGGAGTCTGCGCCGGTAATTCGTGAAAGCGGGGGCGACAGAAATGCTGTAACGGGCGGAACAAAAGTTATCAGCGATAAAATTATTATCAAAATAACTGCAAATCCCGGAGATACGTATTTAGACCGCATGATTGGATTAGTTGAAAGTGCTAAAAGGAAAAAAACTCCGAACGAGATTGCGCTTTCTATACTCCTCTCCGGACTATCTATTATTTTTCTCCTTGTTGTAGTAACGTTTAGAATATTTTTTGAGTACAATCAGACCGGCGCCTTTTCACATAGTGAAAATGTTTCAATACCAATTCTCGTTTCTCTTTTAGTTTGTCTTATACCCACCACTATTGGCGGGTTGTTAAGCGCTATCGGCATAAGCGGTATGGATCGGTTGCTTAGCCATAATGTTATTGCAATGAGCGGAAGAGCTGTTGAAGCAGCGGGCGATATTGATGTTCTTCTTCTCGATAAAACAGGAACAATAACACTTGGTAATAGAATGGCAACTGAATTTATTCCGGCTCCGGGATTTAGTGAAAAATATTTAGCTGATGCTGCACAATTAGCGTCGCTTGCAGATGAAACGCCGGAAGGAAGGTCAATAGTAATTCTTGCAAAAGAAAAATTTGATATTCGTGCTAGAAATATTCATGAGCTAAATGCACACTTTGTTCCGTTTAGTGCTCAATCGCAGATGAGCGGGGTAAATATTCTTTCGCATAACGGTTCACCGGAACGAATTATTAGAAAAGGTTCGATTGATGCAATAAAAAAATATTTGTCTTCTGAAAATTTAAAAAACATTGATACTATAACCGATCTAAATTTTACACAGATGATTGGAGTTGATATTGCGTTGGCGGGTGGAACCCCATTATTAGTTGTTGAAAACAAAAATGTTCTTGGGGTTGTTCAATTAAAAGATGTAGTAAAAGGCGGAATCAACGAAAGGTTCGCCCAACTTAGAAAGATGGGAATCAAAACGGTTATGATTACCGGCGATAATCCGTTAACTGCAACAGCAATTGCTGCCGAAGCCGGAGTAGATAGTTTTATTGCACAAGCTAAGCCTGAAGACAAACTAAGAACCATTCGAGAAGAACAAGCATCCGGAAGAATGGTGGGTATGATAGGTGATGGGACCAACGATGCACCTGCCCTTGCTCAATCAGATGTCGGAATTGCAATGAACAGCGGAACACAAGCAGCACGCGAAGCGGGAAATATGATTGACCTGGATAGTAATCCCACTAAACTTATAGAGGTTGTTGAAATTGGTAAACAATTATTAATGACGCGCGGATCATTGACAACGTTTAGTATTGCAAATGATGTTGCAAAATATTTTGCAATAATACCGGCAATTGCAACTTCTCTTTATGCAATCAATAAAGGCAAAGGACCTCTTTCCGTTTTAAATGTAATGAATCTTTCTACACCTCAAAGTGCTATTCTTAGCGCGGTAATTTTTAATGCTATAATAATCATTTTACTAATTCCCCTTGCGTTGAGAGGTGTAAAATATCGGCCGGAAGGGGCTGCTGAAATACTTAAACGCAATATTATTATTTATGGCTTAGGCGGATTAATTGTTCCTTTCATCGGGATAAAAATAATTGACGTTATTTTAACTTCACTTGGATTAGTATAAAACATTAGAGACACCATGAAAAAAAATATTATAGTCTCTTTAAAAATTTTTCTGATAATGGCTTTATTGGTAGGAATAATTTACCCGTTATTTATTTACGGAATTTCACAATTAATTTTTCCCAATCAAGCTGAGGGTAGTATAATCAAAGTAGGCGGGAAAATTATTGGCTCTAAATTAATTGGACAAAAATTTAATTCCGACAAATATTTTTGGTCCAGGCCTTCTGCCATAGATTATAATCCAAACCCATCGGGCGCAAGTAACTTATCTCCAACAAGTGCAAAATTGAAACAGTTATATGAAGAAAGAAAAGGAATTTTTACTAGAAGCAACTTCATTCAAAAGACAAAAATGATTCCCAATGAAATGTTGTTTGCGTCCGGAAGCGGCGTTGATCCTCATATATCACCTCAATCTGCTTTTCTACAAGTGAACCGTATTTCAAATTCACGAATGTTCAATAAAACACAAAAAGAGGAATTGATTAAATTAATTACGGCTTTTATCGAAAAACCGCAGATTGGCTTTTTAGGAGAGTATAGAATAAATGTATTAATGTTAAATCTGGAGTTAGATAAAATAAAATGAGCTTAAATGAAGAAAAACGTCCCGACCCCCTAAAACTCTTAAACTCAATTCAAAAAGAAGAAGAGAAAGAAAAAAGAGGAAAGCTAAAAATATTTTTTGGAATGTGTGCGGGGGTTGGAAAAACTTATTCTTTGCTTGAGTCTGCACATAAATCCAAAAGAGATAAGATTGATGTAGTGGTTGGATATGTTGAAACCCATAGGCGCAAAGAAACGGAAAAACTTGTTGAGGGATTGGAAAATGTACCATTAAAAGAAATTGTTTATCGAGATGCGAAATTTTACGAAATGGATCTTGATGCAATTCTATTACGAAAACCGCAGCTGGTCTTAGTGGATGAACTTGCCCACACAAATATACCCGGTTCAAGACATGTAAAACGCTTTCAGGATATAATTGAACTGCTTAACAACGGGATTGATGTATATACAACTTTGAATGTTCAGCATCTTGAAAGCCGTGCAGAAACCGTTTATCAAATAACCGGAGCTCAAATTAAAGAAACGGTTCCAGATTCAATATTTGCCAATGCCGATGAAATTGAATTAGTTGATATTACACCAGATGAACTTCTTCAAAGACTAAGTGAGGGTAAGGTATACACATCCGAAAAATCCCAACAAGCAATTCAAAATTTCTTTCGTAAAGGTAATTTAACGGCTCTCCGAGAAATGGCCCTTCGGTTAACCGCAGAAAGGGTTGATTACCAGCTGCGCGATTATATGGTTGAGAAAAATATTACGAGTACATGGAAATCCGGACAAAGATTAATGGTGGCAATTAGTCCAAGTCCTTATTCTGCAAAATTAATTAGATGGACGCGCCGGTTAGCATATACAATGGAAGCATCATGGATTGCGGTTTATGTAGAAACGGATTTAAAAACTTCGGAAGAGAACAAGGAGTCTTTAAAAAAGAATTTTGAATTAGCGAAAGAGTTGGGCGCAGAAATTATTACGACCAACGATATAGATATTGTTAACGCATTAACAAGAATTGCCACAGAAAATAATATTACACAGATAATCGTTGGCAAATCAAGAGCATTCAGAAAATCGAAGGTGATAGAGCGGTTATTAAAAGAGAGCGGGGAAATTGATATTTATGTTGTCGGGGGCGAAAGACCAGATGTTTTTTCTGTCTTACAAAATCTAATTTCAAAATTTCAATCCGGCAAATATCAATATCTAATATCTTCCTTGATAATCTGTTTTGTGCTTTTGATCTGTTATTCCTTAACGGCTCAAATCGGTTATCAAGCCGTTTCGTTAATTTTGCTTTTGGTAATTTCATTAATGCCTCTTCTAAATCTTGGCAGGGGACCCATGATTCTAGCAGCATTAATAAGCTCGCTAAGTTGGGATTATTATTTTATTCCGCCGCAGTATACAATGCATATAGATAAAATTGAAGATGTGCTAATGCTGTTTATCTTCTTTATTGTTGCAACAGTTTCGGGTGTATTAACTTCAAGATTAAGAACACAGCAAAAATTACTAACCATAAGAGAAACCCGTACAAATGCTCTTTACAACCTGCTTAAAGAATTAGCTCAAGGCCGAAGTTTAAACGATCTTGTAGATATAAGCATTAAGAATATTAAAAAAGTATTTGATGCTGAGTCGGTTATTATTTTTCCAATCAACGAAAAAAAACTTTCTCCAAAACCACACTCGTCCAGCACGTTTACATTAGCCGATACTGAATGGCACATAGCAAATTGGTGTTTCTTAGACGGACAGAAAGCCGGCAAATTTACTAACACACTTCCCATCTCTGATGCTCAATTCATTCCACTTATCGGTTCTAGAAAAATTGGAGTAATCGGATTAAAATTTACCAATGATCAACCGTTGCATCTTGAACAGGAAATTCTTCTTGAAGCATTTATAAATCAAATTACAATTAACTTAGAAAGAGAGCAGCTAAACGAATTTGCTAAAAATGCTTTGGTTCTTTCGGAATCGGAAAAACTTTATAAAACATTATTCAATTCTATTTCCCACGAATTAAAAACTCCTATAACAACTATTATCGGTGCAATTAGTTCGCTGGTGGATGAATCAATTTCTAACAGTGCGGCTGTTAGAAATAATCTAACCCGCGAAATTAATATTGCTGCAGAGAGGCTAAACCGCTTAGTAGAGAATCTGCTTGATATGACACGATTGGAATCCGGACAGATGAGATTAAAATTAGACTGGTATGAAATCACAGATTTAATTGAAAATGTCTTAAAAAGATTAAGCAGCGAGTTAGTTAATCACTCCGTTAAAACCGAAATTCAAGAGAATATTCATCTATTTAAGTTCGACTTCGGACTGCTTGAACAAGCATTGATAAATGTTTTACATAATTCATTAATTTATACTCCTGAAAAAAGCACAATCACGATTAGCGTCAAAGAAGAAAAAAATGTTTGTAAAATTGAAGTCTCTGATAACGGTCCCGGATTTGCTGAAGAGACGCTCGGGAAATTATTTGATAAATTTTACAGAATACCTGGGACAAAAACCGGAGGCACTGGTTTGGGTCTATCAATCGCAAAAGGATTTATAGAGGCACATTCCGGCAGCATAACTGCGAAGAATCGAAAAGAAGGCGGAGCTGTATTTATCATAAATATTCCAATGCAAAATTAAGATCAAAAAAAATATGAGTAAAAAACATGTAATATTGATCATTGATGATGAATCTCAAATCAGAAGAATTTTACGCATTACTCTTGAATCTGCCGACTATAAAGTTATCGAAGCTGCAAACGGTAAAGACGGAATTGTGCAAGCTGCTACTTCCCGTCCAAGTCTTATCATGCTGGATTTAGGTTTACCGGATCAGGACGGTCTTAGCGTACTTCGGGAAATAAGAGCCTGGAGTTCCCTGCCTGTAATGATTTTGTCCGTTAGAAATACAGAGGAAGATATTGTTACGGCGTTGGACTTAGGGGCCGATGATTATGTAACAAAACCGTTCAATTCTTCCGAACTTCTTGCAAGAATCCGGGCTAACATTCGCAGAACTCAGCAAGTTGAAAGCGAATCGTTCGTAATCAACGGGGATTTAAAAATTGATTTTGTTAAAAGAGTGGTGTATAAAAAAAGTAATGAGCTTAAGTTAACGAACACGGAATATCTTCTTCTCTTTTTATTATTTAAAAATATTGATAAGGTATTAACTCATAATTATGTTCTAAAAGAAGTTTGGGGTCCTTCGCATACGGAAGATTCGCAATACCTTCGTGTATTCATAGCGCAGATAAGAAAAAAAATCGAAGATGATGCTTCCCACCCAAAATATATTGTTACTGAATCGGGTGTTGGATACAGAATGAAGTTATTAAATAATTAATTCTAAAAGTCTGGATATCATAATTATTAAACGTGGGGGATAATTTGAAAAATTATCAATTCGCAATTTTCAATTTTATTTGTGCTTCCCCAACAATCCTTCTTCCAAACATTGATTGCATTCAAATTGAAGAGTGATGTGATGTATTCCGAATTTTGATTCGAGGAGCTGTTCGATTTTCTCTCTCAGTTTATCGCTCTCGCTTATTTTCATATCGTTTACGTTTACGTGCGCTTCCAGATGAATATCATTATCACCAACCGTCCATATATGAATGTGGTGAATGTCGTCCACTTCAGAAAATTTTTCAACCGCAATTTTAATTTCATTCAGAGAAAGATCCGCCGGCGCGCCCTCCATTAAAACATGAATTGCTTCGCCAAGTATATCGTAACTTTCTTTAATAATATATATCCCGATCAGAACAGTAAGAAGCGGATCAATCCATACAACATTCCAAAGGGCAATTGCAATTCCGCCCAAAATAACCGCTACCGACGAAACAGAATCTCCGAGCAAATGAACATAAGACGAGCGGATGTTTATACTGTCTTTAGAATCGCGTTTAAGAAGAAGAGTCCCAATAATATTTGCCACAAGACCGATAAAAGCAACAATTGTCATCGTTACTGCTTCAATCTTGTGTGGTTCTAAAAATCTTGAGATGGCTTCGTAGAAAAGAAAAAAATAAATTATGATCAGCACGGCGGAGTTAATTACAGCAGCAAGAATTTCCGCACGCTTTAATCCAAAAGTATGGCGGTGAGAATTGTCTTTTTGTTTTAATTTAATTGCTATGTATGAAAGAATTACTGCTATTCCGTCGCTAAAATTATGGAGTGCGTCGGATATCAGCGCAAGACTTCCGGAAATTACCCCGCCGATAATTTGAGCAATCGTAATCACAAAATTCAGCAGCATTGTAATTATCAGTCTGCCGGACGTTGTGTTCAATCCGTGATGATGATTATGATCGTGTTCCAAAATTTTATTCTATCCCGCATATCGTTAGACATGCAATAATTTCTTAAATTAAAGTATCGCTTCACAAAAATGTGAATCAAGAAGATGAAAAACAAATTTTATACCGATTTTGATTTCGAGCGGCTCAAACCGAGTCCCCGCGAAAGTGATTACCGTTCGCCGTTTCAGATTGACCGTGACCGGATTATTCATTCATCGGAATTCCGCCGGCTTCAAGGCAAGACACAGGTTTTTTTGCCGGGTGAATATGACTTTTACCGCACGCGGCTAACTCATTCCATAGAAGTTGCACAAATTGGAAGAGCTATTTGCAGCTTTCTTCTTGCAAAAGAAAAAGATTTCTTGAATGAAGATTATTTTATTGATGAGGATTTGGTTGAATCAATCTGTCTCGCACATGATCTCGGTAATCCTCCATTCGGTCATGCGGGCGAGCGCACTCTTAACGAGCTGATGAAAAAATACGGCGGCTTTGAAGGCAACGCACAAACGCTAAGAATGGCAACGGAAATTTTTTACCGGGATGATGATCATTACCGAGGAATGAATCCGACGCGTGCGTTTATTGACGGTATTCTAAAATACAAAGCGCTCTATAAACAATTCAAAAATCCGGAAAATCATTTTATCTACAATGAACAGAAAAGAATTATAGATTTTGTTTTTGGCGGCAAAAAAGTTTCTAAAGATGTTTCTTCTCCAGCAGGACTTAACAAATTTCAAAGTATCGAATGTCAAATAATGGATTGGGCAGACGATACGGCTTACGCAATTAACGATTTGGTTGACAGCATTTCCGGCGGTTTTATAAATATTCAAAAACTTTCGCGCTGGCGGGAATCAAACCGGTTAAACGATATTCAAAAAAATATTATTGATGAAATTATAGAATGGATCAAGATCGGGAATTTCAAAAAGAAATTCGGCGCACAGATAGGTGAGTTTGTAAAAGCTTGCGGTTTGATAAAACGAAATACTTTTCTTGACAACTTCACCAACCGCTATAGATATCTCCTTGTGATAGAAAAAAATATTTTCGAGCGTGTTCAGATTTACAAAAGAATCTCTTCGGATCTGGTTTTTAATTCTTCACAGCTGCATCAGATTGAATTCAAGGGAAAGCAGATGATTGAAAATTTGTTCAACCGCTTTGAAGAAAATTATGTTCACTCGCTCAACGATACCAAGCTGTTGCCTGATTTCAACCACCGTCTTTTATGTAACGAAAAAAATAAAATTAACCGCGCTAGAATGATCTGCGATTATATCTCCGGTTCTACGGATTCTCATGCGATGAGAATTTACCGCCGTTTATTTGATCCGGAGTATAGTTCACTTGCCGATTTAGTGTAAGATTAGGGTTGTAACGATTTAAGAATTTCTTCGGGGTTTTTCGTTTCTCCGTAATAGGAAAGTAATTTATTCAGTACATCATCCACAACTGAATCCGGACATGATGCGCCGCTTGTAATCGCTATTGTAATTTTAGATTTGCTGGGAAGATAATTCTCTGTTGTTTTTTCTTTCCGTGTGTGAATATCAAAATGACTTATAATTTTTTCTGAAATAATTTTTTCGGCCCCGGAGATAAAGTATGTAGTAAATTTTTCTTCCAGCAGCTCTACAAGATGAGAAGTATTAGAACTGTTGTATCCGCCGACAACAATTGCCAGATCAGCATATTCTTGTTTCAATCCAATTGTAGCATTTTGATTGTCATTCGTTGCATAACATAGTGTGTCCCTCGTATCGGCGAAATGTTCTTTCAAATTTTCCACGCCGTATTTTTTAATCATCGTCTCACGTAAAAGATCGGCTATAGCTTGTGTTTCCGTCGCCAACATCGTTGTTTGGTTAACTACGCCGATTCTTTCTAGATCTTTTGCCGCATCGAAATTTGACGAATGCTTTCCTTCAAAATATTTGTAAAATTCTGATTTGTTTGTTTCACCGAGTATGGTTTTAGAAACAACTACTGCCTCATCAATGTTACGAATAATTAAAGAGGGTGTTGTTTGGCTACTGTGAGAAAATGTCGCATGTGTTTCTTCGTGTTTTGCTTTGCCGTGAATAATTACAGTAAATTTTTCTTTTCCCAATTCGTCTGCTTTATTCCAAACCTTTTCAACGAAAGGGCATGTTGTGTTGTGCTTGGCTATATCAACCCCTTTCTCTTTTAAGAGTGTTTCAATTTCAATAGTTGTTCCAAAAGCAGGAATAATAACTATATCGTTTGAATTTATTTCATTCCATTCAACGAACTGATTGCCATAAGCGTCCATAATAAATTTAATGCCGCGACTTTGTAGGTCCAAATTTACAAACGGGTTGTGAATCATTTCGTTTAGCAGAAAAATTCTTCTCCCGGGGTTCTCTTCTACTGTCTTATAGGCGATCTCAATTGCATTTTCAACTCCGTAACAAAATCCAAAGTGGCGCGCTATAAGAAATTTAATCGGGCCGAAATCAAGTGTTGTGGGTGAGAAATCCTTTTTCCGCGGATCTTCGTTTTTACGGTGCTCTTTTAATTTAGAGATAATTTTACTTCGGTAAAAGTCCGGTATTTCAAATTTTTTCATTCGTCAATCTATATATACATATTTGATAAACATCTTAAATGCATGAAAGAGTTTCAATAAATTTTTAACTCTCGATGGTTAAGATATAAAGACGTGTTTAGTAATTCCACCTATAGGAGTTCAATAAAGATTTCATTTCTAAAAGCATACAAAGCTTCTAACTCAATTCTTTGTAAACAAAAAGAAAGATGTTGAAATCGTCATGCAGATGATCAAAAAAAGCCGTTAATGCGCACTTGACAAATACCTAATTAATTAATATAATGTTTTTAAATAACCTAAATAATTAAAGATAAAACATTATATCAACTAAATATATCCAGTGAGGTAAGACATGAAAAAAATCGAGGCAATTATCAGACCTTTTAAGTTAGACGAGGTCCATGGCGCCTTATTAGAGGCAGGCTTTGCCGGCTTAACAGTAACCGAGGTTCGTGGTTACGGTAGGCAAAAAGGCCATAAAGAGATCTACCGCGGTTCCGAATATAAAATCGAATTCGTACCAAAACTGAAAATAGAATTGGTCTGCGATGACGAAAGATTAGAAACTGCAATCTCAATTATTATTAACACATCAAAAACCGGTGAGGTTGGAGACGGGAAAATCTTTATTCTAAATGTTGAGGAAGCTATTAGAATAAGAACTGAAGAGTCGGGTAAAACTGCTCTATAAAAATTTAAAAACTATATAGGAGAATATATAAATGAAAAAAAACATTCTAATACTCGTGGTGATTGTTTTTACCACTTTTAATTCTTTCGCACAATTAAAATTCGGTGCTGATATATATAGCAGATACAATTGGAGAGGGTTAGATTTTGGAAACGCGCCTGCATTTCAACCAAGTTTAGCCTTTACCGTCGGTGGTTTTTCTATTGGCGCGTGGGGATCATATGCGTTCCCAACAACTACTACAACATATGCCGAGAATGATTTATACGCTTCATATGCTTTTTCAATCGTAAGTGCCGGTAATTTTACGTTGCTTTTTACGGATTATTATTACCCTTCTGCCGGAATAAAATTTTCCGACTTTGAAAAAAACGGCGGGGCACATACAATGGAAGCCGGAGTGACTTATTCTGGTCCGGAAAAATTCCCAATTTCTTTAGCGCTATACCTAAACATTCACAACGATGTGGATAATTCATCATACATTCAGATTGGCTACCCATTTTCGGTTTATGATGCAACTATTACACTTGCTGCAGGTTTTGTGCCCTCGAAAAGCGCTTACTACGTAACCAACAAAGCAAATTTGATTAACCTAAATATCACTGCAGCTAAATCTATTGCTATCACGGATAAATTCTCAATTCCAATCAATGTGTCTTATATAGCCAACCCGGCGTTGGACATTACTTACTTGGTATTTGGCGCAAGTTTTACTTTTTAAATATCATTTAAGTCTATTAAAAAATTCTAGGAGAAAAATTTATGAAGATAAAATATTTATTATTAATTGTGATGGTTTTTTTTATCACAGTAATTTCGTTTGTTCCGACAAATTCTTATGCTCAAGCTGATCCGGCGGGAACAAAAACCGGAACTGCTAAAGATGTGTCGTCGGCAAAGCCCGGTGAACCGACTCTAACTGAAATTTCCGATGCCGTTGGGCATAATAAAATTGCTACAAATATTATGTGGACTTTACTCACCGGTTTTTTGGTAATGTTTATGCAGGCCGGTTTCGCAATGGTGGAAACCGGTTTTACGCGTGCTAAAAATGTTGCTCATACTATGGGTATGAATTTTCTTGTTTATGCTCTTGGTGTAATCGGTTTTTACATTTGTGGTTTTGCAATAATGTTCGGCGGTGTTGGTGCGGTAGCCGCTTTAGGTGGAACGCCTGGATTAGATAACGAATTCGCCATTACTCTTTTTGGAAAAGGCTTTGGTTTATTCGGAACAAGGGGATTTTTCCTAAACAATTCCGTTTATGATGTCGGTGTATTCACATTATTTTTATTCCAAATGGTATTCATGGACACAACAGCTACAATTCCAACCGGTGCTATGGCCGAAAGATGGAAATTTACTGCTTTTATATTCTACGCATTTTTTATTTCAATGTTTGTCTATCCATTATTTGGTAATTGGGTTTGGGGCGGAGGCTGGCTGGCAACTCTCGGTGTTAATTTTGGTTTGGGACACGGGCATGTTGATTTTGCCGGTTCTTCTGTCGTTCACATGGTTGGTGGTGTTGCCGCATTAGCAGGCTCACTTGTATTGGGACCAAGAATTGGTAAATACAATAAAGACGGCTCTGTTAATGCAATACCAGGACACAATATTCCGATGGCTATAATCGGAACGTTCATTTTAGCTTTTGGTTGGTTCGGATTTAACCCCGGCTCAACATTATCAGGAAATGATTTACGAATAGCAATCGTTGCAACTAATACAATGATTGCGTCGGCATCTGGCGCGTTGTTTGCAACATTGTACATGATTTGGAAATTTAAGAAACCAGATCCAAGTATGATGGCCAATGGGATGCTTGCCGGTTTAGTTGCAATTACCGCACCATGTGCTTTTGTTAATTCCTATGCTGCATTTTTTATTGGCGCTGTTGCCGGCGTGTTGGTAATTATTGCCGTTTTTTTTATTGATCAAAAAATAAAAGTTGACGATCCTGTCGGCGCTGTTGCCGTTCACGGTGTTAACGGCGCCTGGGGTATAATTGCTCTCGGATTATTTGCTGACGGGACATACGGCGATGGATGGAACGGTGTTGCCGGTACTGTTAAAGGATTATTCTATGGTGATGCGGGTCAGTTGGTTGCTCAATTAATTGGAACTGCTGCTTGTATTATTTTTGTTTTTGCAACAATGTATGCATTCTTCAAAATACAGGACAAATTTTTTGGAATCCGCGTTAAAGCAAAAGACGAAATCGAAGGTTTGGATATGCCTGAAATGGGTGTTCACGGTTATGAAGAATTAAATCCCCGCAGTGCAGATTAATTTTCTTGAACAGAAATTGGGTAAACTCAGATTAAATAAATTGCAACCGATTTGGGTTTATCCTGCTTTTGTTCTTTAAACTTCACTCAGAGTTTATTCCGGAATATCTCATAATAAATTTAGGAACTTGCGGTTCCTCCCCGAAGAAATCTTTCTTCTTGCCCTGTGTAATTGCCCATCTGTGAATCCAGGAAATTCCGCCGTTGCCTATAAACGTGTCGTTCGACTTGTAAGCTTCATCATGCAGTGCTTCGTCTAATGAAACAAATTTATAATTCATTGATCGTATCATTTTACAAAGTTCGGGAAAATATTCCGCATTTAATGTGTTGGCATGAATTAACAAAACGTGATTGATGTTTCTTCCGAAAAGAGCAATTGATTGACCTTGCCAATATTCTATTTTGCTTTTCATGTAATTAATATATTCTGTTCCTATCTGTTTCATAACCTCAGTTTTGTTCGAGTCAATTGCTTTATCGTAAGCGCTTGCAAAAATCCAATCGGCATTATCTATTGTAACGGGCGCTACGGTGTACTTGTGGTCCGAAAGAAATTGTTCAATCGTATTTTTTGCTTCGAGCGATCTTCCGGTTTGTAAATACGGATGGCGAAAATATTTCAGTTCTTTTTTATTTTGATTTAAAAGCTCCCGGGTTATTTTTTCTCCTTTTAAAATCTCTTCTTCAAATTTTTCTATTGAAAGATCGTGCAAGCTTGGATGTGAGAATGTATGGTTGCCTAGATCTAATCCGGCATTTATCCATTTTTTTAAAAGAACAATTCTTCGAATATCATATTCACCCTTGACTTGTAGTTTCATTTCGTTTACAAACCCAATTATAGGTATACGTTGCGATTTGATGTTCTTTACAAGCTTATCAAAAATTTTTCGAAGTTTATTGTTTTCAAAATGATCAATACGCTGAAGAGGGAGATCATCAATAGTAACTGCAATCTTCGATTTTTGATCCTGGGGTAAAACGCAGGAGAGAATGGAAAAGAATATAAGTCCAAAAATTAAAAACAGGCGTTTATTTTTTTTCATAAACTATTTTTCCGTCAATAATTGTGTATAAAACATTTGTATTTAGAATTTCTTCGTCGCTGCAGTTAAGTAAATCATTCGAAAGCACAACAAGATCAGCATACTTGCCAACAGTTATCGTTCCCTTCACGTTTTCTTCAAAAGATGCGTAAGCGCCGTTGATTGTATAAGATTTTAGCGCTTCGGGTCGAGACATTTTTTGATTGCCATAAAAAACTTTTCCATCGGCACTTTTTCTTGTAACCGAAGAATAAAAACATTTAATAGGATCAACGTCTTCAACCGGTGCGTCTGTTCCGTTGCAAATAGTTGCACCGCTATTGATTAATTTTTTCCAAACATACGCTCCCTCTGCCGCTCTATCATTACCTAATCTAACGGGAACAAATGCTGCGTCTGATGTACAATGAACGCCTTGCATCGCGGCAATTACGCCAAGTTGTGAAAAACGCGGAATATCTTGAGCTGATAAATGTTGTGCATGCTCAATGCACCAGCGTAGATCTTTTTTGCCGGGATGTTCCTTAAAAATTTCTTCGTAAATATTTAGAACCTCGCGGTTTCCTCTGTCTCCAATTGCATGAATCCGCATTTGAAATCCGCTTGATATTGCTAACTCGGAAATTTCTTTCAATTCATTCAATGGAGTAACGTTGGAACCGTAATTATCGGGAAGATCGCTGTACGGTTCAAGCAGCCATGCGCCGCGGGAACCGAGAGCTCCATCAATATACTGTTTTACTGATCTCACATTTAAATGATTATCGGCATACCCTATTAATAAATAATCTTTCAGTTTCTTTTTCATACTTACAAGAGAATCCCCAATCATTACATTTAACCGTACTGCAAGTTTTTTTTCATCTGCAAATTTTTTAAGAATGTCAATTACATCAAAAGTTTCTCCCGCATCCGCACAAGATGTAATTCCTTTTCTTAAACAATCTTCCGATGCAAGATTTACTTGTTTTTCATAATTATCTAAAATTTGTTGCGGGGTACGTTTAGCCAGATATTCATCATAATATTTTCTTATTAGGTTTTCAGCGTTCTCTTCAAAAATCCCTATTGGATTCCCCAGCGAGTCGCGCTCGATCTTTCCTCCTGTTGGATCCGGCGTGTTTCTATTTACGTTTGCAACTTGCATCGCTTTAGCATTTGCAAACACAGCGTGTCCGCTTGCATGTGTCAGCATTACGGGATTTCGTGGAGTTGCTTTGCTTAATTCATTATGTATCGGATAGCCGTTTACATTCGGCATCGGTTTCGGATTAAATTTCTCCTGATGCCAGCCTCGTCCAATAATCCATTCGCCCGGTCTTGCTGTCTCCGCGGCTTTAGCAACTATTTCTATAACCTCGTCCCAGTTTTTTGCTTGGTGTAAATCTAATATCATTTTCGAATTGCCGATCCCGAGAAAATGAGCATGACTATCATTAAATCCCGGCATAACAAATTTTCCCTTGAGATCTATAACGCGGGTTGAGTCGCCTATAAATTTTTCAATCTCGCTTGTTGAACCTACAGCAAAGATTTTTCCGCTTTTAATTGCAACTGCTTCTGCTGAAGCATTATCGTTTTCAATTGTTGCAACAACTCCGTTTATCAAAACTAAGTCTGCCGGATTTTTTACCACTTCTTTTTCTCCACAACTTTGATATAAAATTACTAAACAGAAAAGAGATGACAACTTTATTATTGATTTAATTTTCTTCATTGTAACACCGATTGTTTACTTGCAAAGATAAAAATATTGATTTAGTTTTTATTAACTGAAATATAAAATAAAGTCTTTTCTAAACTCTAAAATAAATGTACTGCTCAATGCCGAAAAATAACATTAGTTGTGCATCAGATATCCTCTGCCGGCTGGCAAAAAACGTGAGCGTAAAATCATCTATTATTGAACTTCAAAAAGAATTGCTGAATTCTTCGGAACAATTTGTCTGGAAAACTTTGAATGAACATTTTAACGAACAAGATCTCGAAACCGAATTCAAATCTGCGTGGTTGTTCGTACTAAGAAAAAACACTCCTTCACATGCACATTATCATCCCAACAGCACACAATACACAGCCGTTATTGATGGATTAGGAGATTGTGAATTTGGTGGAATTAAAATTTCGCTTCAATATTTCGATCCATCAAATTCCGAGACTCTTTATGTAATTAATCGCGGAGTGCCGCATGAATTTTTTCCGGGCGATAAGGATTTGGTCGTTCTCTCTTTACACACTGTTAATACAGAGGAATTGATCGAGATCAATTGTTCTTCGGGCAAAGAAAGAACTTACGAATAGATCGAATAACCTGGAAAAAAATTATTAATGTTTTTTTGACTTGAACAAAGAGTTGTTTGTTTCCGGTTTTATTTCCTGTTTACCAAAACTACTCCGCCAATAATAATTAATCCGCTTAATAAAGTTAGCGCGGTAATTTGTTCGTTCAACAATAACCACGCACCAAAAAAAGTTACAAACGGTTCGATATAAAGAAATGCGCCTACCCGTGTCGCGCTCATCTCGTTTAATGCTTGTGCCCACAAAGTATAAGCGATTCCGGAACAAAAAATTCCGAGAAACAGTATTGAGCCCCATCCGCTGACCGATAATCGGAGAACTTCGGAAATGTTTTCTTGATTAATTGTGAAGGGCGCAATTATAACTGCAACAATCAAAAATAAATAAAATGTTGTTAACACTGGAGATAGATTAAATGTTACTTTTTTATTTACCATCGAATAGAAAGACCACGTTACGGAACTTGATATTATTAACACGTCGCCTTTGTTCTTAATAAAATCAAGCGATGTTAAATCGCCCTTGCTGACAAGAAAGATCAATCCTAAAAAGGCAATAATTATTCCAAGTGTTTGTAAGGAAGAAATTTTTTCCTTGAAAAATATAATGCCAAGTATAACCATAAAAACCGGCGTTGTGCCGATTATCCATCCCGTGTGTGATGCCGTTGTCCATTGAAGTCCGGTAACTTGAATCCATAAATGAAAGCAAGCTATCGCAGCAAGAATGAATATCCACTTTTGTTCGCGGATGTTTATAGAAAATTTTCTTTTTTGTTTAAGAAGTACCGCGGCTAAAAATAAAATTCCTAATATCTGGCGGATGAAAACAATTACTTCTGGTTTTATTTCTGCCAGCGCATTCTTTGTTGCAATAAACGACAAGCCCCAGACAAAGACCGCAAAAAACGGCTTCCAGTATTTTGTGATCGGTGATCGGTTGTCGGTGATTGGCTTCGGGTTGCTCATGATCTTATTCTTGATCGTGATCTCTGAAAAGAATTAATATTAATTGTGGCACCAAAATTATCATTATGTTTTTCTGCTTCGTAAGTTACTCTCTCTAGAAATAGCCCTGACGGTGGGGCTGTGTACTTTGCGGGAGTAGGTGAATTGTGTTCAAGAAAATATTTTAAATCTTTTTCCGTGATATTGCCTCTTCCTATTTCTACAAGTACTCCAATCATTCTGCGGACTTGTTTCCATAAAAAATGTGAGCCGATTATGCGAATTAAAATTAAATCGCCGTCTTCCTTCATTTGGATTTTTTCTATCAAGACTTTTGTTGATTTCTCTTCATTGTCTTTATCGGAAAAAGATTTGTAATCATGCATCCCTACAAAAAATTTTGATGCGTTATTCATTTTTTCAAAATTCAAGTTGTCTTTAATCCACCAGACAAACGGTTTACCGAATGCGGTTCTTCTTCTAGAGATTTGATAAATGTAGCTTCTGCTTTTTGCATCGTGCCGCGCGTGGAATTTAGAATTTGCTTTTTCAACTTCGATTTAGTTTATGTCCGACGGAAGTTCGTCGTTGAATTTCATTCGAATAATTTCCGGCGCCAGAATGGTCTTTGCTTCAAGATGAGCAACCTGGCAAAGCGCATGGACTCCGGCATCCGTTCTGCCCGCACCGTAAATTTCAATCCGTTCACCTTTGAATATTTTTTCAGCAATCTCAAGCAATTTGCCTTGAACGGTTTTGCTCTGCTTCTGCATTTGCCAGCCGCTGTAACGCGTGCCTTCGTATTCTATATATAGTTTGAAGCGGGACAT
>VEPI01000093.1:42447-47960 GCA_012026935.1 Melioribacter sp. | reverse complement strand
GGGTTTGGATAATTTTGGTAAAGCTTAAACTCAGTCGGAATTCCAAGCGAAAGATCATCAACACCTGTTATTGTTCCCTCAACAGAAATTTGCCTTTTTGCTTTGTTGCTATTTTCAATTCCATCATTAACAGAAAAAACAATTGTTTTATTTGATTTAGTAGATTCGGTTCCTCTTATATTTTTGTACCTCACTGATCTAAAAATATTTTCATATGAAGCGAGATCACTCTGGCCGGATAATGTTAATGTACCGTTCGACCAATTATAAAAAGCATTAATATATGGTGGCGCCGTAAACTCAAGTACATCTTCTCCGACAAGAAAACCTTCTTCAATTTTTACTTCGCCCCTTTGTAAGAATAAATTATCTTCATCCGAAACCATGATGCTATCGCTAACAGTTATACGGTCACTATTTTTAGAATAAACTATTATACTTTTTTCTATATAACTAAGAAATGGTGCAAAGTTCGAGTTTGGAAATACAATTTTCCTAAAAACAATATTACTTTCATCATTATCATCATCACCGTCATTAAATTTTATGCTGATTGTTCTATCAATTATATTAGGAATTATTTTATTGTTTTTATAACACACAGTTCGTAATGCCGCTTGGTAATTACTAACCGAACTGTTTCCACATAAGTATAAGATACCTTTATCAGAATCCCAGTTCCCAATAATTCCGTTTTGATTTTCAAAGATCAATTCATCTTCACCTTTTTGATAATTCTCTGTAATTGTAATTATTGCAGCCCCATTATTATCGTCGTCAGTATCTTCAACAACAACTGAATTCGTTAAAGTATAGGGGCTTTGTTTTATTTTATATGTAAGGGGATCGGTTTCAATGCTCGATATTATAGGGGGCGTATTAATTGATGCAATTGAAATATTTCTGGTTAAAATATTGCTGTTGACAATACCGTCATTAACTGTAACGCTTAATGTTCTTGTTAATCCCTTCGGACAGTTACTTGTGTTTTGATATTTCACATTGCGTATAGCTGTTTGATATTGAGCAACAGTTGCAGTCCCTAATAATGTCATAGTTCCGTTTACCTGGTTCCATACTCCGGTAATTCCATTTTGGTTAATAAAAAATAGTATGTCCTCATCGCTTTGATAGTTTGTTATTATCTGTACTACTGCGTTTTCAACGTTCAAATTATCCAAATCATTAACTGTTATTGAAGATGTAATCTGTTGAGGAGGATCACCTTCTGTAAAGTCCAAAGACGAAGTTTCAATACCATTCAATATCGGTGCATAGTTTGGTAATGTTGATATTGAAATTGTATTTGAATTGCCGCTCGTTCCGGTTGTATTGTTCGATTTTGCTCTAAAATAGAATAAAGTATTTTTGGAAATGTTTGTAACTGAAAAAGTTGTAACGTTAGCAACATCTATATTATTATAACCAACCAATATGTTAGTAAAGCTTGCATCTGTTGCAACATCAAGATAATATTTATCAGCGCCATACACAGCATTCCAATTAGCCGAAAAACTTGTGCTTGTAATATTTGATGCAACTGTAGCAGTTGGGTTTGAGGGTATTGTAAGTAAATTAATAGTGTTGGAATTGTCTGAAGTTCCTAATGAATTATATGCACGCACCCTATAATAATAAACCGTCCCTGCAGTAACATTATTGATCACATAAGATGTAACATTATAAACGACTTTATTTTCATATCCAGTTACATAATTCACAAATTCAGGATCAGACGCTACGTCAATAATATAGCCGTAAGCCCCGCCCGGCGATGCGTTCCAATTTGCAATAAAACTTGTTTGTGTTATACCGGTTGCATTTGTAGCAACTGTAGCCGTTGGGAGATTTTTGACAATTATTGTATTTGAATTTCCACTCGTATAGTTCAAATCATAAGATCTAACCCGATAAAAATATGTTGTGTTTGGAGTTAATCCAGTTACAGGAAATGTTGTAACATTACCAACATCTTTATTTTGAAAACCCGCAACAAAAAAACCGGCACTAAAATTTATATCAGTTGAAACATCCAATCTATATCCGGTTATGCCGGTTACTGCATCCCAATTTGAAGAAAAACTTGTTTGCGTAATTGCAGTAGCAGAACTTGCATTCGGTACACCAAGCACTGTTATTGTTCCAGAGTTTCCGCTGATTCCATCACCGTTGGAAGATCTTACCCTATAATAATGTGATGTTCCTGCTGTAATCTCTGTAACAGAATATGTAACAACATTGCTAACGTCTTTATTTTCATATCCTGTCTCAAATGAACCGCCTACAAAATTAACATCTAATGATACATCCAAATAATACTTGGTTGCACCCGCTGCCGCATTCCAGTTTGCATTAAAACTTGATTCAGCAGAAGATGTTGCAGCTAATGCTACAGGTGCTAAAGGTGCTGTTAATACTGTAATCGTATTTGAATTTCCACTTGTACCGCTTGAATTAAATGACCTTACACGGTAATAATAATTTGTATTGACAGTCAACCCTGATACCGAATATGTTGTAACTACACCTACATCTTTATCTTGGTACCCAACTACAAAAGTCCCTGCACCAAAACCGGAATCTGTT
This sequence comes from Melioribacter sp., assembly GCA_012026935.1. Taxonomy (GTDB): domain Bacteria; phylum Bacteroidota; class Ignavibacteria; order Ignavibacteriales; family Melioribacteraceae; genus Fen-1258. Next base: position 45,374 of record VEPI01000093.1, on the reverse strand, counting down.
GCAACATCTAGATAATATTTAGTCGCACCGGAAGACGAATTCCAATTTGAAGAAAAACTTGTTCCAGTGACTGAAGTAGCTGCAGTAGCTACAGGCGCAGAGGGAAAAGTCAATGCAGTTATTGTATTTGAATTAGCGCCTGTTCCCGTGGCATTGTATGCTCTAAGTCTATAATAATAATTTGTTCCGCTGGTTAATCCTGAAATGGAATAAGTTGTAACTCCACTTACATCTTTGTCTTGAAAACCTGATAGAAATGTTCCCGCGCCAAAATTTACATCAGTGGAAACATCTAATCTGTATCCCGCCGCGCCAACAACAGCATTCCAATTTGCGTCAAAAGTTGTTTCTGTCAGTGATGTAGCTGCTGTTGCAGTTGATGATGATGGTAGAGTTAATACTGTAATAGTTCCTGAATCGCCGCTTGTACCGCTTCCGTTATACGCACGCACTCTGTAATAATAAGTTGTTCCGCCAGCTAATCCTGTTACAGAATAGCTCGTAACATTTGAAACATCTTGATTATTAAAACCGGCAACAAAACTTGTAAATCCAATATCTGTTGCAACATCAAGGTAATAACCTGTTGCACCTGTTGATGCGTTCCAGTTTGCACTAAAGCTTGTAACAGCTAATGATGTTGCCGAATTTGCAGATGGTGTTCCAGGAACCATCAATACAGTTATTGATCCTGAATTTCCGCTGGTGCCGCTGATATTGTATGATCTTAAACGGTAATAATATGTATTTCCGTTAGTTAAACCTGTAACAGAATAAGTGGTTACATTTCCTACATCTTTATTTTCAAAATTTGTTACAAATGTCCCTGCACCAAAATTCCAATCGGTTGAAACATCCATCATGTAACCCTCGGCACCAGCAACAACATTCCAATTTGCTGAAAAACTTGTCTGTGCAATATTTGTTGCTGCTGTTGCTGTAGGGACTCCGGAAGGATTAACCGCAGTAGTTAAATTAATTGTTCCGGAATTTCCGCTTGTACCTCCACTATTATATGCCCTCACTCTATAATAATAAGTCGTACTTCCACTTAGTCCTGTTACAGAATATGTTATTACATTACCGACATCTTTGTTATTATAAATTCCGACGAAGCTTGTAAAATTTGATACTGTTGATACATCCAGTCTATACCCCGCAGCACCCGTAGATGCATTCCAATTTGCATTAAAACTTGTATTGATGATTGATGTAGCTGCTGTTGCTGTTGGTATCGCAGGTGCAGACAAAACATTTATTGTTCCCGAATTTCCACTTGTCCCTGTTGCATTATTGGATCTAATTCTATAATAATAATTTGAATTTGCTGAGAGACCTGATACAGAATAATTTGTAACATTGCCTACATCTTTATTATTGAATCCAGCCACAAAAGTTGTAAAACTGTTATTTGTTGCAACATCTAAATAGTATTTGGTTGCACCCGTTGATGAATTCCAATTTGCGACAAAACTGGATTCATTAATGGATGTTGCTGCTGTTGCTGCCGGTGCAGACGGCACTGTTAATACTGTTATTGAATTTGAATTTCCGCTCGTTCTGCTTGCACTGTATGATCTTATTTGATAGTAGTAAGTTGTTCCACTGTTTAATCCGGTTACAACAAATGAAGTAGCCGTTCCGACATCTTTGTTATTATAGCCAACGACAATACTTGAAAAACCGGCATCTGTAGCAACATCTATTTTATATCCATCTGCACCGGAGCTAGAATTCCAATTAGCTTGAAAAGTCGCATCAGTTACTGAAGATGCTGCTGTTGCTACCGGAGTTACCGGTGCTTGCACAACAGTCATGGTTCCGGAATTATTGCTAGTACCATTACCATTATAAGATCTTAATCGGTAATAATAAGTTTCACCTCCTGTTAAACCTGTAACTGATCTAGTAATTACGCCACCTACATCGAGATCATTATAAATTCCTACAAAACTCATAAAGTTGGAGACTGTCGAAACATCAAGTTTGTATCCGGTTGCACTTGTTGATGTTTCCCAGTTCGCACTAAAACTTGTACTTTGAATGTTAGTTGCAGAAATTACATTAGGATCCGGAGGAATAGTTAATACAGTTTGTGTTGCAGAATTACCGCTCGTACCACTTGGATTAAATGCACGGACACGATAATAATATGTTGTTCCGCTTGTTAAACCAGAAATCGAATATGTTAAAGCAGTATTTACATCAAGATTTTGATAGCCGCTCACATAAGTTCCAGCATTAAAACTGCTGGTAGTAGCTACATCAAAATAATATTTTGTTGCACCGTTAGATGCATCCCAATTTGCATCAAAACTTGTTTGAGTAATTGAAGTAGCTGCTGTTGAATTGGGTGAAGCAGGAAGTGTTAATGAATTAATTGTATTTGAATTACTGCTGGGACCACTGCTATTATATGCTCGAATTCTATAATAATAATTTGTTCCTCCAGTTAATCCAGTAACAGAATACGTAGTCACATCTCCAACATCTAAATCATTATAAATACCGACAAAACTGCCAAAGCCTGAAACTGTAGATACATCCAACTTATATCCTGTTGCACCAGTTGAAGAATTCCAATTCGCACTAAAACTATTATTTGTCAGTGCTGTTGCATACGTTGCAGTTGGCTCATCCGGAAGAGTTAAAACTGTTATTGTCGAAGAACTCGGACCGGTTCCGCTTCCGTTTTTAGCTCTAACTCTATAATAATAAGTTGTTCCTCCTGTTAATCCTGTAACAGAATATGTAGTAACATTATTTACATATTTATTATTGAATCCGGTTACAAAAGTTGTGAAAATATCATTTGTCGCAACATCTAAATAATAACCTGTTGCACTAGTAACAGAATTCCAGTTCGCATCAAAACTTATCTCTGTAATAGAAGTAACAGCTGTTGCTGTTGGATCTGCAGGTAATGT
>VEPI01000093.1:0-42179 GCA_012026935.1 Melioribacter sp. | reverse complement strand
GCTGCAGTAGCGACAACAGTACCCCCTGCTAAAGTTGTTGCATCAGCTGTTCCGGAATTGCTACTCGTTCCGCCGGTATTGTATGCTCGGATTCTGTAAAAATATTGCGTACTACTTGCTAAACCAGTTACTGTATATGTAACAACATTACCAACATCACGATTGCTAAATCCCGATACAAAGGAAGTAAATCCATTGTCTGTAGCTACATCAATATAATATCCGGTTGCACCTGTTGAAGCATTCCAATTTGCATCAAAATTTGATGCAGTTATAGCAGAGGCAGCTTGTTCAACTGGTGCTGATGGAATTGTTTTAACAGAAACATTATTTGAATTATCACTTGTGCTTGTTGCATTAGCTGCTCTAACTCGGTAATAGTAAGTATTTCCAGCTGATAAATTTGAATTTACTGAATATGTTAAAACATTATTAACATCAACATTCTGCCATCCTACAACGAACGTTGCAAAATTTGAAACTGTAGAAACATCTAAATAATACTTAGTTGCTCCAGTAACAGAATTCCAGTTTGCACTAAAACTTGTAGATGTTACAGCAGATGCCGGCTGAACTGATGGCTCACTAAGTGAATTAGAAAGTGTAATTGGATTAACAGTTCCTGAATTATCGCTTGTACCTCCGGTATTATATGCTCTAACTCTATAATAATATGATGTACTTTCCGAAAGTCCGGTTACAGTATATGATGTAACATCTCCAACATTTTTCCCATTAAATCCGGCAACAAAACTCGAAAATAAATTATCAGTTGCAACATCAAGATAATATCCCGAAGCCCCAGTAGATGAATTCCAATTTGCCGAAAAACTATTATTTGTAATTGAAGAAGCAGCTTGTTCTACCGGTGCCGGTGGAATTGTTTTTACATTTTTAGTATTTGAATTTGTACTTGTACCGCTTGCATTATTTGCTCTTACCCTATAATAATAAACGGTGCCTTCAGTTAGTCCAGTGACTGATTGAGTTGTATTATTTCCAACATCCTTATCATTAAATCCTGCTACAAAAGATGAAAACGTATTGTCAGTTGCTACATCAAGATAATATTTGGAGGCACCGGATGATGAGTTCCAATTTGCTGAAAAACTTGTTCCGGTAATTAATGTAGCTGCAATTGCTACCGGTGCAGAAGGAATTGTTATAACTGTTTTTACCGATGAGTATCCGCTCGATCCGCTGACGTTATACGCTCTAACTCTATAATAATATGTTGTCCCGCTTGATAATCCGGTCACATTAAGTGAAGTTACATTTCCGGCATCAAAATTATTATATCCATCAAAATAACTTCCAAAATTTGAATCGGTAGATAAATCGAGAGTATAACCGCTTGCGCCTGAACTTGAATTCCAATTAGCAGTGAAACTTGTTGTTTGCACAGACGATGCTGCATTTGCTGACGGAGCTGCCGGAACTGTAATTACAGTTACGGTTCCAGAATTATTACTCGTTCCTCCGCTGTTATATGCACGTATTCTGTAATAGTATGTAGTTCCGTCAGTAAGATTAGTATTGACTGCAGAATTTGTTACATCGCCAACATCTTTATTATCGTAACCAGCTACAAATGTTCCAGCGCCAAAACCTGAATTAGTAGCGACATCTAATCTGTAACCTGAAGCGCCGGTTGATGCATTCCAGTTTGCTTGGAAGCTTGTTGATGTTATCAAAGTCGCTGAAGATTCAATCGGCGCATCAGGAATTGTCTTCAGATTAATTGTACCTGAGTTTGTACTTGTCCCTCCTGCATTGTAAGATCGAACTCTATAATAATATGTTGTTCCTTCTACTAAATATGTATTCACCGAAAATGTTAATACATTACCAACATCTTTATCTTGATAACCTGTAACAAAAGTACCTGCACCAAAACCGTTATCTGTTGATACATCTAAACGGTAACCAGTAGCTCCTATTGAAGCATCCCAATTTGCATCGAAACTTGTTTGTGTAATTAATGTTGCTGCGGTTGCTGTTGGAACAGCAGGTGCAGTTAACTGTGTTATGTTTCCCGAATTTCCACTAGTCCCATTTCCATTGTAAGCTCTCACCCTATAATAATAAGTCGTGTTAGCCAATAAGCCGGTTACCGAATATGTGGTAACATTACCAACATCTTTATCTTGAAATCCAACGACAAAAGTTCCGGCACCAAAGCCTGCATCTGTTGAAACATCTAACCGATAACCTGTTGCTGTAGCTGACGAATTCCAATTTGTGTTGAAACTATTTTCTGTAATATTTGTTGCTGAAGTAGCTGTTGGATTTGGCGGAATAGTGACCAAGCTAATTCCGTTTGAATTATTACTTGTTCCAGTTGCATTGTTTGCTCTAACTCTGTAATAATAAGTTGTACCTGCAGTAAGATTAGTATTCACCGAAAATGTCGTTACATTATCAACATCTAAATTTTGATAACCAGTCACAAAAGTACCGGCGCCAAAACTTGCATCTGTTGATACATCCAAATAATATTTTGTAGCTCCTGTGGAAGCGTTCCAGTTTGCAAAAAAACTTGTTTGTGTGATTGTTGATGCAGCTATTGCAACAGGAGCCGGCGGAATGGTTAGAACGGTAATTGATCCTGAATTTCCGCTTGTTCCACCAGTATTGTTTGCGCGAACTCTATAATAATATGTTATACCGCCGGAAAGATTTGTATTTACAGAAAAGGTAGTAACATTTCCTACATCTTTGTTTTCATAGCCTATTACAAAAGCACCTGCACCAAAACCGGCATCAGTTGAAACATCCAGAAAATATTTTGTTGCGCTTGTAGAGACATTCCAGTTTGCATCAAAACTTGTAATTTGAATATTTGATGCAGCGGTTGATGTTGGATTTGGGGGAACAGAGATTAAATTTATTGTATTTGAATTTGTGCTTGTATTAGTTCCATTAGATGCACGGAGACGGTAGTAATAGGTCGTTCCTGCATTTATGTTTGTATTTACAGAATAGGTTGTAGCGTTGTCTGCATCCAGATTTTGATAACCGGTAACGTATGATGAAAAATTAGAAACAGTTGATACATCAAGATAATATTTTGTTGCACCGGCAGATGCATCCCAATTTGCAGAAAAACTTGTTTGCCCAATAGGGGCAGCTACAGTTGCAGTCGGTGCAGGCGGTGCAGTTAAGATTGTAACTGTGTTTGAATTACCGCTTGTACCGCTGGCATTGTAAGCCCTTATTCTATAATAATAAGTTGTATTACCAGCTAAACTTGTAACTGAATATGTAAGAACATTACCGACATCTTTATTTTCAAATCCTACTACAAAAGCTCCAGCTCCAAATCCAGGATCGGTTGAAACATCCAGGTAATAACCTGTTGCACCTGTTACACTATTCCAATTAACACTAAAACTAATATCGGTAATATTTGTTGCTGCAGTTGCGACAGGGTTTGGCGGTGACATTACAACTGTAATTACATTTGAATAACCTGTTATTCCATCTATATCATATGCTCGTAAGCGATAGTAATAAGTTGATCCTGCAGACAAATTTGAGCTTACAGAATAAGTGGTAACGTTTCCGACTTCTAAATTTTGATAACCGGTTACAAATGATGAAAAGTCTGAAACGGTAGATACATCCAACTTATATCCTGCAGCTCCAGCGGAAGCATTCCAATTTGCATTAAAACTTGTTTGTATTATAGATGTTGCTGCAGTTGCAACCGGATCAAATGTAATTGATCTTGCATTAAAAGTTCCGGCACTCGTCAACGTTCCGTCTCTATATCCGGCAGTAACAGCGCTCCCAGCACCTATGCTAATTGATGTACCGAGATTAATAGTAATTGTACTTTGCGCATAGGTCCATTGAACTGCGACAAAACAAATCAATAAAAAACAATATTTCTTCATTAGCTTTCTAGCTAAACAGCAAATTTTTATTTAGAAATCAGAACAACATCTTCCCTTTCGTTTTTTGCTTTAACGATTTTCAATTGCTCTTGTAATTCAGCTTTCAGTTTTCTCAATTCCAGAAGTTCATCGTTTACATTGCTTACATTTGAAAGCCGCTCTTTCAATTCCTTATTTTCCTTAACTAATAAATCAATAACGGCTTTCATCTCGGATGTTCTTCCTTCAAGAGCTTTAATTGCTGCCATGTTAATACCGTCGATGGAAATAGAATTTATTCCGAGACTATCGGTTCCATTCAAATGAAATGCTGCGTAAAAATCCTGGGATACCGGGCCAACATATTTTTCTGTTGGATCGGTTTTTTTATAATTCCATTTCGTTATAGGCATATTCTTTATTTTTCCTAGTACCCACTCTCCGTCAACCGGTTCAAAATTCTCTTTCATATTTTTATCACAATAATTCGACCAGCCGCTTTGACCATGCCGCATATAAACGCCGGCTGTTGAATCGGGGTAAGAAGACCAAAGGCGATAACCGCCGCTAAAACGCATTGTTAATTGGTTATCTGCTGCGGCATAAGCAGTTTGGAAATATGTATCGTCACCAATAACCACAGCACCGTCTTTACCGTTTGTATTGGCTCCAGAACCCATAGCAATGGAATAAATTCCGCTTGCATAAACCTGCGTTCCAATTGCAATCGCATGAGATGCGCTTGCCTCGCTGTAAGACCCTGCTGATAAAGAATAATCCCCAGTTGCCTTGCTATACGCCCCAAGAGCAAATGATGCTACACCCGTAGCGCGCGGTTGATATCCAATGGCACATGAATACAATGCCATCTTAGGATATGAACTGCCGTCATCATCCCAATATGTTGTTTCTGCCATGCCGGCTCTAAATGCGCCCTTTCTTGGGTACCAATGGAGTCTTATACCGGCGCCTAATGCTCGCGCGGTTCCTGAATTTATAGTACCTCTTACAAGTAAACCGTCTGTTCCGCCAATTTCAAGCTGTGCTTTTGGATCAGTAGCATTTGTGCCTATTCCAACCAAACCGGTGGATTGTTTAACAGTGAAATAGGTATTGGCACCATTTATAATAGAGAAAATTCCACCTGCTGCAAGAGTGTTAACAATATTTTGTGCAGATATTACTGCAGAAAAAATTATTAATAAGAAAAAAATAGATTTCTTCATAGGATTACTCCATGAATTATTTTATATGAGATATGATTTGAAAGATTAATATATGTTTTGCACAAATTCAGTTACTTGTGGAGATTGTAATAATGACAACTAATTAGTAGAGTAAACGATTTATATAAAACTAGATCTACTGAATTCGTGAATATGTTGTAATGAAAGAAATGTATTTAAATTTTAGAAATTAACCTTAGTTGCAAAAAATTTCATATTTAAATTGGTAAAAAGATTTTAATTATGCTAAGTGTTAAGTCACAATTCACATTTCTAAAGGACTAAGAAAGATATCGAGTCGCAATTCATTATTTTAAAATAAAGCCAACAGCATCAGCACAGCGTTCTCCATCAATTGCAGCAGAAACAATGCCACCGGCATAACCTGCACCTTCACCACACGGAAATAATCTCTCTACTTCATTGTGCATTAAAGATTTACTATCACGAGGAATTCTTATTGGGGAACTTGTTCGAGTTTCTGCAGCGAGTATTTGCGCTTCTTCCGTGAAATATCCTCTCATCTTTTGATTGAAGACAAACAAACTTTTTTTAAGTCCATAGGTAATATTTTCCGGAAGAATTTCATGAAGTGGTGTACTTATGGTACCCGGGATGTAAGATGATCCCGGAAGTGTCTTAGAAATTTCGTCTTTTACAAAATCAGTTATCCTTTGAGCTGGTGCTCTCTGTTTTTTCCCACCTGCTTCAAATGCAATTCTTTCAATCCTTTTTTGGAATTCGAGTCCGGCAAACACTCCAAACGATTTATACTCTTTCCAATCTTTCTCATCAACTGAAACAACCAATCCAGAATTTGCAAACGGAGAATCTCTACGAGAGACACTCATTCCGTTAAGAACAAGTTCTTCGGATGTTGTTGATGCAGGAATAATTATTCCGCCCGGACACATACAGAAAGAGTAAACTCCACGGTCACCAACCCGGCAAGTTAAATTATAACTTGAAGCCGGCAGATTTGGATTTTTTTCTTTTGTGTGATACTGTATTTCATCAATTAATTTTTGTGGATGTTCAATGCGAACTCCCATTGCAAAAGGTTTCGCTTCAAGTTTGATTTTATGTTTATCTAATAGATAGTAAATGTCACGAGCAGAATGACCGGTTGCAAGAATTACTGAATCCCCAAGAATTTCTTCCCCGTCGTTAATTATTAATCCTTTGATTTTTCCCCCACCAAGGATAAAATCAGTTATGCGGGAATCAAAATGAATCTCTCCACCGCAATCAATAATTCTTTGGCGGATTGCCTGAACTACTTTAGGGAGAATATTAGAACCAATATGCGGATGTGCATCAATCAATATTTCCTTTTGCGATCCGTGCTGGACAAGAATATTAAGGATTCTATTTACATCTCCTCTTTTAGTTGATCGAGTGTAAAGTTTTCCATCGCTGTATGTACCGGCACCGCCTTCACCAAAACAATAATTGGAATCGGGATTAACATTTCCATATTGTTGAATCTCACGTAAATCTTTCCGGCGGGTTTGAACATCTTTACCACGCTCAAAAATTATTGGTTTAATTCCTAACACAATTAGTCGTAAAGCCGCAAACATTCCGGCCGGACCCATTCCTACGATCAATACTTTTTTGTTCCCTTTAACAGGTTTAAAATTTATCGGTGAAAAAATATCTTGGGGTTTTTCATTTAAATAAACAATTGCTTTTGCTCTAAAGATTGGATTTTTACTCCGCGCATCAACTGATCGGCGAATGACCTGAACAGCAGATATTTCTTCAGTATTAAGTTTTAATTCTCTTGCAGCAAGATTTTTTTGATAAGTATAATCATCTACAAATTCGGGAGGAAGTACAAGTTCTAATTCCTTTTTCATATCGTTCTCTATTTATGAGAAAAGACTTTTTAATAATTGAGAATTAATAAGTTGATTTTATAATCCCACCATCCACTGAAATAGTTTGCCCCGTTATATAACCAGCTTGTTCAGAAGCAAGGTAAACAATCATTGATGCAATTTCATTCGGATCAGCCATTCTTTTGAGAGGGACGTCGTTGGTCATAGAAATTAGAATATTTTCCGGTGTTGTGTTTGCAAGTTTTGCTCTTGTCTCAGCTAACTCATGAATTCTTGAAGTTAATGTATAACCGGGTGCAACATTATTAACTGTAATTTTATACTTACCAATTTGGTTACTCAATGTTTTTGCAAATGCCGTTACGGCACTTCTTAATGAATTTGACAAGATCAAATTATCTACCGGCTGTTTAACAGATAGCGAAGTAATGTTAATTATTCTTCCCCAATTTTTTGCTTTCATGCCTGGTAAGACAAAACGTGTAAACCGGATAGTGCTCATCAAAACTTGTTCAAATGCATCCTCCCAATTTTCGTCATACAGATCCTCAAAAAATCCGGGAATTGGACCGCCGCAATTGTTTACAAGAATATCAATATCTCCTAACTTTTTTTGGACTATATGAACTGTATCTTCAATATCCTGCGGGTTATTTATATCGCAAACTTCCCACAAGGGCTCAATATTATAAAGTGTTTTTATTTCCTGAGATGTTCTTAAAAGATTCTCTTTATTGTGCGAGCAGATTGCAACTCTACATCCTTCTTGAATAAATAATTCAGCGGCCGCTCTCCCTATTCCGCTGCTTGATGCAGTTACTAAAACAATTTTGTCTTTTAGTTTTAAATCCATCTTAATCTCATGTTAATTACCAATCACAATTTAAGATATTTTCGAAAAGGTATTTAAAAAATAAATGCCGGAATTAATCCGGCATTACGTACAAAAATTACTTTTATAATCTATTTTACACTTGCACTTTGTTTCAAGGAAAGTTGTTCGGTAACTATTAATTCCGTATCAAGTGCAATTACCAATTCTTCATTAGTTGGAATTCTAAGAACATTTACTTTGGAATCGGGACTTGATATTGAACATTCTCCTTTAACATTTTGATTTGCCAATTCATCAAACTTAATTCCAAGAAATTCCATATTCGTACAAACATCTTTGCGAACAGCAATAGAATTTTCACCGATACCTCCGGTAAATACTAAAGCATCCAATCCGCCCATAGCTGCAGTATAGGCACCGACATATTTTTTAATTCTGTAAGTGAAAACATCAAACGCATATTTTGCTTTTTTATTACCTTCACCAACAGCCTCTTCAATTTCACGCATATCGCTGCTTTCACCGCTTATACCGATTAATCCGCTGTGTTTATTAAGAAGGGTATTCGCTTCCGAAAGCGATAATCCTTCTTTAGCCATTATATAAAGAATAACCGAAGAATCCAGATCACCGCTTCTTGTTCCCATAATTAATCCTTCAAGCGGAGTGAAACCCATAGTTGTATCAACAGATCTTCCGCCGTCAACAGCAGCCATCGAGCATCCGTTACCAAGATGAGCAGTTATAATTTTTAATTGCTCGATCGGCTTGCAAAGTATTGACGCCGCTCTTTCAGAAACAAAACGATGTGATGTGCCGTGGAATCCATAACGTCGGATTTTATATTTTTTGTATAGTTCATACGGAATTCCGTATAAATAAGCACGTGGAGGCATTTTTACATGAAATGCCGTATCGAATACTCCAACCTGAGGGGTAGTTGGTAAATGTTCTTTTGTTGCCTGAATACCTTTTATGTTTGGGGGGTTATGAAGCGGCGCAAGTTCGATATTGTCTTTTAAAGCTTTCATAACTTGATCTGTAATTAAAACAGAGCCTGAAAATGTTTCACCGCCGTGAACAACCCTATGTCCGACCGCATCAATTTCTCTTTTATCTTTAATTACTCCGTGATTGGGTGAAAGCAAAACAGCAATTACATATTCGATTGCAATTGTGTGGTCAAGAATTTCTCCTACAATTTTTATTTTCTCTCTATCATGGGGTTGATGAGTTAATATTGCGCTCGTCATGCCGATTCTTTCAACCATCCCTTTAGCAAGCGCAATTTTGCTTGTTGTATCTATAAACTGATATTTAATAGATGAACTACCGCAGTTAAGTACCAAAACTTTCATTTCTTCCTCAAAAAATTTTAATTAATTATTTTTCCATCGGAATCGTATTTAAAAAATCCTTCACCGGTTTTCTTGCCGAGTTTTCTTTCACGGACAAGCTTGCGGAGTATAGGACAAGGACGATAGCGCGGTTCACCAAGTGTTGACCATAAAGTTTCCATCCATGCAAGTACCTCATCAAGTCCCATTGTGTCTGCCATTTCAAGCGGACCAACCTTAAAATTATAACCAAGCCGCATTGCTGTATCAATGTCTTTTGCGCTTGCAACTCCTTCAAGAAGAATATGCATAGCTTCATTCAAAAGAGGAACAATAGCACGAGTAGTAACAAATCCAGGATATTCATAAACGGGAACGGCAGTTTTTCCAATACGCGAAGCAAACTTTTTAATTACCTCAACTGTTTTATCAGATGTATCGAGAGCACGTACCAACTCAACAAGCGGCACTTTAGGTACTGGATTTAGAAAATGCATTCCAATAATTCTGTCTCGCCGATTTGTTACTTCTGCTATCTTTGTCAAGCTTAATGTAGAAGTGTTGGAGATAAAAATAGTTTCCGGTTTTGCGATTAGATCTAACTCCTTAAATATTTTTTTCTTTAAATCATAATTTTCATCTACTGCTTCAATAATAATATCGCATTCGGGAATTTCGCTAAGTTCGGTAGTCCATTTAATTCTGGTCAGGACGGATTTCATTTCACTTTGAGTTAATGCCCAGCGAGCAATTTCACGTTCCATTGTTGCAATTAAATTTTCCTTTGCCCGTTCTAATTGCTCCTCAGTTTTTTCAATCAATAAAACATCAACACCGGCATTAGCAATTGTCTGTGCAATTCCCTGCCCCATTACACCGCCGCCTATAATTGCTACGTAATCAATCCTTCCTAACTCTTCATCTTTTTGAACACCACCAAGCAGATCTTCTAATTTTAATTTTTGTTCAGCCATAAATCACCAATTAACTAATTAATATTGTTTGAAATCTCACTACTAAAAATAACTAAAACTATAATTAGAACCTTTAAGGACAAATATTATACCATGAACAATGACTTAAATGATGATGTAAATTGATGGGAAGAAGAGGTTTTTACTAAATGTAAAAATCTTTACTTCAATAGTGAGAAAGTTGAGTGTATTTTAGATAATACCTCTTCTAAAGCATTTATTGGCATTCACACAAAACTCGGTTGCTTTGGAAAACTTGCCTTGTTATCTATTAACGCTGATGTTATTAAGTGCTATAATACATTTAGTGTTCTTTATGATGCGATTGATTCTTAGCATGTTATACTTACTATGATTATTTTTTGTTTTACAAGATAATAGTCTGCACGGTTGCCAAATAAATATTTCATATGAATACAGCTAAAGACATACTTCAGAAATTTTTTGGTTATGATGGATTCCGTCCCGGGCAAATAGAAATTATTTCTTCGATATTAAATGGAGAAAATATACTGGCAATTCTCCCTACCGGCGCCGGCAAATCTATTTGCTATCAAATACCAGCTTTAATGTCGAAATCTTTTGCAATTGTAGTTTCTCCGCTTATCGCATTAATGAAAGACCAGGTTGATGCACTCAATACGAGAGAAAATATTTCAGCATTCATTAACAGTTCATTAGACTCCCGCGATACTGAAAAAATTATATCAGGATTAGCATCAGGTACAATTAAAATATTATATGTCTCGCCGGAGAAACTTACCAATCGCAATTTTGCAGATAAAATAAAATCGCTATCACCTTCTTATTTATTCGTTGATGAAGCACATTGTATTAGTGAATGGGGGCATAATTTCCGGCCGAGTTACAGAAAAATAAAAGAGTTTATCAGCTTCACTGGAATAAAAAATATCTCTGCATTTACTGCAACAGCAACAGAAGATGTACGCACGGATATTATCAAACAGCTTGGGTTAAATAACCCTAAAATATTTGTGCGCGGTTTTGAGAGAGATAATTTATGCCTGAATGTTCTTCATACAACTCATAAAAAAGAAAAATGCGTTGATATTCTAAAAAGAAAAAAACAACCGGCAATTATTTATACCTCAACTAGAAAATCTGCAGAAGAAGTTGCCGATTTTCTAAGACTAAATAAAATTGATGCGGTCTATTATCACGCTGGTTTGACTTCTGAGTTACGGAGAATGATTCAAGATGACTTTTTGTCGGGACGAAAAAACATTATCGTATCAACAAACGCCTTCGGAATGGGAATTGATAAAAGTGATGTCAGGACTATTATTCACTTTAATCTTCCAGGTACAATCGAAAATTATTATCAAGAAATTGGCAGGGCAGGACGTGATGGGAAAGAATCCGATATTTTTCTTTTGTACGATGAGAAAGACAAACTTATTCAACAATATTTTATTTCAAGCGGAAATCCGTCCCGTTTCCAAATTGAAAATGTTTATGATACTTTGTACAACTACGGTAATGTTGCTTTAGGATCAATGGCGCAAAAAGACATTTCACTTGATGCAAATTTCTTTTCTCTTCTTGAACAAAAAGGAATGAACCGTGGTTTAATTGATTCATCGCTCCGGGTTTTGGAGGAATCCGGTTATCTCAAATTCAAATCCGATCTTGAGAACAAACATTTTGTTCAATTTCTCCTTGAACCAAAACGATTGAATTCATTTCTAAAAAATTTCAGCGATAATGAGTCTAAAGATTTAATTCTATTTTTGGTTCGTGAATATGGCAGTATGATTTTTAATTCTAAAGTAAAAATTAATATTCCAACGCTTTGCAGCTTATTGGAGTTATCCGATTATGAAATTATTAATCAGCTTGGAAGATTATCATCAACCGGCATGCTTGCTTATGAAAAACCAATGATGTTTCCAGCCGTGTCTTTATTACAAAACCGTGCTTTGGCAAACGAAGTCTTTCTTGATATGAATCGTATTGAAAATATTGCTCAGCATTCAAAAACAAAATTGGAAAAAATAATAGATTATGCAAACACCGCCGATTGCCGCTTCAAATTTGTATTGGAATATTTTGGACAGCATGATGAAAATTATAAATGCAATAAATGTGACCGATGCAGCGGTTACGTTGAAGCAGGAAGAGTAGCATTAGAATATTTAGAAGAAATAATCTTGCAGACGATTCATGAAGCTAAACTTCCTATTAAGAAGAAAAATGTTCTCGAAATCGTTACCGGGAAAACTGATCTTAGCTCACTTAAAAAGTTTTCTACTTTTGGATCAGGTGTTCACTTCAAAAAGAACGAAATAGAGAAATCACTAAGTAATTTAGAAAGTACCGGTCTCATTACAATACTCAATAATGTGCTTTCGTTATCCGAGAAAGGATTAGAGCAATTTTCAATACTCGAAGAATTGGATCAATCTATTGCTTCAAACAAAGAATACGAGAATGATCTTAAACTTTTTAATTTATTGCGTCAAATAAGAAAAGAAGCTGCCGAAAGGTTTAATCAAAGACCAAATTTAATTTGCCCCGATGAAGTATTGAGAATGATTACCAAATTAAAACCGTCATCCCCTTCCGAATTACTAAATGTTAGCGGATTTAATAATAGGATGTTTAATAAAATTGGCGAGGATTTCTTAAACACCTTAAAAGAATTCCGGACTTCAGGAGATCTTGACAAAAGACTTAAAAACAAAAATCTGCCAAATAACATCAGCCAGGTGCTGGAACTGGTTCGGAAAAAATATTCACTTCGAGATATTGCATCGTTGACAAAACTGCCGGAGGCAATTGTTTCAACTCAGATTGAAACTTTGATTGAAGCCATCCCCGATTTGGAAATTGATTCACTATTTGAGAAGAATGAACTAAAATTAATTTACGAAAAGATTGATTCCGGTTTAACAGATTTGAAAGGATTGCGTGAATCATTAAAAAATTCAATTAGTTTTGCCAAACTTAGAATTGCGTCTGCTAAAAGAAGAATTAGTTGACGGCGTTACTTTTTTTCAGATCATTCAAATAATCGTTTGACTTCTTAAAGAAACTGTCCCATTTAGTTTTATCACCGGCATATTTATTAAGTTCATCCTGAAAATCTTTTTCGGTTATTTTGTATTTGGAGAATATAATATTTCTGTGAGCTATTAGTGAATCTGTGTTGGCTGAATAAGTTTCTTCAACAATTACGTTTTCTACATAAACTTTTATTAATGTCTCTTCAGGTATTTTTTCATTACTGCATCCTGAATGAACAACTATTAACGAAAGAAAAATTAATATGATATTATTTTTTCTTGCTGGCTTCAAATAAAATTTTCTTTTCACGATCTGTTAAATTTTGATATCCGCTTTTGCTGATCTTATCAAGAATTGCATCAATTTCTGCTTCAGTTACAGCATCTTCTTTTTTAGATTCATTTATGTCATAGAACTTTGCATCTTCAATGTCTTTGGCACCGCCCTGCTTAAACCGGCTGCCGAATGATGAATTCGAGAATTTTTCAGTTGATCTTTTAAATGAATTATAAATATTTCCGGCATTTATACGATTTCTTCTATCATAAAGTATAAAAAAGAGTGCGGTGATTGCACCACCAATATGAGCTAGATGTGCAACGATGCTCTGCTCTCCGACCGACATAAATTCGAGTATTACGAGGAATGCAATTAAATATTTTGCCTTTACAGGGATTAAGAAGTATATAAAAACATAGCGATCCGGAAAGTACATAGCGAACGCAATCATAACGCCGAAAACTGCACCGGAAGCACCAATAGTTGGACCCATTCCTCCTTCGAATAACTGTGACAAGAATAGTTGAAATAATCCGGCTCCGATTCCACATGATAAATAAAAGATCAAGAATTTTTTAGACCCCATTATATTTTCAATTTCCATTCCGAACATCCACAACATGAACATATTAAACAAAATATGAGTAAAATTTGCATGCATGAATTGATATGTCAATAATTGCCAGACATAAAAATTAGTATGTTCGCCAAAAAAAGGATTAAGTGCAAAATATTTTGTTAAAACATATTCATAGCTAACTGAATAACCTTCTGAAGAATAACCGTAAACAATCATTTGCGATATAAGTTGAATAAAAAATACAATGCCATTGGCAAATAATAATTTTTTAAGCACCGGTGGAAAGAAACTAAATCCGCCAAATCCAGATGGTCTGTAATAATCTCTTGAATCTAATCCCATTTATATTTTCCGTTCATTCAATTGTGATATTAGTATTTATTTAACAATAAGACAAACATAAAGGTTCGAAAAAACTGATGAACAAAATCAAGAGCATGATCATGAGAACCTTTATCTTCATGTTCTTGCTCATGCTTTTGATCTTTTTCTACTCATCATCATTCAAAGCTTCTACACCTGGTAAAATTTTCCCTTCTAAGAATTCTAAAGATGCCCCGCCGCCTGTTGAGACATGAGAAACTTTATTGTCCAATCCGGCTTTTTTAATTGCAGAAGCTGAATCGCCTCCTCCAATAACCGTTACCGCTCCTTTTGTTGTTGCTTCTGCTAAAGCTGCTGCAATTGTATCCGTTCCTTTTGCAAAATTATCAAACTCAAAAACTCCCATCGGTCCGTTCCATATTACGGTTTTGCTTTTAAGAATAACATCTTTGAATTCTTCAATCGTTTTAGGTCCGATATCCAAACCCATTTTTGTAGCTGGAATTTTATCGGCATCAACAACTGATGATTGTGACTCATTCTTAAACTCGGCTGCGACGACATTATCTTTTGGTAAAATCACTTTAGCTTTGGAAGTTTCAAATTTTACCAACATTTCTTTTGCAAGTTCAACTTTTTCAGCTTCAAGTAAAGATGTTCCAATTTCATATCCCATCGCTTTGTAAAAAGTGTATGCCATTCCTCCGCCGATTAGAAGATTATCAACTTTTGGCAAAAGATTTTCAATCACATCAATCTTTCCGGATATTTTTGATCCGCCAAGAATTGCAGTAAAAGGGCGGAGTGGATTAGAAATGGCTTCTCCTAGGTAATCAAGTTCTTTCTGCATCAAATAACCTGCAGCACATACTTTAATAAATTTTGTTACACCTTCCGTTGATGCATGTGCTCTATGTGCGCTTCCGAAAGCATCATTAATATAAACATCGCCAAGTTCCGCAAGTTGTTTTGCAAATGCCGGATCGTTTTTTTCTTCCTCCGGATGGAAACGTAAATTTTCCAGGAGAAGAACATCACCTTTCACTAATGAGTTGACAATCGCTTTGACTTGTTCACCAATACAATCAGGTGCAAACTTCACATCTTTATCCATCAACCGGCCCAAACGAATAGCAACAGGTTTTAAACTGTATTTCGGATTTGGTCCGCCTTTCGGTCTTCCAAGGTGGCTCATCAAAATACATTGTCCGCCATCGGAAATTATTTTTTTAATCGTTGGCAGTGCGGATGTAATTCTAATATCATCTGTAATCTGAAGATTTTCATCAAGCGGTACATTAAAATCAACGCGTACAAGAACACGTTTACCTTTTAAGTTAACTTTGTCAATACTTAATTTTTTCATTTTAATTCCTCCGGTGCAAAATCAAAAACTAAAAAAAAGACGCAGCCAAAACTTTGGTCTGCGTCTTGGCTAAGAATATTTAGTAAAATTACTTAATCATTTTTAACATAAGATCTACAACACGGTTTGAATAACCCCATTCGTTATCATACCATGTAACAATTTTGAAAAATCTTTTTTCACCTTTAAGATTGTTCTGCATAGTTGCAAGCGAATCGTAGATGGAAGATCTTTCATCATGAATAAAATCCGAGGATACAACTTCTTCGTTGCAGAATCCTAAAATACCTTTAAGATAAGTCTCGGAAGCTTTTTTCAATAATGAATTAATTTCTTCGATTGATGTTTCTTTTTCACTACGGAAAGTAAGATCAACAACAGATACGTTAGCTGTTGGAATGCGGAAAGACATTCCGGTTAATTTTCCTTTTGTCTGCGGTAATACCTCGCCAACTGCTTTTGCAGCGCCTGTTGAAGATGGGATTATATTGATCGCTGCTGCTCGTCCGCCTCTCCAATCTTTTTTTGATGGTCCGTCAACAGTTTTCTGTGTTGCAGTGTATGAGTGAATGGTCGTCATCAAGCCGCTTTCAATTCCAATTCCCTCTTTTAATAAAACATATACAATCGGAGCTAAACAGTTTGTAGTACATGATGCATTAGAAACGATAGTATGTTTTGCTGGTTCGTATTCATTATCATTAACACCCATAACTAAAGTTTTTACATCACCTTTTCCCGGAGCCGATATGAGAACTTTTTTAGCACCTGCGGTAATATGTCCTTTTGCTTTTTCTGATTCTGTAAATAATCCGGTTGATTCAATCACCAATTCTACGCCAAGTTCCTTCCATGGTAATTGAGAAGGATCTTTTTGTGCCATAACACATTTTATTTTATGGCCGTTAACAACTAATATATCGTCTGCTTCTACTGAAGGTGAACTTTTTTCACTTCCGACCGTCCCCCTGAACTTGCCATGGACGGAGTCATACTTTAATTGGTAAGCAAAATATTTTGCATCTGTACTTACATCAACAACGGCAACAACATCAACTTCCTTTCCTAAATGACCTTTATCAGCCATAACGTTGATGACTTGTCTTCCAATTCTACCGAATCCGTTAATACCCACTTTTACTGCCATTTTCTCTCCTTAAAACATATATGAATGATTTTCGGGCTCAAATATATACATTCAAAAAAGAAGATTCAATTTGACGGGAATAAGAAATTATCTTTTTATTAATGATTGTTGATTTGATCTGAAAAAATTATCTTGTGTGTGTAAGTGCAAAAATTTATCTATAAAAGATAGGGCTAATCACCAATCGAGGTGTTTAATGACGTCATCTGAATTTTTATCATATGTACCAATTTTTTCCGATCTGCCGGTAGAGACTCTAAAAATGATCGAGAATATTGGAACTAAGAAGTTGCATAAAAAGAATGATGTAGTTCTTATGGAAGAAGAAGCCGGTACTGCACTTTTCGTAATAATAAAAGGAAAAGTAAAAGTTGCCCGCTCAAGCACTGATGGACGCGAAGTAATTCTTACCATCCTTAGTGAAAGCGACTTCTTTGGCGAAATGGCAATTCTTGACGGTCTAACCCGATCTGCCACAGTAACTGCAATTGAAGAATCAGAATTATTTTTGATCCAGCGGAATGATTTTGTAAATCTACTCCGTGAGTATCCCGAAATTTCAATTTCATTATTGCAAGAATTAACAAAACGTCTCCGTTCCGCCGATGCGAAAATAAAAGCTCTATCACTTAAAGATGCGGAAGGAAAAGTAGCAACCGTAGTTTTGCAATTAGCTGACGATATCGGCAAAATAAAACATGGAAAAGTCGAGATTGAAAAACTTCCCCTTCAGCAGGATTTAGCAAATATGGCAGGTACATCAAGGGAAACAATATCAAGAACATTACATACATTTGCGAAAAAAGGATTAATAGAGTTAGACGGTTCTAAATTATCGATTCTTGATTACGAAAAATTTAAGGAAAAGTTTATTTAACATGCCCGCTAAGATTGATCTCCATACCCATACAAATCTTTCCGATGGTGCTCTTTCACCAATTGAGCTTATTCAAAAAGCTTATGAACGCGGTCTTGATATTATTAGTATAACCGACCACGATAGCGTTAACGGTATTAAAGAAGCTACTGCATATGCTAGGGAATTAGGGATTGATGTTGTCACTGGATTAGAAATCAGCACAGATCTTGATGATAAAGAAATCCATCTTCTTGCATACTTTATAGATATTGATCATGAAGAATTACAAAAGTATCTCAGTTTTTTCCGTGATGAACGGATTCACCGCGCAAAAAGAATTATTCAGAAGTTAAGAAATCTTGGTTTATCAATTAAGCTTGATGATGTGCTGGACCGTTCAAAAAATTCTGCAGTAGGAAGACCACACATTGCTTACACCATGGTTGATCTCGGAATAATTCAGAATTACCAGCAGGCATTTGAAAAATATATTGGAGATTACGGACCTGCGTACGAGCGGAAGATTCACGTTTCGCCTCAAAGCGCTTTAAAACTTATTAGCGATGCTGGCGGACTTTCATTCATTGCACATCCGGTGTATATGAAAGAAAATCTATTGTTAAGTTTAATTAAAGCCGGAGTGGATGGTATAGAATGTATTCATCCCAGTCATAGTGAAAATCAGGTACAATTTTACCGCGGAATTGTAAATCAATATTGTCTTCTTGAATCAGGCGGTTCAGATTTTCATGGGGGAAAGAAAGCCGATGATGAAAATTTAGGAAAGTTCTTCATTGGCCACAATCAATTAGAAGCAATGAGAAAAATGCTTCGTAAAAATAGTGCATAAATAAATTCATCAAATAGAGCCTTCATGATTTAATTTTCTACTTTTTGTTCATTCTTAAAACACTAAATTTGTTTTGCGCCTTTTACTTTATTAAACTAAATCATAAGGGGAATTAATGAGAACTATCAAAATTTGTTTGATAATTATTTCATCTGCTTTTTCAATAAGTGCACAAACAATAGGCACGTGGAAGATTTATTCGGATATGAAAAATGTTTCGGCCGCAGCATTTTCATCCCCTAATATCTGGACTGCAACAAGCGGAGGCGCTTTTAGATTCAATACTTCGGATAGCACTTATTCAGTAATGACTAAAGCAGATGGACTCAACAGTCAGGCACTAACTGCGGTTGCAGTTGATAATCAGAACAAAATTTGGTTTGGATCGCAGGAAGGATATTTAAACATCTTTGATCCGAGTGACAATTCAATAAGTAGAATAATTGATATCTTTAATTCCGACAAGAATCAAAAACAGATTCAAGATTTACTCGTAAAAGGAGACACAATTTTTGTTTCTGTGGATTTTGGTCTTTTACTTATCAATACCAGAACACTCTCGATCTACGATTCATTTTTAAAACTCGGCAATTTCCCATCTGAATCTAAAATATTAAGTTCTTATAAATCGAATCTTATTTTTGCATGTACCGAAAGCGGAGTAGCAGTTCAAAAAGTTGGTGCACAAAATTTATCTGCTCCGGAATCTTGGGATACATATCAATTTGGATTAAGCTTACCTGCTCAATCGGTAAGCCGAATTGTTCAATTCAACGGTCTAATATTATTAGGGACATCAAACGGAATTTATAGTTTCGTAAATAGAACATGGCAGCCATACGCTTTTCAAGGTTCAACAATAAATGATATGATAGTAGTTGGAAATACTCTCTATCTAATTTCTAACAGTCAGTTGATTCAATATGTTAACGGACAATCGTCCGTTGTTTACCAGAACAACGGTGTTTCTTTTAATTCATTAGCCGGTTCTGCAAGCCAAGGAATTTTTATTTCAACCAATAGTGGATTGATTCAATTCAATAACAATAAATCAAAAGCCCGTTATCCAAACGGTCCGCAAACAAATTCATTCGTTAATCTCTCGGTAGATCCAACTGGAAATTTGTGGGTCGCTACCGGTAAAGATAACGGCGGTTCCGGCTTTTTTAAATTTGATGGAAATCAGTGGACGGTTTTTAATCAAGCTAATTATCCTCAAATATTATCTAATGCATATTATAATGTTTATGCCGGTTCAGACACTGCAGTATATTTATCTAATTGGGGATTTGGTGTTACAGTTTATAGAAATAATAATCTTGAATTTTATTCAAGAAATAATAGTTCGATTTCGGGTTTTGTAAGAGATACAAACTTTGTTCCAATCTCTGATATAAAAACCGATTCTAAAGGAAATATGTGGGTACTGGTAGACGAAGCCGCTACGAGAAAACCATTGAGCGTCTATACAAAACAAAAACAATGGTATAGTTTCTCCTTTTCCAGTCCTTTCATTGGTTCTGATGCTACGGATAAAATGGTAATAGATCAAAATGACACTAAATGGTTTGTAACAAGCAGCGGTACTTCGGGGCTTTACTATTTTAATGAGAATAAAACTTTTACTAATCTAAGCGATGATACACAAGGTCATATAGATGGTTTACTAAGTAATCTTATTTCATCTCTTGCCGTGGATCGTAAAGGTTATTTGTGGATCGGGACAAATGTTGGGGTTAATGTTATCACCGATCCTTCAAAACCAAAAGTTACGAACAATTTAGGTTTAGCTCTTCGAAATCAAACGGTTACTTGTATTACGGTTGATCCATTAGACAACAAGTGGATCGGAACAAAACAAGGTGTTTTTGTTTTATCTTCAGACGGTATTCAAGTAATGAATCAATATAATTCTAAAAACAGTCCGCTACCTAATGACGACATTAAAAGTATCGCATTTGATGCGAAGAACGGGATTGTGTATATCGGGACCGACAATGGTTTGGCAGCATTACAAACACCATCAATACAGCCGTTACAAAGTTTTGATCAATTGCTTGTTTATCCAAATCCGTTTATACCGGGCGATAACAATGTTATGTCTTTAACGATTGACGGATTGATAAGAAACAGCAGTATTAAAATTTTGAATATCAGTGGTAATTTAATTAGAGAAATCAAAACACCCGGCGGCAAAATTGCATTTTGGGATGGAAAAGATCTAAACGGAAATACTGTCCCTACCGGAATTTATATTATTGTTGCTTATGACGAAGAAGCCAATAATGTAAAAACTTCTAAAGTGGCAGTCATTAGAAATTAGATCCCAAAAATTTCTTCTTGAATCTTGATGCTTGATAAAAATGATTGATATAAAAAATCTTTCCATTCAATTCACCGGTGAAAATCTTTTTGAGAATGTAAATCTAAAGATTGCCAAGCACGATAAGATTGCACTTGTAGGTTCGAACGGAACAGGCAAATCAACTTTTTTAAAACTACTTCACGGTATAGAAGCACCGGAATCCGGTTCAATCTCTAAACAAAAAGGCATTACAATTGGTTATCTCCCTCAGGATTTAATTGCCTTTAAGGGGTTTACACTTTTTGAAGAAGTAAAATCTGCTATCCCCAATATTAATTCTCTTGAAGAACGGGAAATAGAAATTATTGACGGATTAAATCAGCCTGATATTTTAGATGAAGATAGAGAAGAATTATTAGAGGAATTGGGTGAGATTCATCATAAAAAAGAAGAGATTGATTTCTATTCCACTGATTCCAAAATTGAAAAAGTTCTTGGGGGACTTGGCTTTAATAAAAAAGATTTCCCGCGTAAGACGGATGAATTTTCCGGCGGCTGGCAAATGCGTATTCAGCTTGCACAAATACTTCTTGCTGAAAATGATTTAATTCTTCTAGATGAACCGACAAATCACTTAGATATTGATACATTGACATGGCTGGAAGAATTTCTTCAGGAATTCAAAGGTGCATTAATCGTTGTATCACATGATAGGCATTTTGTGAATTCAGTTACTAACAAAACTCTTGAGGTATTTGATAAGCAGATTAATTTTTTCCCGGGTAATTACGGAGCTTATTTAAAATTTAAGGATGAACGGGATATTCAATTACGTGCATTGCAGAAGACTCAAGAAAGGAAAATAAAAGATGTAGAAAAATTCATTGAACGATTCAGGTATAAATCTACTAAAGCGAAACAAGTTCAAAGCAGAATTAAGCAGCTGGAAAAATTGGATTCCATTACTATTTCTGAAGAAGAAAAACGAATTGATATCAAGTTTCCGGAACCGCCAAGAAGCGGCGTTGTACCTGTTGAACTTAAAAACGTTTATTTATCTTATGGAACTCTGCAAGTACTGCAAGGAGTTAATCTTCAAGTAGAACGCGGTGATAAGATTGCTATTGTTGGCCCGAATGGTGCAGGAAAAACAACTTTAGCAAAAATTATTGGTAGTAAATTAAAACCTACCGGCGGTGAATTAACATACGGACACAATACTTTGGTTTCTTATTATGAGCAGGAAGTTGCCGATGCTCTTAATCCCGAGAATGATCTCATTGATACACTTGAAGATACAAATGAAAAATTAAGTATAGGCCAAATACGAACTATTCTCGGATCATTTCTTTTTTCGGGCGATGCTGTGTTCAAGAAGATTAAAGTTCTTTCCGGAGGTGAAAAGAGTCGGGTGGCACTTGCAAATTTATTATTAACCAAATGTAATCTGATTATTCTAGATGAACCTACCAACCATCTTGATTTTTCATCGAAAGAAATTTTACAACGCGCATTAATTGATTTTGGCGGTACACTAATAATTGTATCGCATGATATAGATTTCCTAAACCCTATTACAACCAAAGTTTTAGAAATAAGAAATAGACAAGTAAAATTATTTGCCGGAAGTATTGAATATTATCTTCAAAAGAGAAAAGAACTCGCTGATTCTGAACATATTGAAATATTAAATATTGGACAAAAGACAAGCCGCAAAGATCAAAAGAGAGCGGAAGCTGAAATACGTCAGCAGAAATTTTCATTAACAAAAGATTTAAAAACAAAACTAACCGAGTGTGAGAAAAAGATTTATAAATTGGAAATGGAGAAGAAAAGACTTGAACAAGAACTGGCCGACCAGAATATTTTTAGCAATCCACAACTCGCCAAAGAAAGAAATTATGAGTATCAAAGCATTAAATTACTCTTGGAAAATGAATACAATCTTTGGACGGAGCTAAGTCATCAGATAGAAAAAATCGAAAATAATTTCTCTTCATAATTTATTTTAAGAACTCTTCTGCTAGTGCAATTCCGCCGTAAAGTGCTGCATCATCACCAAGTTTAGTCTCAAAAATTTTAACATGTTTTCCGGGTTCAGCAAGTACGGATTTTTTGAAGGCTGTTTTAATTTTTGGAATCATAAACCTATGCATTGCTTCAATTACCCCTCCACCTAAAACAATCGTGTCAATATTTAATAAAGTTGTAATACTTCCTAAAACTGTTCCGATCGCTGTGGCGGATTTTCCTACATATTTCACTGCAAGTGGGTCCGTCTTTGATACTGCATCAGAAAGTGCTTTGCTTTTAAGTTGTTTTTGCGGAGAGATATACTCTTTAAGAATACTCTTTTTACCTTTGTTCAATCCCCTTCTAATATCCCGAACTATAGCTGGTCTTCCAGCAGTTAGTTCAAATGTTTTTTTATTAGATGAAGTTGCAAATTTACCTTTGGATTCAACAAGCATATGTCCAATCTCTCCGGCATAAAACGATGAACCGCGGTATAACTTCCCGTCAAAAAAAAGTGCGCCGCCAATACCTGTTCCTACAAATACAACCAAAATATTTTTTACATTTTTGTCCAGTTCAAATTTTTTAATACCAAGCCCAGCAAGGTTAACATCGTTTTCTATCAAAACAGGGATAGAAATTTTCTTCTCTAAAGTTTTTTTAATATTAAAATTTCTAATATCAAGATTAGGAGCGTTCCCGATTTCCCCGCTAAAAGGATTAACAGTGCCGGGAACACCCATACATACTGCTTTGATATCGCTTTCTTTCAAATGATTTTCATTCAATATTTTTTTAATCGAGGCTGAAACTGATTCAACTAAATATTCTGCACCTTTTTCCGTCTCGGTCGGAACTTTTACTCTTGATAATATCTTGTTCCTAGAATCAATAAGTGCCGATAATATTTTAGTACCGCCTAAATCAACCGAAATAAGGAACTGGGAAGCCATAAAATCTCCAATTATTCCTAATATTTTGTTATCAAACTAAAAAATGAAAGAAAATATTTATAAATTCATGTTGTGATTGAAGTAATTCTTGTAAAAGAATTAAGAAAATCAATTTCTAAAGCAAGATAACAAGTTTTTATTTATCAAAGGAGAAGTAATGTTTATAAATTTTTCTGATATACCTGCTCATCAAAATCTTTTCCTTGATTATTTAGATGAGTTTGATAATGTAGAAAGATTCTACGGAAAAAATTTTAGAGCAACCGAACAGTATCTTCCATTCTTTAAGCAACTAAGCGAAAAGGAAAGACCGGATCGTTTGAGGGTATCAGAAATTCTTAAAGCTCAATATCAAAGCCAAAAGGTTTCAAAACAAACAGAACAAAATATTCAAGCTCTTGCTTCCGAAAAAACTATTGCCGTACTCACTGGACAGCAGCTTGGCATATTGGGCGGACCGCTTTATACAATCTATAAATCTATAACAGCTATAAAACTTTGTAATCATTTAAAAGAAAATTATGAAGGATTTAATTTTGTGCCGATATTCTGGCTTGAAGGTGATGATCATGATTACGATGAAGTTAGAAATTTTTCAGTATTAAATAATGAAAACCAAATTATCAATCTTAAATACGATGATGGTCAGCTTGATGAAGTAAATCGCGGTTCAATCGGCAATTCGAAGTTCAATCAAAATATTGAAAATGTTTTAAATGAATTAACGGGAAGTTTACGTGAAACTGAATTTAGGGCACCATTATTGGATTTGATTAAATCTATTTATCAACCGGAAAAAACTTTTCTAGAATCATTCCGTGAATTGATGATACAGTTATTTGATGAATATGGGATGCTCGTTTTTAATCCGCTTGACCCGAATGTAAGGGAATTACTAACCCCGGTTTTTTCAAAAGAGATAACTGAATTTGGAGAGCATACCGGAGATATTGTAGAGCGCAGTGCGGAACTTGAAGAAGTTTATCATGCTCAAGTAAAAGTAAAGCCTATTAATTTATTTTACATTGAAGAAAAAGAGCGATTGTCAATTGAACCGACGGATACCGGAGAATACAGGCTTAAAGGTAAACGTAAAAAATTTACTAAGGATGAATTATTATTACAATTGGAAACTTCACCCGAAAAATTTAGTCCTAATGTTTTACTCCGTCCCATTTGTCAAGATTACCTCTTCCCCACTGCTTTTTATATTGGAGGGCCCGGAGAGATAAGTTATTTCGCACAAGTATCACCGCTTTATAAAATTTATAATATTGAAGAGCCATTTATTTATCCGCGCTCTTCCGCAACAATAGTTGAGAAAGGCGTTCAGACAATCTTGGAGAAAAATAATCTTACTTATACGGATATTTTTTCAGAGGAAGAAGAATTAATTCAAAAAATATTAGCCGCCTCTTCGGAAATAAATCTCGAATCCCTTTTCCTTAATTCTCAGGAAGAAATTAATTCTCTATTAAATCAAATGTCGGGTGTTTTAACTTCAATAGATAAAACGTTAGGTGATCTTACATCAAAATCCAAACAAAGAATAGAAGAAACGATTGGCTACTTAAAAACTAAAGCCGTCGAAGCAGAAAAACGGAAATACGAGTCAACTATCAGGCAGATTAGTAAAGTTAGAAATGTTCTGTATCCAAATAATAATTTACAAGAGCGTGAGTTAAATTGGATTTATTTTGCAAATAAGTATGGGATGGATATTTTTAAGTGGATTTATAACGAGTTAGCAATCAATAAATTCGAGCATCAAATATTAGAGTTGTAATAATTTATCATTCTGAGTCCTCATATAATCCTGTCGAAAGGATCTCAAACTAATAACCACACAGATTATTAATCTGCTCTACAAATTGCGGATTTGAAATTCCAACGCATTCAAAATCATTAACACTCCCGCCTTTTTTCATTAGCATACTTAAAACACCAAAAGCCATTGCAATACGGTGATCGCCGTAACTTTCAAAAAGTGTTTCCTCGTTAGAAACTGTACCGTTAAGTTCAAAGCCGTCTTCAAATTCATTTACAGTCAATCCGACTTTCTTAAAATTATTACAAAGTGATTTTATTCTATCCGATTCTTTAACTCTAAGTTCTTTTGCATTATTGATTTTAAAATTTCCTTCCGCAAATATTCCCGCAACTGCAAGAATCGGTATCTCATCTATTATATTTGGAATTACTGATTTGGATATTGAAACATTTTTTAATTTACTTGAATAAACTCGAATGTCGCCAACCCTTTCACCTTTTTCTTCCCTCTCGTTTTCAATTTCAATTTTTCCTCCCATTTGTCGGAGAATATTTACTACTCCGGTTCTTGTCTCATTCAACGAAATATTTCGAATTAATATTTTGGAATTCTTTGTGAGCAGACAAAGAACTATAAAAAAAGCTGCACTGGATATATCAGACGGAACTGTTATCTCAAATGGTTTGGGATAATCATTTTTTGAGACGTAAATTTTTGTTCGATCACTTTCAATTTCTGTTTTAAGATTCAATAATTTTTCTGTGTGGTTTCTTGTCAGAGTTTGTTCGATAAAAATTGATTCCTCCTCAAGATGAATTGCACACAGGATTATTGCACTTTTAACTTGAGCGCTTGCAACTTGTAATTTATAGTTAACTGGTTTTATTGCCGACGGTTTAATTGTAATCGGTAGAGTCCCATTTTCATTTGCTAAAATATCAGCACCCATTAATTTTAACGGTTCAACAATTCTTTTCATCGGTCTTTGGGACAACGATTTATCTCCGGTAATAACCGATTCGAAATTTTGTGCTGATAATATTCCGCTTATCAAACGTGCTGTAGTTCCCGAATTACCGGCATACAACTCGGAATTAGGTTTTGTAAATCCCTTAAATCCTTTTCCCCATACTTTTATTTGATCATCTTTGATTTCAAACTTACAACCAAGTTTTTCAAAACAACTTATGGTTGAATGAACGTCTTCCGAGCCAGAACAATTTTTAATTATTGAAATCCCATCTGCCATAGCTGCAAACATAACTGCACGGTGAGAAATTGATTTATCTCCGAGTAAAAATAATTCGCCTTTAATGCTATCAATGTTCTCAAATTTTTGGATCACTTCTCACACCATTTATCAATTAACTGATCTAATTCTTCTTTGGACAGCTCGCTTTTTTTGTATTTCCCTTTTAAAAACCTTTGCCGTTGTGCTTCGTATAAAGTTACTGCTGCAGCAACCGAAACGTTTAAGCTTTGTATCATCCCGCGCATCGGTATGTAAAAAGTTTCATCAGCTAATTTTTCTGCTTCCGGAGAGACACCCCGTTTTTCATTACCAAATACCAATGCTATTTTTTTAGTCAAATCAATATCATAAATATTTTTTGCACTCTTATTGAGCATGCTAGCGTAAATTTTGTAACCCTGTTTTCTTAGTTCATCATAACAAAGTTTTGTGTTGTCATATCTATCAACTTCAATCCATTTATTTGCAGAAGAGGAGGAGGTTTTGCTGATTCTCGGGAATGATTCAAACGTATAAAGCAAACTAATTTTGGGAACACCAACTCCATCGCAAGTCCTAAATATTGCACTAACGTTATGCGGATCGTGAATATTTTCCATAACTACACGCAGTGAGAATTGTCTTGCAACAGCTGTGTCAATGATTTTTTGTAACCGTTCGTCTGTCTTAAACTTTCTCATCACTTATCAAAAACAAGTTTATAAACAGTTAGGGGATGCTCTTTGCGTGCCCTATCAATTATCATTTTTTGATTTGAGGAACTTTGTAAATAATATTTCAACAGTTCGACAGTCTTATTAATTGCTTCTTCTTCACTATGCGCCCAGCTTTCACATCCTTTAATTGAAGGAACCTCCGCGGTAAATCCATCGTCTGTTTGTATTACGTTTAAATCTAGAACCAAAGATTTTTCCTTTCCTTGTCATTCTGCACATATTCACTTCGTTCAGTGTAAACTCCGCGAAGAATCTCTAATTATTTTTTTGAGATTCTTCATTCTGACTAAGTCGGAATTCAGAATAACATTTAATATCCTGCACCTGTAGAAGCCGAACCGCCGACAATTTTTACACTTGCACTTGCACCGATCCTATCGGCACCGCTGGCTATCATCAACTTAGCATCTTCAGTAGTTCTGATTCCGCCGCTTGCTTTTACACCGACTGTCGAGCCAACTACGTATCTCATTAATGCAACATCGCCTGCAGTTGCGCCTCCTTTGCTAAATCCGGTTGATGTTTTTACAAAATCTGCTTTGGCTTCTTTGGCTAAAATACATGCTTTAATTTTTTCTTCGTCAGTGAGAATCGCTGATTCAATAATCACTTAGCAAACAGCACCAAACTTTTTTGCTGCAAGTACAACTTGATTGATGTCATTAAATACATACTCATTCTCACCTTGCTTCAGCATCCCGATATTAATAACCATATCAATTTCTTGAGCACCGTTTTGTAAAGCCTGCTCTGCTTCAAACCGTTTTGTTTCAGTTGTGGTTGCGCCTAACGGAAATCCAATAACAGTACAGACTTTTACTTTTGATCCTTTTAATAAATCTTTACACATCGAAACGTGAGAGGGATTAACGCACACTGAAGCAAAGCTATAGGTCCGTGCTTCTTCACAAAGTGTTTTTATTTCTTTGGGTGTAGCGTCTGGTTTCAACAAAGTATGGTCAATCATCCTCGCAACTTCCTGATCAATATGTTCGCCGACTCCAATGCTTGCGGCAATTCTTTCAGCACCATTGCTGATGATATTCTTTACTGCCGTCGGCTGATCAATTACATTGCGTTCCCATCCGGCGCATGTTCCACCAGCGCAATAAAAATCTTGAAGTGATTTTTCAATGAAAACTTGCGAGACAACTTTTTCGATTAAATTACTCATCGTTTATGTTAACTTTTGTTTTGTGATCTTAATGTATGCAAGAAAAGTATTTTGAAGCAACATTGCAATAGTCATTGGCCCAACTCCGCCGGGTACAGGTGTAATAAAAGATGCTTTTTCCGAAACATTTTCAAAATCAACATCACCAACAATTTTATATCCTTTCGGAGATGAAGAATTCTCAACACGGTTTATCCCGACATCAATAACGGCAACTCCATCTTTCACCATATTCTCAGTAATGAAATTCGGTTTGCCAATTGCGGCAATTAAAATATCTGCATCTTTCGTAAACCGAGTTAAATCTTTTGATGCGGAATGACAAATTGTAACAATAGCATTCGCACCTTCTTTTTTTTGAAGAAGCATATTAGCAACAGGTTTACCTACAATATTACTCCTTCCAACAACAACAACATGTTTGCCGCTTGTTTCAATTTTATATCTCTTGAGAAGTTCCAAAACTCCATTTGGTGTGCATGGATAAAATGTTTCTTTTCCGATTACAAGTCTGCCGACACTTATAGGATGGAAACCATCAACATCTTTTTCGGGCGTTATTCTTTCGATCACTTTATCTTCATTAATATGTTTTGGCAAAGGGAGCTGAACAAGTATTCCGTGATAATCATCATTAGAGTTATAATGATCAATCAGTTCAAGAAGATGTTCTTCGGTAGTTTCAGCAGGAAGTTTTTCAATTTTGGACAGCATCCCTATTTCATTGCATGCTTTACTTTTCGAAGTAACATAAGATTGAGAAGCTGGGTTTTCTCCTACCAAGATGGTAACCAAACCCGGGACTTTAATGTTGAGAGACTTGAGCCAGGAAACTTTTTCTTTAAGCTCATCTCTAATTGCCAATGCAATTTTTTTACCGTCAATTATTGTTGCCATATCACCTTGCTAATTGCCAACAGCTAAAAGCTAATTGCTGATAGCTGTCTTATCAAATTCCGGAAGAAAAATTCTTTCTATCTCCACTGTCTTGCCGGTTGTAGAATCAACTTTTAAAAATAATCCTGTAAGATGAACATTATCGGTTGCTGTCTGATATTTTTGCGGTGTCTGATATAAAAACCGGTTGATTGCTGCATCAGTCTTCATTCCAATTACAGAATCATACGGTCCCGACATTCCGCAATCAGTTATATAGCCGGTTCCGTTCGGGAAAATTCTTTCATCAGATGTTTGAACGTGAGTATGTGTACCGATTACAGCTGAAACTTTTCCATCAAGAAAATTTGCAAGAGCAATTTTTTCTGCTGTTGCTTCAGCGTGCATGTCTACAATAATTACTTTCGTTTCTTGTTTTAATTTTGCAATTACCCATTCTGCAGTACGAAAAGGACAATCAATTGCTGCCATGTAAGCTCGGCCTTGTAAATTTAGAACTGCTACTTTTCCCATACTGCTTTCAAAAATATAATAACCATTACCGTGAGTACCTTTTGGGTAATTTTGCGGACGGAGAACACGCGAATCTTTCTTTAGAAATTCTTGAGACTGAAATTTATCCCAAGTATGATTGCCTCCGGTTATTACATTAACACCAAGTTCGAATAATAATTTTGCTTCTTTTTCCGTACAGCCTTTGCCATCGGAAGCATTTTCTCCGTTGACAATTATAACATCCGTCTTGTATTTTTTTTGGAGACCGGGAAGGTACATCTGCACTATGTTAAGTCCAGGTTCGCCAATAATATCGCCTATGAAAAGTATGTTTATTGTCATTTAATCTTCTCTTAATCTTATTCTTTCTCTTAATCTTAAACGCAATATATCTAAAATCGTTTGAATATCGAAGTTGGACTTTCTCAAAAAAGCTATTTATAGAATATTTTTACAGTTTCTTCGTTTTAATATGAATTGATTAAATTTGTTTTGCATAAATCAATGTTAGAATGCAGGAAAATAAATTAATTGAAATCCCCTTTGAGGAAGCGGAGTATTCCGTTTTTGATTTTGAAACTACCGGGACTTCCGCACTCAGCGATAAAGTTATCGAGATCGGGATAGTAAAAATTAAAAAAGGAAAAATTGTTGATACTTTTTCTTCGTTCATCAATCCCGGCAGACCGGTTCCATTTTATATTACGCAAATTACCGGTATAACAACAACCGATGTTCAAGATGCACCATATTTTGAAGAAGTTTATCAGCAGATAAAAGAATTTATTGGCGATTCAATTTTAACGGCACATCATCTGAATTTTGATCATTCCTTTCTTAAACATGAATGCTTAAATCAAGGGCTCGAAGTTCCGGAGAACAATGCAATCTGTACACTTCGTCTTGCTAGAAGAATGTATCCGCAATTTCCGAGTAAATCGCTTGGCAATCTCGTTAAGCAATTAAAGATAAGACATAGAGATGTTCACCGCGGACTTGGCGATGCGACAGCGACTGCAAAAGTTTTATTAAGAATGTTCAAAACGCTTCGCGAAGAATATGATATTGACACAGTTTCTGATTTGATAAGTTTTCAAAAACATTCATCATCAATACAACCTTATAGAATAATTAAGAAAAAACTTTTAGACGACGTTGTGAATATCCCAGTCGAGCCTGGAGTTTATTTCTTTAAGAATGCAAAAGAAGAAATAATTTACATCGGCAAGGCAAAGTCGCTCAAAGAAAGATTAAGAAATTATTTTATGAACAATGCTATGCGGAAATCAAAAGAGATTGTCCGCAAAGCTTCTAGATTGGGTTACCAAACTACAAATACCGAGCTGACTGCACTTTTAGCTGAAGCCGAACTAATCAAAAAGCATTTGCCGAAACAGAATAAGATGCTGAAGAAATATCCTAGAAGTTATTTTATTAAAATTCTTTTTACTCATAATTTTCCTTCGGTTGAGGTTTCAACTACAATTAATTTTGACGGGAACAATTATTTTGGTCCATATCCCAACCGTGATACTGCAAACTCACTAAAAGAAATTATTGATAAAACTTTTTTGCTGCGTGAATGTTCAGACAAAGAATTTAATAAAAAACGAAGATGCTATCTCGCAGATATTAACCGCTGTTACGCGCCGTGTACTGAATCTGATATTAAACCGCAGTATGTCGAAGAATTAGAACGTGTCAATGATTTCTTAAGCGGGAATAATCAATCGGCCGTTGATCGTTTGCTGAACAGAATGAAAGAACTGAGCGCTAAACAAAAATATGAGGAAGCCGGACAAATCAGAGATGTAGTAAATTCGATTCTGAATCAATTGAATAAATCATCTATCCTTGCCGAGCCAATTAATAAAGCAAATGTATTGATAGAAATTCTTGGTGCAAGAAAAAATGATTACATGCTTTTACTTGATGGAAAAATGTATTTTAAGAACTATATGCTAAATGAAACCGATAGATTTGATGATATTTTAAATGAGTTTTTCGATGGTGATATTCAATTAATTAAAGAATTAACAGAGAAAGATTTAGAGTATTTGCGGATAGCATTAAGCTGGCTGGTAAAAAATCGGAACAGGATTAAAGTCCATTACCTAAAGAATTACCAATCAGTTGAACAACTTGGAGTTAATTTTATATTTAACAAATAAATATCATTTATTAATTTGATTAACAAATTTATTGTAGAGTTTTCCATTGTTGAGAATATTTACCGCTGCAGCAAATTGATTATCCATTCTTAGCGATTCCTTAATTCTTCCCTGTCTTCCATCAATTCTTGCAACTAATTCTTCGCGAATAAGAAATAATATATCGTTTTTATATTTTTCAATCTCGTTGGAATGGTTGGCATCAATTTGATTTTTCGTCTTATCAAGCTGTTCAATAAATTTTTGGTCAAGGTTTTCTTCTTTTGATGCAGTCTTTAATTGATCAATCAATTTTTCAGCACGTGATACAAAATCAAATTTTTGATTATGAAGATAGTTTGTAAATTCTTTGAGCAGCATATCTGATGAATATTTATTTAGGTCATGGTTTTGATTGTTATTAAAAAAATTCGTCGCAAATCGAAAGAACATTCCGTCTGCAAGTAATTTTTGGATAAGCCCTGAACTTGATTCATTAACAACAACAGTGTCGGGCATAATTCCGCCGGCCGAATAAACTTTTCTGGAATGATCAGTATAGAATTCATTTTTGGTAAGATACATTCCCTTTTCAAAAACTTTATTCTTTTCGGAATAGCTGACTTTCTGAATTGATCTCCCGCTCGGAGTATAATAACGGGCTGTTGTAATTTTTAACGATGTATTATATGATAAGGGAATAATTGTTTGAACAAGTCCTTTCCCAAAAGAATTTGTTCCTACTAATACCGCTCTATCATGATCTTGAATTGCTCCTGCAACAATTTCAGATGCAGACGCTGATCCTTCGTCTATTAAAAGAGCCATTTTTAAATCACCGGCAATCGGTTCTTCGGCTGAAGAATAAATTCTTGTATTTAAACTATCACGGCCTTTAACTGTAACAATCGTCTCGCCTTTTTTCAAAAATTTTTCGCAAACATCAATTGCTGCATCAAGCAAGCCGCCGGGATTGCCGCGAAGATCAAGAACAACAGAGCCAATTTCTTTTTGGGATTTAAGTTCAAGCAAAGCTTTTTTAATTTCTTCACCGGCTGAACGGGAAAATCCGCTCAACTTTAAATATGCATTATTACTTCCTTCAGGAACAAATCCGTAATAAGTAAGATTTTTTATTTCGATTTCTTCCCGTACCAAATTAAAAATTATTTCATCATCAACACCTTCTCTTCTAACTACAACATTAACAGTCGAACCAACATCACCTTTTAACAACTCGCTTAAATTTTCATAATTATCTTTTGTAACGGAAACATTATTAATCTTAACTATAATATCACCTACCCTCATGCCCTGTCTTTGTGCAGAGAATCCTTCAATCAAATCAACAATAGTTATGTTTTCATTTCTGAGACCGACAGTTGCACCGATCCCGCCGTACTTTCCTTTGGTAATTATCTCAATATCTTTCTGCCCGTTTACATCCAAAAAATTTGTGTAAGGATCAAGCGATGTAAGCATTCCGTTAATTCCGGAAAGCATAAACTCTTCCGGATTTAATTGATCAACATAATTTATCGTCACTTCTTTGTAGACTCTTCCGAAGATATCTATACCTTTATTAATTTGGAAATAGATATCATTATCACGGGTTAAAAAACCGGAGAATAAAATTATCATAGTAATGAGTAATAATATCTTACTTCTTAACTTCATAATGTTTCCTTTCTAATCCTCTAATTTATTTACTTCATCAACAATAATTTTATGAATCTGTTCTATCGGTAATTCGCCGTTTATCATTTTAAATCGCTTTTCTTTTTTAGCGATGTAGAGATATCCATTCCTGACACGTCTATAAAAATCTATTTTGGAAAGTTCTATACGGTCCAGTTCCATCTGCTTTACTTTAGATTTTCGCTTGATCACCTCATCAATGGAAATATCCAAAAAGAATGTAATATCCGGGACAGCTTTCCCGATCACAAACTGTTGGAGTTCTTCGACAAATTCAAGATTAATTTTTCTGCCAAACGCTTGATACGCAACTGAGGAATCGTGAAAGCGGTCTGAGATCACGTAATAATTTTCTTTTAGTGCCGGAATGATAACTTGATTAACAAGCTGTGATCTACTTGCAGAAAATAATATCAACTCAGTCTCAATGGACATTTCCGAATTATTTTTGTCTAAAAGTATATCGCGAATCTTTTCGGAAATGGGTGTACCTCCCGGTTCACGAATAATTTTTACTTTACTGCCTTTATCAATTAGATATTTCTCAAGAAGCTGTACCTGAGTTGATTTACCGCAAAAGTCGAGTCCTTCAAAGGTTATAAACATTTTTAGTATTGTTTAATTATATATTCTAGTTTTTTAGGTTGTGTTATTGTTAGGGTTGTGAATTGCGGAAATTCTACAATTGGTTCTATTGTATTTCCATTTTCTTTTAGAGCGGTCCAAAAATCAACATACACTTTTATACTGTCGTTTGTTAGTCTGCCAAGTTTATTGATGCCTCCGCGTAATACCACATTTATTTTAGCGGGATAAAGAATTAATTCTTTGTTAGCCGGAACATTTCTGGTCTCAATTAAAATTGATTCAAAAGTTTTATCTACAATTTTTTGCACATCAAATTCGATTGAACATTCTGTCTTTGGAATTGTTATTCCATCCGGGACATCAAGTGGAAGATTGAGTCTTACATTGTCACTAATATCAGTGAACTCACTGAATTCTGTTTTAATTGTATCAATTTTCTGCAGTAAGTTTGCTGGACCAAAAATTTCAACCGTTCCGGGTTCAATTTGTATTTTTGATGCCGGACCATAACCAGTTTTAAAATCCATTTTGATATTTTGAACAACCGGTACGCGTTTCGAACCTGTTCTTTCTATTTCATATTCTATCTGTGACGGCGCTATTTCCAAAACTTGAAATGATGATGCAAGCCACGGATTACCGTCTATAAAATTATTTAAATCGCTTCTATATTTACCGGTTCTCCTGTGAACTGAAATATTAAATTCAGTATCTCCCACAAGTTTTAATTTAGCCAACTCCCATCCTTTTCCTTTTACCTGCAGATAAACATTATCAACGGAAGTTGATCCAACCGAATAGTTTTTAGGCAGGTCTGAAAATTTAACCGGCACTTCAACAGTAGTAATATACACTTCCGATAGTGCTACCGAAATCCAAAGACCAATTGAGATAATGGCAATAACCGATATAGTGATAACTTTTTTCTTCATACTTAAATATAAAAAAAATCCCGCTTAGCGGGATTAATCTTTAATCATTTTGCAGATGGAATTTACCTAATCTTCTCAAAGTGTTCAATCAATTCATCTCTATTGGCCCTAGAAATTTGTCTTCCCTTTATCGGAAAATTATCAAAGCTTCTTGCTAAATGGCGAAGCTCATGTACATTCAATTCCGAAAGCTGTTCATTAGTAGGGATTTCTACTGAAGCAGACGGCTTCTCGCTTCCAACTTTTCTGATTTCTTTCAGGGCCTCTTTACGGAGTGTATCCAAACGAGAAGGAGCCTGTGATTCAGCTTTCTCTAATCTTGGCCTGCCTCTTCTTTTAATCGGAACAGTTTCAATTTCTTCTTTTTCAGTTTCATCAAAGAGAGATTTTTCTTCAACTTTTTCTTCATCAACTTCTTTTACAACAATTTTTTCTTTGACCGGTTTTTCTTTTTTAACTATTTCTTCACCTTGCATTCCGGCAGTTATAGATGAAAAATAAATTAAGTCTTCGATCTGATCATCCGGACGGGGTATAACATGTGCTGAAACTAATTGGCCAACTCTTTGAGCGGCGGCTGCACCGGCATCAACAGCAGATTTAACAGCTGCGGTTTCGCCAATAATTTTTACAGTAACTAAAGCGGCAGTAATTTTTTCCTTACTAACCAATTTAACATTAGCGGCTTTTACCATTGCATCGGCGGCTTCAATAGCGCCGATCAAGCCTTTAGTTTCAATAAGACCTAAAGCTAATTGCATATAATTTTATTTTGCGCGTTTAGGCAGAATCAATTCAACATCACTATGCGGACGTGGAATGACGTGGACAGAAACCAACTCACCAACTCTTTGAGCTGCTGCAGCACCGGCATCTGTTGCTGCTTTAACTGCTCCAACATCTCCTCTAACAAGAACAGTTACATATCCGCCGCCGATAGTTTCTTTCCCAATCAATTCTACTTTAGCTGCTTTTACCATAGCATCGGCCGCTTCGATTGCACCGACCAAACCTTTGGTTTCAATCATTCCGAGTGCGTCAAGTGTCATAGATGTGCTCCCTTTTGGTTTTATTACTAATCCAAAATAATTTATAATGATAAAAATGTCAATTTATTAATCACTTTACAACAGCTTTTAATCTTATTTTTTAGAAGCGTTTAAGTAGTCCTCTAAGATCACTGCCGCGGCATTTTTGTCCAATAACGATTTATCACGCCTCTTCTTCTTAGAAGCTACAGATTGTATTATTCTTTCACGTGCGATTGAAGATGAGTATCTCTCATCAATCAATTCGATTGGTAAACTAATATTATTTTCTAATTCACTTTTGAATTTTAATACCGATTGAGAGCTTGTTGATTCATCTCCGCTTTCTTTTAACGGATAACCAATAATTATTTTTACAATATGATATTCATTAATAATCTTTTTTAATCTTTCGAAAAATTTTGAATCATTGGGAAGTGTAATTAACGGGTAAGCAAAAATCTTTAGCGGATCGGTAACAGCAAGACCGATTCTTTTAGTACCGTAATCAATTGCAAGTATTCGTTCTTCGTTCAATATTATTCCACGGTTATTGACTCTCTGCGTCGAATCTTTCAACAGTATAGATTCCGCGGTTCTTTTTTAATCGCTCAATTAATTTTGTTAAGTGTTCCAAATCTTTAACATAAACCGTAATCGTTCCCCTAAACATCGAATCATTTGTAGTAATGTTTACAGACTTAATATTTGTGTTTTGATAAGTAGTAATACTGTTTGAAATGTCTTTTAAGATTCCGGGAACATCGTCCCCTCTAATACTTAAACCTGCTACGAAGAAAGCTCCGTTTGTTTTTGGCCAATTAACCGGCACCAACCGTTCTTCATTTGCCTTAATCATCGTTATCAAGTTCTTACAATCCTTACGATGAATTTTTATCCCTTCTCCAATTGTTACATAACCAACAACTTGATCCCCGGGAATTGGATTACAACATTTTGCATAAGTGTAAGCAAAACCTTTTGAATCGCCCTCAACAACAATTCCGCCGGCAGTGTTGCGAGCAATGTTTGCAAATTTATCAAATGCAACTTCTGATGCTTCTTTTTCTTCCGGCGCCGTGGGATTTAATATCTCATCTAAGTTTACTTTGTCTTGCGCAATCGCTCTAAAAAATTGCCGGTTGTTATCGAACTTAAGTTTGCGTACAAGCTTTGTAATATCATCCGCAGTAAAAGAGAGTTTTAATTTTTTAATTTTCCTTTCCCAAATTTCTTTGCCGGAATCAAGAAGTTTCTCTTCTTCTTTATTTAAGTATTTGCGGATATTGTTCTTTGCTTTGTGCGTCTGAACGAACTGCAGCCAGCTTTTATTAGGATGCTGATTCTTCGACGTAATAATCTCAACTTGATCACCGCTATGAATTACGGTATCAAGCGGAACAATCTTGCCGTTTATTTTTGCACCGATACATTTATAACCTACGTTGCTGTGAATCTCAAATGCAAAATCAACAGGAGTTGAGTTTAAAGGCAGCCTTCTTAGATCACCTTTCGGCGTAAAGATGTAAATCTCATCCTGGTATAAATTTAGTTTGAAACTTGCTAAGATTTCTTTTGTCGCTTCATCTTTGGAAGCATGTTCAAAAATATCACGTATCCAGCTAACCCATTCCTCAAGATCTTTATCGTCTGTTGATCTGTTCTCTTTATATTTCCAATGAGCCGCAACACCACGCTCTGCAATCTCATGCATCTTTC
Organism: Melioribacter sp.; assembly: GCA_012026935.1. Taxonomy (GTDB): domain Bacteria; phylum Bacteroidota; class Ignavibacteria; order Ignavibacteriales; family Melioribacteraceae; genus Fen-1258. The sequence goes on along the minus strand of VEPI01000093.1, from coordinate 3,959 downwards.
TTGTTCTTATTTGAACTTCGACTAATTTACCATCCGGACCGATTACAGTTGTGTGAATTGATTGGTAATTATTTTTCTTAGGGATGGAAATAAAATCTTTGAAACGATCGGCAATCGGTTTGTAAAGTTGATTAATAATTCCAAGTACATAATAACATTCGTTAGCGTCGTCGCTTTCCAAAATAATTCTTATAGCAAGAAGATCATATATATCTTCAAACGGACGGTTTTGAATTATCATTTTCCTGTAAACGCTGTAAAGATGCTTTGGTCTCCCGCCAAGTTCGTATTTAATATTATGCTCGTTCAGTTTTTCAGTAATCGGTTTTGAAAACCGTGAGATAAATGATTCTCTTTCTTTGCGTGTATTTTTTATTTTGTTCGCAATATCATCGTAAGCTTCTTTGTTTAGATACTTGAAAGAAAGATCTTCCATTTCCCATTTTAAAATTCCCAAACCGAAACGGTGAGCGAACGGTGCATAAATTTCCAAAGTCTCTTTTGCAATTCTTCTTTGCTTTTGCGGGTGAACGAACTCAAGCGTACGCATGTTGTGAAGACGGTCTGCGAACTTTACAAGAATTACACGAACATCCTTTACCATTGAAAGAAGCATCTTGCGGTAATTTTCTGCCTGAGTAATTTCCTGCCCTTTGAATACTCCGCCTATTTTAGTAACGCCGTCAACTATTTCTGCAACTTCTTTGCTAAATTCTTTCGAAATAAAATCCAGACTAATATCACTGTCTTCAACTACATCGTGAAGAAGTGCGCTAACTACTGAGATATCATCAAGAGGAATTTCGCGTGCAACTATCATTGCAACTTCGTACGGATGATTGAAATACGGTTCACCCGATGCACGGAAATCATTTTTATGCGACTCATAGCTCAACTGAAAAGCTTTTTTTATAAGCGCTTCATTAACGGATGGAAGATTCTTTTTGCAGATCTTCAAAAGATCTTCAAGCATCCGCTGGTGTTTTATGCTAATCGTCAGTTCCATTTATTATTCAATTATAATGTTCCAAAATTTCTATCACCTGCATCACCAAGTCCCGGAAGAATATAGCCTACAGAATTCAATTGTCTATCCAAAGCAGCAGTATAAATTTCAATATCAGGATGTTCGTTGTTCATCTTTTCAACTCCTTCCGGTGCGGCAATCAAACAAGCAAGAATGCATCTCTTTGCACCCTTTTGTTTCAGAGAGTTGAACGAAGCAACTGCGCTTCCCCCGGTTGCAAGCATCGGATCAAGTACAATTGTAATTGACTCATCTAATTTTTTTGGCGTTTTGTAATAATAATCAATCGGTTGTAAAGTTTTTTCATCGCGCTGCAAACCGATATGCCCCACTTTTGCGTCCGGAATCATTTCCAGGAAAGAGCTTACCATACTTAATCCGGCGCGCAAAACGGGAACAAGGATAACTTGTTTGGAAAATTTATATCCTTTGGTTTTTTCAAGCGGAGTTTCAACAATAAACTCTGTCAAATCGAACGACTTACTAATCTCGATTGCTATCGAATGCGAAACGCGGTCTAACGCAAGACGGAATCCGTTCGGATCAGTTTCTTTATCACGCAAAATTGTTACATCTCGTTTTACAAGCGGATTATCAACGACAACTATTTTTTTCATTTAGCACTCTCTATTTTTCTTCCAAGAACAGATAAAAGATTTACAAACGGAGAAACCGGCGGTGTGTAATTGTAATTTACTTTTGCCAACTCCGCTGCTTTAATTTTGTTTGATATGAACGATGCAATCAAATCTCCATAACCCACAACTTCTCTATTTCCTAAGAAGTTGGCACCGAGAATCAGTTTACTGTTTTTATCAAAGATGATCTTGCCGAAAACATTTTCCGAATCCGGCATAACCTTAACAAGATTCGGAATTACAGCATGAACTTCTCCGATGTTATGAAAATATTTTTTCGCTTCGACGGAATTCAATCCGACGGATACCAAAGTCTTTCCGAAAATCTTTACCGCAATATTTTTTACGAACGGATGAACTTGCGAATTTCCACCCGCTGCATTCTCACCGGCAATATGTCCCGTCTGCTGAGCAATTGTTGCAAGCGGGATATAATCCGGTTTGCTTGTGAGGCGATTGATAACTTCGATGCAGTCACCCGCAGCATAAATATTCGGATCATTCGTTTTTAATCTTTGGTCAATAGTAATCCCGCCAAATTTACCAATACCAAGTTTTGATGTGACTGCCAGATTATTATTCGGTTCAAATCCAACGGAGAGAAGTACAAGATCATATTCAAGAACTCTTCCCTGTAATTTTAGATTTAAGAATTTCTGTCCGTCTTGTTTAACTCTATAATCTTTTGCTTCACCGGTAAACTCAATATTATTCTGCTCAAGAAGATCGAGGATCAAATTACGCGTCTCATCTTCATGTCCCGGCATAGGCAGATTTTCTTTTTCTAAAATTGTTACCGAATAACCTAGAGTTTTAAGCGCATCTGCCGTTTCCAAACCGATATATCCTGCACCGATAACAAGAACATTGCGGACATTATTCCGTTCTAAATAATTTTTAATATTAATCAGGTCGCTAACAGATTTGAGAGTAAAAACATTTGAAAGATTATTTGGAATTGACGGAATTGATTTTGCATTAGAGCCGGTGCATAAGATAAGTTTATCATACGGCTGTTCAAATTTATTTCCGTCTTTAAGATTTTTTACAGTAAGATTTTTTTTATTCCTGTCTATCTTTTCAACAAAGTGAGATGTGAGAATCTTAACACCTTTTTCTTTTTGGAATGAATCCGCACTGAAGAAAACAATATCTTCATAATTTTTAATTTCACCAGAAAGAACGTACGGGAGCTCGCACGTGCCCGTGGAAATAAACTCTCCCGCTTCGATCATTAAAACGTTCAAATCGGGAGCGATGCGTTTAGCTTTTGCCGCCGCAGCCGGGCCAGCAGCATTGCCGCCAATTACAACAATATTTTTTTGTGCATTTTGCCGGTACATAGTTCTTATGCGAATTATCTCTGTATAAATATAATTAATTTAGAGTTTACTCACCCTTTTTAACGGCGCAAAAAACGAAGGATTGTCATCGCGAGGAGTTCTGAGCTTGTCGAAGAACGACGAAGCAATCTAAACCTCATACCAAAAGAGATTGCTTCTCCAGACTTCGTCCGGATCGCAAAGACAGTTTGAGATTGACAACAATTCCCTTTTAAGTTATGTTGAATCCAACACAAGGATAAATTAATTATGCGGAATAACAGATCTACCGGAAATTCTATTATAAAAATTATCTTCCTTTCCTTTTTCATTACTCTACCGGCATGTTCAAGCGGGCAGAATGTTAACATCACTCCTCTTCGTCCTGTTGATCAATTAATTGCAGAAGCATTAACCGCTTCCCCACCTGTTGAGATTGGAGAGTTTAAGAAAGCAGATCTTGTTGAATTAGTAAAACTTGATTCAACCATCCGCCTTGATATCCGTTATGCAACAAATAATAATTTTCTAAGTACACCTTTATACAGTCAGGCAAGAGCATTTTTACAAAGACCCGCCGCAGAAGCAGTTGTGCGTGTAAATAAAAAATTGCAGTCTAAGGGTTACGGTTTACTAATACACGATGCATACCGTCCGTGGTATATTACAAAAGTTTTTTGGGATGCTACTCCGGATGATTCAAAAAAATTTGTTGCCGATCCGTTAAAAGGTTCAAGACATAACCGCGGATGCGCTGTTGATCTTACTCTCTTAGATCTTAAAACCGGAAAGCCTGTTGTGATGCCGAGTCTTTACGATGAAATGTCCGAGCGGGCTTACCCGAATTATAACGGCGGAACCGATGAACAAAGAAATCTCCGCGACTTACTCCGAACCGAAATGGAAAGCGAAGGATTTACTGTTTACGAATTTGAATGGTGGCATTTCGATTACAATGATTGGAAATCTTAT